>CBFGPV010000004.1:0-71028 GCA_965650765.1 uncultured Burkholderiales bacterium
CGGCAGCGAAGAAGGCCGCGCCCGCCAAGAAGGCGGCACCGGCCAAGAAGGCGGCGCCGGCCAAGAAGGCGGCACCGGCGAAGAAGGCAGCTCCGGCCAAGAAGGCGGCCCCCGCGAAGAAGGCGGCCCCGGCCAAGAAGCCTGCTGCCAAGCGCACTCCCAACGCGGCGTTCATGAAGGCCATGACGCCCAGCGCCACCCTGGCAGCGATCATCGGCGACAAGCCGATGCCGCGCACCGAGGTCACCAAGAAGGTGTGGGAGTACATCAAGAAGAACAAGCTGCAGGACGCAGTCAACAAGCGCATGATCAACGCCGATGCCAAGCTGAAGGAGATCTTCAAGAAGGCTCAGGTGTCGATGTTCGAGATGACCAAGCTCATCAGCAGCCACCTCAAGTAAGCTGCCACGCCCTCTCTCGAAGGCCCGGCCGGGAAACCCGCCGGGCTTTTTGTTGTCCGGGTCTCGGGTGCAGTGGTCGTCCGCGGGCTTGTCGCGCATCAAGGCGTTCAACACGGCGGCGCATGGCCCCGGCGACTCGTCCACAATGCGCGGGTTTCCTTCCAACAACCTGTCAGAGATCGCGGATGTTGCGCTACCTCACTGTCCCCTGCACGGCCTTTGCCCAGAACTGCTCCATCGTCTGGTGCGACGACACGCAGCGCGCGGCCATCATCGACCCGGGCGGCGACCTGCCGAAGCTGCTCGCGGCGGTCGAACGGCTGGAGGTGACGCTCGAGCAGATCTGGCTCACGCATGCGCACATCGACCATGCCGGTGCGACCGCAACGCTTGCAAAGACGCACCACCTGCCGATCGTCGGGCCGCATCCGGGTGACCAGTTCTGGATCGACGGCCTGCCGCAGCAGGGCGCGATGTTCGGCTTCCCGCCCAGCGAAAGCTTCACGCCCACACGCTGGCTGCACGACGGCGACACCGTGACGATCGGCCGCTGCAAGCTGCAGGTGCGGCACTGCCCGGGGCACACGCCGGGTCATGTGGTGTTCTTTTCGCCCGAGGCGCGGCGCGCCTTCGTGGGTGACGTGCTGTTTGCCGGTTCGATCGGCCGCACCGACTTTCCCGGCGGCGATCACCAGACCCTGATCGACTCGATCACGCAGCGGCTGTGGCCCATGGGGGACGACGTGGTGTTCATTCCCGGCCATGGGCCGGAAAGCAGCTTCGGCGCCGAGCGGCGCAGCAACCCCTACGTGCGAGGCACCTGAGGGGCTGCGGCGCCGCTGGCGCCTCAGGCGCCGTGCTCGACCTGCGGCTGGGACGTCGTGCCCTGCGGCTTGGGCGCACGCTCGTACAGCGGCATCACCTTGGGCAGGTTGGCCTCGATGTCGCGGATGCGGCTGTCGCCCGCAGGGTGGGTCGACAGGAACTGCGGCGGCGCGCCCTTGCTGGCGGCCATCATCTTCTGCCACAGCGTGACGCCGGCGCGCGGGTGGTAGCCGGCGCGCGCCGCCAGGTCCATGCCGACCAGGTCGGACTCGCTTTCATCCTCGCGGCTGAACTTCAGCGTCAGCAGTTGACCGCCCATGTTGAGCAGCGCGTCGCCGGTGTTGCCCAGGCCCAGCAGGCTGGACAGGATGCTCACGCCGATCCCGGTGGCCGCGTTCTTGCCCATGCGTTCACGTGCGTGTTCGCGCAGTGCATGGGCGATCTCGTGGCCCATGATCATCGCCACCTCGTCATCGGTCAGCTTGAGCTGCTCGAGGATGCCGGTGTAGAAGGCGATCTTGCCGCCGGGCATGCAGAACGCATTGATCTGCTTGGAGCCCAGCAGGTTGATCTCCCACTTCCACTGGCGCGCGCGCGGGTTCCACGGGTAGGCGAACGGAATCAGCCGCTGGGCGATCGCACGCAGACGCAGCACCTGCGGATGGTTGTCCGGGCCCAGGGCCTTCTGGGCGCGGGCCTGCGCCATCATCTGGGCGTACTGCTTCTCGGCGGCGGCCTCGACCTGTTCGGCCGGCACCAGCTTGGTGAACTTCGAGGTGCCGCCCACGTCGATGCCGGCCTGCGGCGCGTTGTTGTCGGACTGGGCACCGGCCAGCCCCGGCAGGGTGGCTGCCGCGGTGCCGGCCAGCAGGGCGCCGGTGAACAGGCGCCGCTCGGGACGGGCCGGCTGGCCATCATTCAGGGCGTCGAGCTGGGCGCACAGGGCGCAGTGGTACACGGGTTGGATCTTCATGATGGTTCAGACCTCCTTGTGATCAGCTTGTTCCAGCATGCGCCGGACCTGCGGCAGCAGCAGGTAGGCGGGAAACGACAACCAGAACGTCAGGAAGAAGTATGCGGCGAAGCCCATTTCCTGGGCGCCGATGCCACCGGCCCAGCCGGCGACGGCCCGGCTGAAGGCAAAGATCGACGAAAGAATCGCATATTCGGTCGTGGCCTTGGCGCGGTTGGTGATGGCCATCAGGAAGGCCAGGAAGGCACCGGTGCCCAGGCCGCCGGTGAAACTCTCCAGGGCGCTGGCGGCATACACGGCGGCCTGGTGATGCAGCGCGATGTCGGTGGCCTGCACGATGCCGTCCGCGCCCGGCAGCACACGCGGCACATACCAGGCGGCCGCGGCATATCCCAGGTTGGACAGCGCCTGCCACAACCCCAGCACCCACAGGCCCTTGAAGATGCCGGCGCGGTCCACGTACCAGCCCCCCACCAGGCCACCGGCGATCGACAGCGCCAGCCCCACGTTCACGCTGACCAGCCCGATCTGCTGGTTCGAGAAGCCCGAGTCCACCCAGAAAGGCTTGACCATGAAGCCCATCGCGGCGTCGCCCAGCTTGAACAGCAGGATGAACACCAGGATCGCGATCATGCCCGGGCGCGCCAGCAGGTCGACCCAGGCGCCGAACACCGGCCCGTCGCGCATCGCCGCAGCGCCGGGGCCGTGGGCCGCGCGCACCAGCAGGCCCGCCCCGGCAAACATCAGGCTCACCGGAATGGCGCCGCGGAACCACCAGGTGCCCGCATACGGCGCCAGCTCCGTCCAGCCCAGCGCCCGCGCTGTCGGCCCGAGCACCGGCCACAGCAGGCCCAGCAGCACCAGGCCGAGCGCGAGCAGCCACAACGGCTGTTCGCGCAGCATGGCCAGTTCGCGGCCCACGCTGCCCGGCGGGGCGCCCGGGCGCACGGCTTCGCGCGGGGCCATCAGTACCAGGCAGGCATTGAGCACGAACACGAAACCGCCCAGCAGGTAGGCGAGCGGCCAGCCGAACCAGCCTGAGAGCATCAGCACGACACCGGCGGTGAGCATGCCCACCCGGTAGAAGCCGATCCGAAATCCGTTGGCCATGCCGTACTCGCGCTTGTCGAGCAGCTCGATGGTGTAGCCATCGGTGGCGATGTCGTTGGTGGCCGACAGCATCGTGAACACACCGATGGCCACCCACACCCAGGGGCCGAAACCGAGGTCGGCGGCAAACAGCCACATGACCGCGGCCATGCCGAGGTTCGCGCCGGCGATCCACCAGCGATGCCGGCGTGCCCAGTCGACGGCCGGTGCCCACAGGAACTTGATCGTCCAGGCCAGGCCCAGCAGGCTGAGCAGGCCGATGTCGGCCAGGTTCACGCCCTGCTGTCGAAAGTAGACCGGGAAGATGTCGTAGAAGACGCCGAGCGGCAGGCCTTCCGAGAAGTACAGCAGCGCGACCCAGAACAGCTTGCGTTTGTAGGCGGGAGTCGGGGGCGGGGCCGTGGCGGCTTGTGTCATGCCGCGCATTCTAGGAGCGGGCCACCCTTGCCCTCACGGCGCGTGGCCCTGGGCGTAGATGTCCTGGGCCAGTGCCAGCAGTTCCTCGCGGGGCAGTTCACCGGCCAGTGCATAGCCGGTGCGTTCGTCGACCCAGTAGAACAGGCCCAGCGACCCCTGGCGTTCATAGCGGAAGGCGGCCGGCGTGGACACCTCGGCCCGGCGCAGGTAGACCGTGACCCGTGTACCGTCGGTGCGCTCATACATCAGCTGGGCGCCCGGGCCCTGGGCATCGGGCAGCAGCCGCCCGCCCATCAGCGCAAAGCCGCGCGAGCGCAGGTCGAACAGCTTCACGGGCACGTCCAGCCGACGAGTGAGCCAGCGTGACAGATGCTCTTCCTGGGCGCCGACCTCTACCGGGTGCCGCTTCTCCGGCGTGTAGACGCCGTGGGCCACGGCGGCACGCTGCACCCAGGCATTGGTCTGCCGCGACGCCACCGGCTCGCGCGGCCCCCATGACGACACCACCATGCCGCCGGCGAGCGCGCCGAGCACGAACACCGCCACGCCGGCCGCCCAGCGGGCGCCGCCGTGATCGCTCCAGCGCCGGCCCTGGGCGGTACGCAGCAGCCGCTCCGGCACGGGCTCTTCGATGATGCCGCCCATCAGGCCGCGCAGGGCGTCGCGGTCGGCGCGCAGCGCGGCCAGCCGGGCGGCCGCGGCCGGGTCGTCGGCCAGCCAGCGCTGCACTGCGGCGCGGTCGTCGCCCGAGAGTTCATCGTCCAGAAAGGCGCACAGCCGCAGGTCGCGGTCGGCGGCGTCCAGGGTGGAAGAGGTGGGCGTGTCCATCGTCAGACCACTCGCTTGAGGTGGCTCGGCCGGGGGGTCGACGAGCCCGGCCGTGTGCCCGTGCTGTCTTCCAGCAACGCGCGCAAGGTGGCGCGGCCGCGCGAGATGCGCGACATCACGGTGCCGATCGGCAGGTTCAGGATGCGGGCGCATTCGGCATACGAGAACTGCTCGACGCTCACCAGCAGCAGCGGTTCGCGCTGGGCCTCGGGCAACCGGGCCAGCGCACGCAGCAGGTCCAGGCGAGTGCCGCTGGCGTCGAAGGCGTCGCCGGCCTGGCGCAGCGCCTGGGGATCGAGCTCGTCGAGGGAGGTGAAGCGCGACAGCTTGCGCCGTTCGTCGAGATGGGCGTTGTGCACGATGCTCAGCAGCCAGGCCAGCAGGTCCCGACCCTGGTCGAACTGATGCCAGTGCGCCAGTGCACGTTCCAGCGCGGTCTGCACCAGGTCGTCGGCTGCATGGGTGTCGAAGACCAGCGAGCGGGCATAGCGGCGCATCCGCGGGATGGCGGCAAGCATCTGCTGGCGAAAGCTGGCGGGTGCGAACATGGGCGGGCCTGCGGCACCGGGGGCGCCTGACTGGCTTACGTGCCGGTGGGTCTGATTATTCCCGCACGATACCCCCACAAGCGGCCCGGCGGCACCCCGGTGAATAATCGAGGGGTCGTCGTGGCCAGCGTCTGCCGGCCGCGACGCTGCCGTGATGCCTTCCTGACCCCGCCGTGACGCCACCCTATCGGGCCGCCGAGCCCAGCTTCTCTCCTGCCGAGTTCCGCGCCGCCCTGGGCATGTTTGCCACGGGCGTGACCATCGTCACCGCGCGCCACCCGGACGGCCATCTCATCGGCCTCACGGCCAATTCCTTCAACTCGGTGTCGCTGCACCCGCCGCTGGTGCTGTGGAGCCTGTCGCGCGCGGCCGGCTCCATGCCGACCTTCACGAGCGGTTCGCACTACGCGATCAACATCCTCGCGGCCGACCAGAAGGACCTGGCCGACCGGTTTGCCCGCAAGGACGTCGATCGCTGGGCCGGTGTGGCCTTTCGTGAAGGCAGCGGCGGCGCACCGGTGCTGGAGGGCACCGCCGCCGTGTTCGAGTGCTTCAATCGCAGCCGCTATGAAGAGGGCGACCACGTCATCTTTGTCGGTGAGGTCGAGCGCTGCGAGCGCAACGAACTCGCCACCCCGCTGATCTTCCAGGGCGGGCGGTACTACACCGAGCTGCCGCTCTGACGGGCCCCCACCCGGGCCGCCACCCTGCCGCTTCGCGTCAGGCCCCCGAGGGGGTCAAGGAAACTTGGGGCGGCCCGGCGTTTCCTTGGGCGAAGCGCAGGCGCGCCAGAGCTTAGCGTCCGCGCCCCAGAAATCCACGGCAGCAGCCCCCCGGTGGTGGCCCACCTCACCGCAGCATCCCCCATGCTGCGGTCCACGGCGCGTCGAGGAGTCCGGCCGCGCCGATCGTGTGGGCCGGGGCACCGGCACGGGTAGCGGCCGTGCGGGGGCCGCTGCCGTGGAAAGACTCACCACCAGGTCTCGAACTGCGCGCCGATCGACGAGCCGCTGTTGCGGTCGCCGAACACCTGGCGCAGCCGCGTGTTGCCCAGGCCGGCCGAGGTGTTGATGGCGTCGCGGGCCGCGTCATTCCAGCGGGCATAGGTGTAGAACACCCGCAGGGTCGGGCGCGACGACGGCTCGGTGCCGGCCGAGATGGCGCCGGCCAGGGTCAGCTTCGTGAGATTGCGGGTGGCGCCGCCATCGGGCTTGACCACGTCATGGCCCAGTTCGACCAGCACCCGGAACGGGCCGCTGATGTGGGTGTCGGTGCGCCCGCCGAGCGAATACCACTTCTCGTCGGCCCCGTCGATGCGTTTGGTGCGGAACTCGGCGATCAGGTCCCAGCCGGTGCGCAGGTTCTTGAGCATGCCGGTCTGCTGCACGACGGCACGCCACTGGCGGAAGTCGTCCGCCCGCTCGAACTTCGCCCCGACAAAGGTGCTGCCGCCCAGCACGCCGGGCGTGACGTGGTACAGGCCCAGGCGGGTCGCGCGGTTCTTCTCGGCTGCCGGCGTGCTCGGGTTGGTCGACTGGTCGTCGCTGACGCTGTCGTTGGCCAGGCCCGCGTAGACCGACAGGCTGCTGTCGCCGAAGGTCTTGATGCCCGTGTAGCGCAGCGCATGTTCGTAGCGGTTGTTGTTGGCGCTGCCTCCGCGCGGGTTCATCAGGAAGGCGTAGCTGAACTTGCCCGGACCCCATTGCAGGTCCTCGATCCCCGCGCCGTCGCCGTCATGGTTCTCCAGGAACTGGTCGTTGATGCCCAGTTGCACACGGTCATAGAAGCGCCGTCCCACCCAGGCCTTGGCATTGCCCAGTTGCGGGATGTTGGTGCCGTAGGCATAGGCCTGGCCGAAGCGCGCGGTCAGCTCGCTGGTGCCGGCTTCCTCGTCGCCCCAGGCGCGGTAGACCGACGGCATCAGGTGCACATACCAGGTGCCACCGTTGTCGACCTCGGCCAGCTTGCCCACCAGGTTGGGCTCGATCACGTAGTCGCACTCGTTGCCAAGGCGATATTTGGTGTCGGCGCCCGGCAGCTGGAAGCACACCATGTTGCCGCCGCGTGTGTTGATGCCGGTGGCCGCGCGGGCATAGCCCGAGAACTCGATCTGCACGGCATGCGCCTGCATGCAGGCGGCAGCGGCCAGCGCGAGCGTGGCGGGGCGCACGGCGCGGCGCCAGGTCGATGTCGTGCCGGGCAGTGCGCTCAGGCGGTGGGGGGTGATGGTGGTCTGTCTCACGGTCTTCTCCTCGGGTCGTAGGCCCGCTGTGTGGCGGGTGGAAGGGCCGGTGGTCCGGCTGAAATCGTTTTCATGACGGTGCAAGGTCGATCCGGCGGCCGGCGGGTGAGCCGCCGGGCACGGCACGGTGGGTCAGAGTCGTTGCTGGGTGGACGGGTCGAACAGCGACACCCGGGTCGCGTCGACCTGCAGGCTCACGTCGGTGTCGGGATCGACCTGCTGCGCGGTGTCGCACTGCACGGCCAGCGACTGGCCGCCCAGCGCGAGCCACACCACCAGGTGGGCGCCCATGGGTTCGACCAGGCTGACGCGGGCGGTCGTGTCGCCCGGCCCGGGCGGGCGCAGCAGCAGATGTTCGGGGCGGATGCCGAGCACCACGGCCTGGCCGTCGGCCGGCCGGCGCGTGAAGTCATAGGCGCTCAGGTCCACGTCAAACGCCGCGCAGCGCGCCGTCACGCGGCCGCCTTCCAGCATCAGCCGTGCCTCGATGAAGTTCATGCCGGGCGCGCCCAGGAAGCCGGCCACGAACATGTTCACCGGGCGGTGGTAGATGGATGCGGGCGTGTCGATCTGCTGGATGCGGCCGTCCTTCATCACGGCGATGCGGCTGGCCAGCGTCATCGCCTCGACCTGGTCGTGTGTCACGTAGATCATGGTCGAGCGCAGTTCGCGGTGCAGCTGCTTCAGCTCCCGGCGCAGCTCGGTGCGCAGCTTGGCATCGAGATTGGACAGCGGCTCGTCGAACAGGAACACCGCCGCCTCGCGCACCAGCGCCCGGCCGATGGCCACCCGCTGGCGCTGGCCGCCCGAGAGCTGGGCGGGCTTGCGGTGCAGCAGCTCGCCCAGGTGCAGGATCTCGCTGGCGCGGCGCACGCGGCGGTCGATCTCGTCGCGCGGCACCCCGTTGATGCGCAGTCCGAAGGACATGTTGCGCTCGACGTTCATCGTCGGGTAGAGCGCATACGACTGGAACACCATGCCGATGGAGCGGTCCTTCGGGTCGGCCCAGGTGACGTCTTCGCCGGCGATCTCGATGCGGCCGTCGTGCACGTCGAGCAGCCCGGCGATCGAATGCAGCAGGGTGGACTTGCCGCAGCCCGACGGGCCCAGCAACACCAGGAACTCGCCCTCGTGCACGTCCAGGTGCAGGTTCTCGAGGATGGTGAGCGGGCCCATGCGGACTTGCAGGGCTTCGATGCGGACACTGGACACGGATCAGCCTTTCACGCCGCCGGATGCGATGCCACGCACGAACCAGCGACCGGAGACGAGATAGATGACAAGCGGCACCAGCGAGGTGAGCAGCGTGGCCGCCATGTTGACGTTGTAGAGACGTTCGCCGGTGGTGGTGTTGATGATGTTGTTCAACTGCACCGTCATCGGCAGGTTGTCGCGCCCGGCAAAGACCAGGCCCAGGATGAAGTCGTTCCAGATCGCCGTGACCTGCATGATCACCGCCACCACGATGATGGGCACCGACATCGGCAGCATCAGCTGGAAGAAGATGCGCCAGAAGCCGCCACCGTCGATGCGCGCCGCCTTGAACAGCTCCATCGGCAGGCTGGCGTAGTAGTTGCGGAACAGCAGCGTCATCACCGGCATGCCGAACAGGGTGTGGATCAGCACGATGCCCGGCAGCGTGCCGAACAGCGACAGCGAGGCAAACGCGCGCACCAGCGGGAACATCAGCACCTGGTAGGGAACGAAGGCGCCCACCATCAGCACGCCGAGCAGCCAGGCGCCGCCGCGCGGGCGCCAGAACGACAGCGCGTAGCCGTTGATCGCGCCCACCAGGATGGACAGGGCTGTGCTGGGCACGACGATCAGCACCGAGTTGACGAAGCCGGTGCGGATGCCCTCGCACTGCAGTCCGGTGCACGCGGATGCCCAGGCCACCAGCCAGGGCTCGACCGTGAAGCTCACCGGCAGCGAGAAGATCTGCCCCAGGCGGATCTCCTCCATCGGCTTGAACGAGGTGGCCAGCATCACGTACAGCGGCAGCAGGAAAAACACCGCGCACGACAGCAAGAAGGCATACAGCCCCAGGCGGGCGGGCGTCCAGGCCGAACGCCGCGGACGGCTGCGCGTGCGTGCAGGGGCCTGGCCGGTGCGCTCCGCCGGCGGCGTGAGGGAGGTCGACACCGGCGCGCTCATGCCTTGCCTCCCGCGGCGCCGCGCCGCGCCGCCTGGCTGCGGGCGTACAGCCACGGCGCCAGCAGTGCCAGCACCGTGAGCAGCAGCACCGTCGAGGCGGCCGAGGCCAGCCCCACGTTGGCGCGACCGAAGAGGTGATCCATGATGAACTTGGCCGGCACCTCGCTGGCCGTGCCGGGCCCGCCCTGGGTCATCGCCACGACCACGTCGTAGACCTTGACCACCCCCACGGCCAGCAGCACGAAGGCGGTCACGAACGACGGCCCCATCATCGGGATCACGATGCTCAGGTAGACGCGCCAGCGCGGAATGCCGTCGATGCGCGCGGCCTTCCAGATGCCGTCATCGATGCCGCGCAGCCCGGCCAGCATCAGCGCCATCACCAGCCCCGAGGCCTGCCAGACGGCGGCGATGACCACGGCATAGATCACACGGTCCTGGCTGATGATCCAGTCGAACCGGAAGTCCTCGAGGCCCCAGCCGCGCACGGTGGCCTGCAGGCCCAGCTCGGGGTTGAGCATCCACTGCCAGATCAGGCCGGTGGCCACGAAGGACATCGCATAGGGGTAGAGGAACACCGTGCGCCACAGCCCCTCGCCGGCCACCTGCTGGTCGATGAAGACCGCCAGCAGGAAGCCCAGCACCAGGCAGGCCAGGATGAACAGCACACCGAAGAGGGCCACGTTGTGCAGCGACACGAGCCAGCGTTCGGTCTCGAACAGCCGCACGTACTGCGCGAGCCCGACAAAGCTGCCGTTGGGCAGGGTGCGCGAGCCGGTGAAGGAGATCCACACCGACCACACCACGGTGCCGATGTAGGCGAAGACGACGGTGGCGGCCATCGGCAGCAAGGCGGTCCAGACCGCCCAGTGGCGCCGGATGGCAGCAAGGGCGGGCCGGTGTCGCGTTCCGGCGGGCACGAGGGGGCCTGAGGGCCTGGCGAGCATGTTGACTCCGGGGAATGCGCCGTGCGGGGCCTGCGGGCCGCCACACGGCGCGGGCAGAACTCAACCCTTCAGCGCTGCGCCGAAGGCCTTCACGGCGTCGTCGACCGACTGGTTGTTGTTCCAGAACTTCGTGATGATGTCCTGCAGGGCGCCGTTCATGTCGGGCGTGACCAGCATCTCGGCATGGGGCAGGTGGCGGCTGCGGTCCTGCATGATGCGCATCCCTGCCTGGGCGCAGATGTCCATCGCCGCCACGTTGACGTCGGTGCGGATCGGGATCGAGCCCTTCTTGTTGTTGAAGGCCACCTGCGTGACCGGCGACGTCATCGTGCTGGCCAGCAGATGCTGGGCCCGGATGGCGGCCGGGTCGGTCGTCTTGGGGAACACGAACACGTCGCCGGAGATGATGTACGGCGACTTGTCGCCCAGGCCCGGGAAGCAGCCGAAGTCCTTGCCGGCCACCTGGCGCGCCGCACTGAACTCGCCCTTGGCCCAGTCGCCCATGATCTGGATGCCGGCCTTGCCCGAGATCACCATCGAGGTCGCGTCGTTCCAGTTGCGCCCGGGCGAGCCAGGGTCCACATAGGCACGCAGGCGCTTGAAGCTGGCCAGCACCTTGCGGAAAGCCTCGGAGTTCACAGCAGCCTGGTCGCGATCGCGATAGACCTTCAGGAAAAGATCGGCGCCGCCCACGTTGGCCAGCATCGCGTCGAAGGTGATCTTTTCCTGCCAGGCCTGGCCGCCCAGCGCCAGCGGCACCACACCGGCGGCCTTGAGCTTGTCGAGCGCGGCGAACAGCTCCTCGACGGTGCGCGGCTCCTGCGTCAGTCCGGCCTTGGCAAAGGCCGGCTTGGAGTACCAGAACCAGCCGGGCATGTGGATGTTCACCGGCACCGCGTAGTAGTGGCCCTTGACCTTGATGCTGTTCAGGATGGGAGCGGGCAGCAGCTTGTCCCAGCCTTCCTTTTGCGCCACCGCGTCGACATGGTTCAGCAGGCCCTCGTCGATGATGTCGTGGAACTGCTTGGAGGTGTTGAACTGCGCTGCGGTGGACGGATTGCCGCCGACGATGCGGTTGATGGCGGCCGCACGCGCGGCTTCGCCACCCGCCACGGCGCTGTCCACCCAGGTGCCGCCGGCGGCCTTGTAGGCGTCAGCCAGTTCCTTCATCGCGGCAGACTCGCCGCCGGACGTCCACCAGTGGATCACTTCGGCCTTGGGGGCCTGGGCGTGTGCGCTGATCGCGCCGCCCGCCAGCAAGGCGGCGGCCAGGGTGCGATGCAGGGCAGTCCGCAGCGGGGTGCGGCGCAGGGTCGTGGTCATTCGGGTCTCCTCAGGTTGCGAGCTTGAAGCTCCGTCGTCGATGTGAAAAGCCGGATCAGCCCCGATGCCGGCGCGAGGCCATGAAGGCCTGCAGGGCGAGGGCGCTGTCCTTCAGGGTGCGGGTCTGGGTGGTGTAGTCGACATGCACGATGCCGAAGCGGCGCTCGTAGCCGAAGGCCCACTCGAAGTTGTCCATCAGTGACCACACGAAGTAGCCCCGCACGTCCACGCCTTCGCGCATCGCGGCGTCCACGGCGGCCAGGTGCCGGTCGATGAAGCCGATGCGCTGGGTGTCGTGCACCTGGCCCCCGGTCATGCGGTCGTCGAATGCGGCGCCGTTTTCGGTGATGTAGACCGGCGGCAGGTTGTCGTAGCGGCGATGGAAGTCCACCAGCAGGCGGCGCAGGCTGTCGGGGTGGACCTCCCAGCCCATCTGCGTGCGCTCCAGCCCGTCGAGGTGCACCTCGCGATAACCGTGCGCGCCGTCGCTTTCGACATGCGTGCGGAAGTAGTAGTTGATGCCCAGGAAGTCCAGCGGCTGTGCGATGGTGTCCATGTCGCCGTCGAGCACCAGCGGTTCGGTGCCCGGCCACAAGTCGAACAGTTCGTCGGGGTAGCCGCGGCCGAGCAACGGGTCGAGGATCCAGCGGTTGTGCTGCACCTCGAACAGGCGGGCGGCCTCGATGTCCCGGGCGCTGTCGCTGGCCGGTGCGGCCGAGCCGACGTTGGCCACGATGCCGCGGCGCGCCAGGGCATCGTTGGCCTGCAGGGCCGGCAGGGCCAGGCCGTGGCCCAGCAGCAGATGGTGCAGCGCCTGGGTGGCCATGCGCGTGGACTGCAGGCCGGGCGCATGGTGGCCGTTGCCGTGGCCGAGGTAAGCCGAGCACCACGGCTCGTTCAGCGTGGCCCAGGCGGTGACGCGCCCGGCCAGCTCGCGGCTCATCAGGTCGGCATAGTCGGCAAAACGCCAGGCGGTCTCGCGGTTGAGCCAGCCGCCGCGGTCCTGCAGCCACTGCGGCAGGTCCCAGTGATACAGCGTGACGTAACGCTGCAGGCCACGCGCCTCGAGCGCGTCGAGCAGCCGCTTGTAGAAGTCCAGGCCCTTGTGGTTGGGGCGGCCATGCTCGTCCATCACGCGGGGCCAGGCGATCGACAGCCGGTAGGCGTCCACCCCCAGCCCGGCGATCAGCTCGACGTCTTCATGCCAGCGGTGGTAGTGGTCGCAGGCCGGCTCGCCGGTGTCGCCGTGCAGCACCTTGCCCGGCGTCTGGCAGAAGGTGTCCCAGATCGACGGCAGGCGGCCGTCGGCCTGGGTGGCGCCTTCGATCTGGAAGGCCGCCGTGGCCACGCCGAACAGGAAGTCCGGGCGGCGCATCGCGGCATCGGCCGGCAGGTGGGTCAGCTCGGACAGGGTGTCCGGTCGGCTCGTGGGCACGGAAGGTCTCCTTGGGGCTGGCGGCGCAGTCGCCGCGTGTGAAATCGTTTTCAGAACTGAATTGGACACACACATCTCGTGCATGTCAACGGATGTACCCTTTTTGTACCTGCAAGTGGCTGTCAAACAAGGGAAAACCAGTAGATGTACAATGCGCCTGTCCGAAAGCTGGAAGCAGCAGTCTTCATGAAAACGATGAGCAAAACTCCCCGTGAACCCGGTGGTACCGCCACCCTGCTCGAGGTGGCGCGTGCGGCGGGCGTGTCACCGGCGACGGTGTCGCGCATCCTCAACGGCGGCACCCGGGTGTCGTCGGCCAAGCGGCAGGCGGTGGAGGAGGCGATCCGCGCGCTCAACTTCAAGCCCAATCTGCTGGCCCAGAGCCTCAAACGAGGGCGCTCGATGATGGTGGGCGTGCTCACGCAGGACGTCGACAGTCCCTTTTTTGCCGAGACCCTGCTCGGGGTCGAGGCGGCGCTGGCGGGCACCGGCTACGAGCCGCTGATCGCCAGCGGCCACTGGAACCCCGCCGAAGAATCCGACCGCATCCGGCGGCTGCTCGCGCGGCAGGTCGACGGCATGATCGTCCTGTTCGGGCGGCTGTCGAACGAGGAGCTGCTGCAGTTTTCCGACCATGTGCCGCTGGTGGCCACCGGACACGAGTTCTCGGCACCGCGGGCGCTGGCCTTCCGGCTGGACAGTGAACATGGCGGTTACCTCGCGACACGCCACCTGATCGAGCAGGGGCACCGCAGCATCGCCCACATCGCCGGCCCGCCGGACCATGCCGATGCCGTCGATCGTCTTGCCGGCTACCGCCGTGCGCTGAGCGAAGCCGGGCTGCGCTTCGACGAGCGGCTGGTGGTGGAGGGCAACTTCAAGGAGCCTGCCGGCGTCATCGGCGTGAACCGGCTGATGGACAGCGGCGCGTCGTTCTCGGCCATCTTTGCCGCCAACGACCAGACCGCCTACGGTGCCCGCCTGGCGCTGTACCGGCTGGGCATCCGGGTGCCCGAGGACATCTCGCTGATCGGCTTCGACGATCTTCAGAGCTCGCTCTACACCACCCCGCCGCTGACCACCGTGCGCCAGCCGATGTTCGATGCCGGGCGGCTGGCCGCCTCGGCCTTGCTCAGGCTGATCGAGGGCGAGACGGCCCAGGTCGATGCGCCGGCCCTGTCGCTCGTCGTGCGGGAGACAACACGGCGGGTGCGCTGAGCGGCGTCCTGCACTGAAATCGTGCAGCGGGCACAATCATCGGATGACTGACCGACGCGCCCACCTCGACTCCCGCGCCATGCTGCTGCTGCTGGGCTGCTGCGCCATCTGGGGCCTGCAGCAGATCGTCGCCAAGGCCACGCTGCCGCTGATGCCCCCGGTGATGCAGGCCGCCCTGCGATCCGGTGTCGCGGCCCTGCTGGTCTGGGCCTGGGCGGCGCACCGCGGGACGCCGCTGTTCCAGCGCGACGGCACGCTGCCGGGTGGCCTGCTCGCCGGCCTGCTGTTTGCCGCCGAATTCGTCTGCATCTACGTCGGGCTGGGCTACACCACCGCGTCGCGGCTGGTCGTGCTGGTCTATCTGTCGCCCTTTGTGGTGGCGGCCGGCATGCCCTTCATTGCGCGCACCGAACGGCTGGCGCCGGCGCAGATCGCCGGCCTGGCGCTGGGTTTTGGCGCGGTGGTGCTGGCATTCAGCGAAGGCCTGATGAGCGCCGGCCGCGATGGCGATCAGCAGTGGATCGGCGATGCCCTGGCCGTGGTGGCGGCGGTGCTGTGGGGCGCCACCACCCTGGCGATCCGCGGCAGCCGGCTCAGCCTGGCCTCGCCCGAAAAGACACTGTTCTATCAACTGGCGATCTCGGCCGTCGCCCTGGCCGCCGCTTCCGCCGCGCGGGGTGAGGTCTGGCCGGTGCAGTGGGGGGCGGCCCTGTGGGCGTCGATGTTCTTCCAGGCGGTGATCGTGGCCTTTGCCAGCTACCTGGTGTGGTTCTGGCTCATCCGGCACTATCCGGCCACCCACCTGGCGTCGTTCACCTTCCTGACGCCGCTGTTCGGCCTGCTGATGGGCTGGGCGCTGCTCGGCGAGGCGATCACGCTGCAGCTGGTGCTGGCCCTGTGCGGCGTGGCCGTGGGCATCTGGCTGGTCAACCGCCGGCCCGCTGCCGCGCCAGGTCGATGAACCAGTCCAGGCTGGCCGGGTTGGCCATGGCCTCACGGTTCACCACCCGTTCGACCGGCTGACCCATCAGCAGCTTCTTGACCGGCAGCTCCAGCTTCTTGCCCGAGAGCGTGCGCGGAATCTCGCGCACCTGGAACACCTCGCTGGGCACATGGCGTGGCGACAGGGCCGTGCGGATGCCGGCCTTGATGCGTGCGATGAGCGTGTCATCCAGTGTGCAGCCGTCACGCAGCACCACAAACAGCGGCATCCAGCTTTCGCGGCCCAGGTACTCCAGGTCGACAACCAGGCTGTCGAGCACGTCCGGCAGGGTCTCGACGGCGCGGTACAGCTCGGCCGTGCCCATGCGGATGCCGTGCCGGTTGATCGTGGCGTCGCTGCGCCCGTAGATGATCGCGCCATGGTGGCTGCCGCGCGGCACCAGGCGCAGCCAGTCGCCGTGGCGCCACACCGGCCGTCCGGCCGCATCGCGGTACATGTCGAAATAGCTGGCCATCAGGCGGCTGCCGTCGTCGTCACCCCACAGACGCAGCGGCATCGACGGCATCGGCCGGGTGCAGACCAGCTCGCCCACCTCGTCGATCAGCGGTTCGCCGCGGCCCTGCGCATCGGGGTCGCTCCAGGCTTCGACGGCGGCCCCCAGGCAGCGCACCTGCATCTCGCCGCGCACCACCGGCAGGCCCCGATGACCGGCCAGGAAGGCGCCTGCAAAGTCGGTGCCGCCCGAGATGGCCGTGAGCCAGATGTCGTGCCCGTCGACCCGGGGCAGGTGGTCCCAGACCCACTGATAGCTCTCGTCAGCGAGCGGTGAGCCGGTCGAGCCGACCGCGCGCAGGCGCGACAGGTCGGCCACGGCCTGGGGCTGCACGCCGGCCTTCAGGCAGCTGGCGTAGAAGGCCGCACCTGCGCCAAAAAACGTGGCGCCGGCCAATGCGGCAAAACGCCACAGGGTGGTCCAGTCCGGCGCGTCGCGGGGCCCGGCCGGGCTGCCGTCGAACAGGCAGATCGTCGTGCCGCCGAGCAAGCCGCCAACCTGGCAGTTCCACATGATCCAGCCGGTCGTGCTGTACCAGTGGAAACGGTCGCCCCCCTGCAGCGTGGGGCCGACGTCGTTGTGCAGCGTGCCCAGCTTGAGCTGCTCGAGGATGATCCCGCCGTGACCATGGACGATGGGCTTGGGCATGCCGGTGGTGCCGCTCGAGTACACGATCCACAGCGGGTGGTCGAAGGGCAGCCATTCGGCCACGAAGGGCACGTCGTCGGCGCTGATCGTCTCCCAGCGGTGGTGCTGCCGCGATGCGCCCGGCACCACCGGTGGCCGGCCGGGCGCCGGGTCCGCATCGGCCAGCACGGGCACGTCCACGACGTGCGCCACGCTCGGCAGTTGTGCGAGCAGGTCGTCGACCAGGCTGCGGCGGTCGTGTGCGACACCGCCGTGGCGGTAGCCGTCGCAGGCCACCAGCACGCGCGGTTCGATCTGCCGGAAGCGGTCGAGCACGGCCACCGGGCCCATGTCGGGCGAACACACCGACCACACCGCCCCGACACTGACCGTGGCCAGGAAGGCCACCACCGTCTGAGGCGTGTTGGGCAGGTAGGCGGCCACCCGGTCGCCGGGCTGCACGCCCATGGCGCGCAGATGGTGGGCCACCGACGCCACCTGCCGGCACAGCTCGGGCCAGCTCATCCGGGCCAGCTCACCCCGCGCGAGCGAGCGTTCGTCGGCCGAAACGATGGCCGGGTGGCCGGCGGTATGGGCCTCGTCGGCATGGCGCATCACCTGCCAGGCATAGTTGACGCGCGCCCCCGGAAACCACCGCGCACCGGGCATGCGCTCGTCGGCCAGCACGGCGGTGGCGGGGGTGGGTGACTGGATCTCGAAGTAGTCCCAGATCGAGCGCCAGAACCCCTCGAGGTCGGTGACCGACCAGCGCCACAGGGCCTCGTAGTTGTCGAACTGCAGGCCGTGGCGCTGACCCAGCCAGTGCTCGTAGCGGTCGATGTGGGGGTCGGGCAGGGCCATGGGCGTCTCCGTCGATATGCTTTTGATCTGAAGCATATCCCCGCACACCGGCCGCTGGGGATCGGGGCCTCAGGTGGGCCGGGTGGCCGACGGGTCGATGTCGATATGGCGCCACAGATCCAGCATGAACGGGTGCCGGCGGTATCCGACCACCCGGGGGTGCCACAGGTCGGTCGCGATGCGGTGCGTGTGGGCCTTGTAAGGCATGTAGGCGGTCAGCAGCCGGATCGCCTGTTCGATCGCGGCCAGCCGCTCCGGCCCGTCGGGCAGGCTGCGTTGGGCCTGGTAGATCCGGTCGTAGTCGGGCAGCTCGAACCGGGCCAGGTTGGCCTGCCCCTTGTTGGGGCCGTAGGCGAGCGCCAGGAAGTAGTCGGCATCGGGTTCGCTGGCGGTGAAACCCACACCCCACATCATCAGGGCGCCGGCGCGGGCCCGCTTGAGCTGCTCCGGCCACTTGGCGATGCGAAACGCCATGCGCACGCCGATCGCACGCATGCTGGCATGCCACAGTTCAGACAGCTGCCGCGCCTGCTGGTCGGCGCCGGTGGCGTATTCCAGCGTCAGCGGCGAGCCGTCGGGCTGTTCGCGCCAGCCGTCGCCGTCGCGGTCGACATATCCGTACAGGTCCAGCAGCGCGCGGGCGCGCGCCGGGTCGTGATCGCCCATCTCGGTGCGCAGTGCCGCATCGTGGCCGAAGGTGCCCGGTGCCACGAGCGACTGCGCCTGCACCGCCTGCTGGCGGCGCACCAGCCGCACTTCCTGGGGCACGTCCAGCGCCAGTGCGATCGCGCGGCGCAGCGCGACCTTGTGCGGCTCCAGCCCGCCGACGACCGGATGGGTCATGTTGAAGAAGGTCAGCGTCACGTCGGACGACAGGCTGCGCTCCATGCCGATGCCGCGACGCGCCAGGTGCGGCGCCAGCGCACCACCGGGCACCGCGACGTCGGCGAACTCGAACGGCATGCGCTCCAGCACGTCCTGCTCCTCGTTCAGGAAGGCAAGCCAGCGTGGTTGCGACTCCTCGATGATGCTCACCTCGACCCGGTCGACCATCGGCAGGCGCCGCCCCTTCAGGCGGCGCAGCAGCGCCTGACCGCGCGTGTCGTCGGGTGCGGGTGCGGCGTCGTAGTGTTCTTCGCGGTAGCCGGGGTGGCGCTCGAGCACGATCAGGGAAGAACGTCGCCACTGCACCAGCCGGAAAGCGCCGGTGCCGACCGGGTGGGCCATGATGCGGTCGCCGTAGTGCTCGACCACCTCCCGCGCGACCGCGCCGGTGGTCGACGGCGAGGCGAGCAGGTAGGGCAGGCGTGGCTGCGGGGTCGCGACGCGGATGTGCAGCGTGTGGCGGTCAATTGCCTGCAGGCCTTCGACGGGGCGGTCGTAGTCGTAGGGCTGACCGTCCTTCAGTGCCCGGGCGCGCTTTTCCGCCAGACCGAGGATGCCGAGGTTCTCCAGCGCATAGAGGCTGGGGCTGCGCCAGCGCGGGTCGAAGTGGCGCTGGATCGAATAGACGTAGTCGTGTGCCGTCAGCTCGCGGGGGCGCCCGCCGAACGCCGGGTCGTCCGAAAACAGGATGCCGGGACGCAGCCGGAAGACGAAGGTGCGTCCGCCATCGAGCAGCTCGGGCAGTGCCCGTGCGGTGTTGGGGCGCAGGCGCGCCGGGCGCGCAAGCGGGTCGTAGCACAGCAGCGCATCGAAGATGTTGGCCGCGATCGTGCTGGAGTAGAGGTCGGAGATCTGTGCCGGATCAAAACCGGTTTCCGCGGCGTTCAGCGCGAGGCGCAGCACCTTGGGGGCGGATGTGGCCGCGCCCTGGTCGGCCTGGGTGCTGCCCGATGCCGGCGCAGCCCCGAACGAGCCTGGCAGTGCCCCGGTGAGCGCCAGTGCCCGCAGGAACTCAGCGCGTCGCACGCCGCGAGCGCCGGTGAAGATGCAGGCTCAGCCGTGCCCGCCACACCAGCTTGACCAACACATAACCCACGGCGGCGCCCACCGTGGCGAACAACCCCATGCCCACGATCGCGGGCAGGCCGATGGCCTGCACCCAGGCGACCACACCGGCACCATCGGCCGGCACCGTGGGCGGTGGGGCCGACACGACCAGGCTGCCCACGTGATAGGCCAGCCACAACCAGCCGCCGACGGTGAGCGGGTTGGTGACGAAGGTGATCGCGGCGGCCACCGGGATGTTGGCGCGCCACCACACGCAGTGCACCGTGGCAAACAGGATCTGCGCAAACGGGATCACGAAGGCCCAGAACATGCCCACGGCCACACCCCGCGCAACGGTCTCGCCGCGCATGCGCCACAGGGCGGGTGCCATCACATGGGTGGCGATCGGCCGCAGCCAGCGGCTGCGGGCCAGTTCTTCGCGCCGCGGCAGGCTGTCGTGCAGCCGTCG
Organism: uncultured Burkholderiales bacterium; assembly: GCA_965650765.1. Taxonomy (GTDB): domain Bacteria; phylum Pseudomonadota; class Gammaproteobacteria; order Burkholderiales; family Burkholderiaceae_C; genus Caldimonas. The sequence continues at coordinate 19,807 of CBFGPV010000004.1, forward strand.
GGCGAGCAGTTCTTTCATGGAAGGCATGGCCGCGATCGTCGCACGTTCAGGCCGCACACACTGCGAAATCCGTGTGGGGCGGCCGCATTTCACCCACCCCCGCACGAAGCGTCTGGTGCTGTCAACTCCACGGGCGAGACCGAGCGGGTTGCGGGGCCTGCTGGGCATGTGGGGGTTTCCACGTATAATCCCGAGGCTTTGCCGAAACCAGCTGTAACTTAACTGTCATGACCGACATACGCGACCATGCAGTTGACTCAGCTGAGGGCGACGAAGAGGCTTTCAAGCCCCTGACCCGAGAAGAGGCTCAGGCCTTGAGCGCAAGGCATCCGCAGATCTCCCCCTGGCGGATGGTCATGGTGCAAACCGTGACGGGGTTCGTGGTGGCCGCCGTGGTGTGGCTGGTCACGGGTCAGGGTGAGGCGGTGGCTTCGGCGCTGTATGGCGCGGCCACTGTGGTGGTGCCGGGGGCGTTGTTCGTCCGTGGCATGACCAGTCGGCTTTCCAGGGCCAATCCGGGCGCAGCGGTGTTCGGGTTCCTGCTCTGGGAGCTTATGAAGATTGCGGTGGCGGTCGTCATGCTGGCGGCTGCTGCAAAAGTCGTGCCGAACCTGAGCTGGCCAGCCTTGCTGGTCGCGATGGTCGTGTGCCTGAAGGTGAACTGGCTGGCCCTGCTCTGGCGGGGTCGGATGAACAACAAAGTCGCTAGCGACAACCGTTGACGAGAAGAGACGATGGCAGCCGAAGGACATGCTCCGACCGCGGGTGAGTACATCACCCACCACCTGGGTCACTTCCAGAACCACAAGCCGGCGGGCATCGCCGATTTTTCCGTCATCAACTACGACTCGCTGTTCTGGTCGATCAGCCTGGGCATCCTGGGCCTGCTGTTCATGGTGTCGGTGGCCCGCAAGATGACCTCCGGCGTGCCGGGGCGCATGCAGGCCGCGGTCGAGTTCCTGGTCGAGATGGTCGACACCCAGGCCAAGGGCATCATCCACAACGAGACCTCCCGCAAGGCCGTGGCACCGCTGGCCCTGACCGCCTTCGTCTGGATCTTCCTGATGAACGCGATGGACCTGCTGCCGGTCGACCTGATCCCGATGATCTGGACCTGGATCTACGGCGCCATGGGCCACGACCCGCACCACGCCTACATGCGTGTGGTCGCCACGGCCGACCTGTCCATCACGCTGGGCCTGTCGATCACCGTGCTGCTGACCTGCCTGTTCTACAACATCAAGATCAAGGGCCTGGGCGGCTGGATCAAGGAAATGTTCTCCGCGCCTTTCCATGCCCATGGCTTTGCCGCCGTGCTGCTGGCGCCGATCAACTTCCTGCTGCAGCTCATCGAGTTTGCCGCCAAGACCATCTCCCACGGCATGCGGCTGTTCGGCAACATGTACGCGGGTGAACTGGTGTTCATGCTGATCGCCCTGATGGGCGGTGTGGGCGTGGCCTCGCTGGGGGGTGTGTTCCTGTGGATCGGCCATGTGATCGCCGGTACCGCGTGGGCCATCTTCCACATCCTGATCATCGCGTTGCAGGCCTTCATCTTCATGATGCTGACCCTGGTCTACGTGGGTCAGGCTCACGACAAGCACTGATCGCAGCGGCCCGGGGTCACCCCCGGGCTGGCAGATCGTTTCGTTCCGTTTTTTTCCGTCCGTCAACAACTCACTCTCTCTCACTAGGAGCAATCATGGAAAACGTGTTGGGTCTCGTCGCTCTGGCTTGCGGTCTGATCATCGGTCTGGGCGCCATCGGTGCCTGTATCGGCATCGCGCTGATGGGCGGCAAGTACCTCGAAGCCTCGGCCCGTCAGCCCGAGCTGATGAACGAGCTGCAGACCAAGATGTTCCTGCTGGCCGGCCTGATCGACGCCGCCTTCCTGATCGGTGTCGGTATCGCCATGCTGTTCGCCTTCGCCAACCCGTTTGTGATCGCCGGCTGATCGGTCTTTCTCGCTCACTCCATTTGCAGTCTTAACCGAGAAAGGTCGAAGCCGTGAATCTGAACGCAACACTGCTTGCTCAGATCGTCGTCTTCGCGATCCTCTGGTGGTTCACGATGAAGTTCGTGTGGCCACCCATCACGAAGGCGCTCGACGAGCGCGCAAAGAAAATTGCCGACGGTCTGGCAGCGGCTGACAAAGCCAAGTCCGAGCTGGCCGACGCCAACAAGCGCGTCGAAGCACAGCTGGCCCAAACCCGCGACGAATCCGCCAAGCGACTGGCCGACGCCGAAAAGCGTGCACAGGCCATCATCGACGAGGCGAAGAAGCGCGCTGACGACGAAGGCGCCAAGATCCTCGCCGCTGCCAAGGCCGAAGCCGAGCAGCAGATGATCCAGGCCCGCGAAGCCTTGCGCGAGCAGGTCGCTGCGCTTGCCGTCAAGGGTGCCGAGCAGATCCTCAAGCGCGAAGTCAACGCCGGCGTTCACGCCGAGCTGCTGACCCGCCTCAAGACTGAGCTTTGATCATGGCTGAGCTCGCAACCATCGCGCGTCCCTATGCCGAGGCCCTTTTCGAAGTGGCCCGCAACGGGGACCTGAACCAATGGGCCGAACAGGTCGATGCCCTGGCGCTGGTCGCCGGCAACGAACAGCTGCTGCAATTCGCCGACAACCCCCGGGTGGCCGACGAGCAGGTGTTCGATGTCGTGACCTCCGCCGTCAAGGGGGCTCTGTCCGACGGTGCGAAGAATTTCCTTCGCACCCTGATCGAGAACGGTCGCCTGAACGTCCTGCCCGAGATCGCAGCGCAGTTCCATGTGCTGAAGAACGCCCGTTCGGGCGTCTCCGATGCCCAGGTCTACAGCGCCTATCCGCTCGACGCCGCACAGCTTGCCGAACTGGTGGCCGTGCTCGAGAAGCGGTTTGGCCGCAAGTTGCAGGCCTCGGTCGAGATCGAGCCGGACCTGATCGGCGGCGTGCGCGTGGTCGTGGGTGACGAAGTGCTCGACACCTCGGTCCGGGCCCGCCTGGAACGCATGAAGGCTGCGCTGACCGCCTGAGGTCGCGCTCCTGCCACGAGTGAACCGGGCGCGGCTGCGCCCGGGGACTTTTCGGGTGAAAGCCCGCAGCCGTTGCGGCCCTCGGGCCTGAACGAGACTGGGAGAAAGCAATGCAACTGAATCCCGCAGAAATTTCTGAACTGATCAAGAGCCGCATCGAAGGACTCGGCGCGGCTGCGGACATCCGCAACCAGGGTACCGTGGTGTCGGTGTCCGACGGCATCGTGCGCATCCACGGCCTGTCGGACGTGATGCAGGGCGAAATGCTCGAGTTCCCGGGCAACACCTTCGGCCTGGCGCTCAACCTCGAGCGCGACTCCGTCGGCGCCGTGATCCTGGGCTCTTACGAGCACATCTCCGAAGGCGACACGGTCAAGTGCACCGGACGCATTCTGGAAGTGCCGGTCGGCCCCGAGCTGATCGGCCGTGTGGTCAATGCACTGGGTCAGCCGATCGACGGCAAGGGCCCGATCAACGCCAAGTTGACGGACGTGATCGAAAAGGTCGCTCCCGGCGTGATCGCCCGCCAGTCGGTGTCGCAGCCCCTGCAGACCGGCCTGAAGTCCATCGACTCCATGGTGCCCGTGGGCCGTGGCCAGCGCGAGCTGATCATCGGTGACCGCCAGACCGGCAAGACCGCCGTCGCGATCGACACCATCATCAACCAGAAGGGCCAGGGCGTGACGTGCGTGTACGTCGCCATCGGCCAGAAGGCGTCGTCGATCAAGAACGTGGTGCGTGCCCTGGAAGCCAACGGCGCGATGGAATACACCATCGTCGTGGCCGCCTCGGCGTCCGAATCGGCCGCCATGCAGTACGTGTCGGCCTACTCCGGCTGCACGATGGGCGAATACTTCCGCGACCGCGGCCAGGACGCGCTGATCGTCTATGACGACCTGTCCAAGCAGGCCGTGGCCTACCGCCAGGTGTCGCTGCTGCTGCGCCGCCCGCCGGGCCGCGAAGCCTTCCCCGGCGACGTGTTCTATCTCCACAGCCGCCTGCTCGAGCGCGCCGCCCGCGTGAACGCCGACTACGTCGAGAAGTTCACCAACGGTGAGGTCAAGGGCAAGACGGGTTCGCTGACGGCACTGCCCATCATCGAAACCCAGGCCGGTGACGTGTCCGCCTTCGTGCCGACCAACGTGATCTCGATCACCGACGGCCAGATCTTCCTGGAAACCAGCCTGTTCAACGCCGGTATCCGCCCCGCCATCAACGCCGGTATCTCGGTGTCGCGTGTCGGTGGTGCCGCCCAGACCAAGCTGATCAAGGGCCTGTCCGGCGGTATCCGTACCGACCTGGCGCAGTACCGTGAACTGGCGGCTTTTGCCCAGTTCGCATCCGACCTGGACGAAGCCACCCGCAAGCAGCTCGACCGCGGTGCCCGCGTGACCGAACTGCTGAAGCAGGCCCAGTACTCGCCGCTGCCCGTGAGCCTGATGGGCGCCACGCTGTTCGCGGTGAACAAGGGCTTCCTGGACGACATCGAGGTCAAGAAGGTCCTGGCTTTCGAACACGGCCTGCATCAGTACCTGAAGACCAGCCACGCTGCCCTGCTGGCCAAGCTCGACACCGAGAAGGCCATGGACAAGGACGCCGAGGCTGAGCTGCAAGGTGCCATCGCCGCGTTCAAGAAGTCCTTCGCCTGATCCCCATCGACTGACTCACAAGGAGATCCGTCATGGCTTCCGGTAAAGAAATACGCGGCAAGATCAAGTCCTTCGAGAACACCAAGAAGATCACCAAGGCCATGGAGCTGGTCTCCGCGTCCAAGATGCGCAAGGCGCAGGACCGCATGCGTGCGGCCCGGCCTTACGCGGACAAGGTTCGCAACATCACCGCCAACCTGGCCAAGGCCAACCCCGAGTACACGCCGGCTTTCATGAAGAAGCACAGCGGTACCGGCCAGGTCGGCGTGATCGTGGTGACCACGGACAAGGGTCTGTGCGGTGGCCTGAACACCAACATCCTGCGTGCCACGACCGCCAAGCTCAAGGAGCTCGAAGGCCAGGGCATCAAGGCCCAGGCGGTGGCGATCGGCAACAAGGGTGTCGGTTTCCTGAACCGCATCGGTGCCAAGGTCGTGACCCAGGTGACCCAGCTGGGCGACCAGCCGCACCTGGAGCGGCTGATCGGCCCGGTCAAGGTGCTGCTCGACCAGTACGCCGAAGGCAAGCTCGATGCCGTCTACCTGTGCTACACGCGCTTCATCAACACGATGAAGCAGGAGCCGGTGATCGAGCAGCTGCTGCCGGTGGCGGCCGACAAGCTGCAGGCCGACAAGACCGAGCATGGCTGGGACTACCTCTACGAGCCCGATGCCCCCACGGTCATCGACGAGCTGCTGACGCGCTACATCGAAGCCCTGGTCTATCAGGCCGTGGCCGAGAACATGGCGTCCGAGCAGTCGGCCCGGATGGTGGCGATGAAGGCCGCGACCGACAACGCCGGCAATCTGATCGCCGAGCTGAAGCTCGAATACAACAAGACGCGCCAGGCAGCGATCACGAAGGAACTCTCCGAGATCGTCAGCGGCGCGGCCGCGGTGTGACACGCCTGAGGGCGTCGGTCCAGGCAGGCATCAACGAATATTGATTGAAGGAACGAAAAATGGCTGAAGGCAAGATCGTTCAGTGCATCGGCGCTGTGGTGGACGTGGAGTTCCCCCGTGATGCGATGCCCAAGGTGTACGACGCCCTCAAGATGGAAGGCTCGTCCCTCACGCTGGAAGTCCAGCAGCAGCTCGGCGACGGCGTGGTGCGTACCATTGCCCTGGGTTCGTCCGACGGTCTGCGCCGTGGTGTCACGGTGCGCAACACCGACGCCCCCATCACGGTGCCGGTCGGCCCCGCCACGCTGGGCCGCATCATGGACGTGCTGGGCAACCCGATCGACGAGCGCGGTCCGGTGAGCCAGGAGCACACGGCTTCCATCCACCGCAAGGCACCCGCCTATGACGAGCTGTCGCCCTCGCAGGACCTGCTCGAAACCGGCATCAAGGTGATCGACCTGATCTGCCCGTTCGCCAAGGGCGGCAAGGTGGGTCTGTTCGGTGGCGCCGGCGTGGGCAAGACCGTGAACATGATGGAGCTCATCAACAACATCGCCAAGGCTCACTCGGGTCTGTCGGTGTTTGCCGGTGTGGGCGAGCGGACCCGTGAAGGCAACGACTTCTATCACGAGATGATGGAGTCCAAGGTCGTGGTCGACGAGGACCTCTCCCAGTCCAAGGTGGCCATGGTCTACGGCCAGATGAACGAGCCGCCGGGCAACCGTCTGCGCGTGGCCCTGACCGGCCTGACGATCGCCGAGTCCTTCCGCGACGAAGGCCGTGACGTGCTGTTCTTCGTGGACAACATCTACCGCTACACGCTGGCCGGTACCGAAGTGTCCGCTCTGCTGGGCCGCATGCCTTCCGCCGTGGGCTATCAGCCGACGCTGGCCGAGGAAATGGGCAAGCTGCAGGAGCGCATCACCTCCACGAAGATCGGTTCGATCACCTCGATCCAGGCCGTGTACGTGCCTGCGGACGACCTGACCGACCCGTCGCCTGCCACCACCTTCGCCCACCTGGACGCCACCGTCGTGCTGTCGCGTGACATCGCCGCGCTGGGCATCTACCCCGCCGTCGACCCGCTGGACTCCACCAGCCGCCAGGTCGACCCGAACGTGGTCGGCGAAGAGCACTACAACACGACCCGTGCCGTTCAGGGCGTGCTGCAGCGCTACAAGGAACTGCGCGACATCATCGCGATCCTGGGCATGGACGAACTGTCGCCGGAAGACAAGCTGGCCGTGGCACGTGCCCGCAAGATCCAGCGTTTCCTGTCGCAGCCGTTCCACGTGGCCGAAATCTTCACCGGCGCGCCCGGCAAGTACGTGCCGCTGAAGGAAACCATCCGTGGTTTCAAGATGATCGTGGCCGGCGAGTGCGACCACCTGCCCGAGCAGGCGTTCTACATGGTCGGCACCATCGACGAAGCCTTCGAAAAGGCCAAGAAGCTGCAGTGATCGGTTCCGGGCGGGCCGGCCTCCGGCTCGCCTGCCTGATGCCGAAACCCGCACCTTCCACCACCCTAAGTGAGACCGAGCATGGCCACCATTCATGTTGACGTCGTTTCCGCCGAGGAGTCGATCTTCTCGGGTGAGGCGAAGTTCGTCGCCCTGCCGGGTGAGTCGGGTGAACTGGGGATCCTGCCCCAGCACACGCCGCTGATCACCCGCATCAAGCCGGGTGCCGTGCGCATCGAGCGTGCCGACAACGGCGAGGAAGAATTCGTGTTCGTCGCCGGCGGCATCCTCGAAGTGCAGCCCAACACCGTCACGGTGCTGGCTGACACGGCCATCCGCGGCAAGGACCTCGACGAAGCCAAGGCCACCGAGGCCAAGCGCCTTGCCGAAGAAGCGATGAAAAACGCGAAAAGCGACATCGACTTTGCCAAGGCCCAGAGCGAATTCGCTGCCATGGCCGCCCAGATCGCGGCCCTGCGCAAGCTGCGCAAGAAGTGAAGCCACGGGGCGACGGCCCCGCTGCACACCGCAACGCCCGCCGGCTCGTGCCTGCGGGCGTTGTTCTTTCCGGTCCTTGTGTGACCGCTTCTCAGCGGATGTCCGGCGTGTCAGGCAACTCGTTCGGGTTGCGCTGACCGGCGGCCAGCGGGAAGTGCCGGACCAGCAAGGCATCGACCGCATCGATGGCCTCGGCCAGCCCCTGCTCGAATCGCCCCTCGCGAAAAGCGAGCGACATGCTGGCGATGACCGCCTGCCAGCCGTCGGGGGGCACGTGGCGTGACACACCGCGATCGGCCACGATCTCGATGCGGTGCTCGGCGAGCAACACGTAGATCAGCACACCGTTGTTGAGCTCGGTGTCCCAGACCCTGAGCTTGCCGAACAGCGCCACCGCCCGTTCGCGCGCGCTCGCGCGACGCCACAGGTAGCTCACCGGCAGCCCGGCCTCGATGCACACACGCACCTCGCCGCTATGGTTCGCCTCTGCGGCCTGCACACGGGCCTCGATGCGGGCCAGCGCCTCGGGGCTGAGCGCACGGCGCACGTCGCGCTCGTCCAGCCAGCGATGCCGCAGCATGCGCCACCAACGATTGCTTGCCGGCGTCGTTGTCATGCGAATTCACCAGTCACCCGAGGCACCTCCACCGCCGAAATCGCCACCGCCGCCCGACGAGAACCCACCGCCGTCCGACCCGCCCGACGAACCCCAGCCACCCCCGCCGCCACCCCCCCAGATCACCGGTGTGTCGTGATGGCCCCGGCGCCCGGTCATGCGGGCCTGCCGGCGCGGTGAACCGCCAATGCTCGACAGCAACACCAGCACCAGGGCGGCCGTGGCAGCACCGGCTGCTGCGACGATGCTGGCCGTCAGCACCCAGCCCAGTCCCCCTGCCAGCGCACTGGTGGCCACCGCGCCGAAACGTCGGCCGAAGATGCCCATCATCACCGCGCCGAACACCGGCACACCGACCAGCAGGAACACGACAAGATCCGACCATTGCGTACCGGGTGCGGCCCCCGAGCCGCGGTCGCCGGGCAAGGGCAGCGACTCCCCGGCGATGCGCGCGGCCAGATGGTCGATGCCCGCATGCAGCCCCCCGGCGTAATCGCCATTTCGGAAGGCCGGGGTCATGACGGCGTCGATGATGCGCTTGGCCGCCAGGTCAGGGACCGCGCCTTCCAGTGCCTTGGCGACCTCGACCCGCAGTCGCCGGTCGTCGCGGGCGACAACGATCAACAGGCCGTCGCCGATGTCGCGCCTTCCGATCTTCCAGGCATCGGCCACACGCTGCGCGTAGCTGGCGATGTCCTCGGGTGCGGTGGTGCGCACCATCAGCACCACGATCTGGCTGCCCCGCTCGCGTTCGAACTGCTCCAGCTTGGCCTCCAGCGTGTCGCGCTGGTCGGCCGTCAGCGTGCCGGTGCTGTCAATCACCCGGCTGGTCAGCGTGGGCACCGGCTGCACGTCCTGGGCGAACGCCGGACATGCGGCCAGCAACACGAGCAGCCAGCCGACGAACCACAGCGCCCGGAGCGCGCCGGGCACGCTCCAGCCAGGCGCGCTGGCCCGGCCGTTCATGACAGGATCACCGGGACGCACCGAAGTCGACCGTCGGCGGGGCCGTGATGCTCGCCTCGTTGGCCACCGTGAAATTGGGTTTGGGCGAGTAGCTGAACACCATGGCCGTCAGATTGCTCGGGAAGCTGCGTGCAAGCACGTTGTACTCCTGCACCGCCTTGATGTAGCGGTTGCGTGCCACGGTGATGCGGTTCTCGGTGCCTTCGAGCTGCACGCGCAGGTCCTGGAAGCCCTGGTTGGCCTTCAGGTTCGGGTAGTTCTCGCTCACGGCCAGCAGGCGAGACAGGGCCGAGCCGATCTCGCCCTGCGCCTGCTGGAAGCGCGCAAATGCCTCCGGGTTGTTGAGCGTCTCGGGCGTCACCTGGATGGCCGTGGCCTTCGCGCGGGCCTCCACCACACGCGTGAGGGTTTCCAGCTCGAAGTTGGCCTCCCCCTTCACGGTGGCGACGATGTTCGGGATCAGGTCGGCGCGGCGCTGGTACTGGTTCAGCACCTCGGACCATGACGCATTGACCTGTTCGTCCAGCCGCTGGAAGTCGTTGTAGCCGCAGCCGGCCAGTCCACCCAGCAGTCCTGCCGCCACGAGCCATCGGCCCAGCAAGTGCCATACGCGCATGTGATCCTCCGTGAATGAACCTGACGATGCCCGGGGTCGTGACGTTGTGCGGTCTGCCGCCCGGCCACGCCCCACCGGTCGAGATGGGGACCATCATGCCGCAGTTCAACCCGAACGACGTGCGCAAGCTCAGGGACGGGGCATGGCCCCCACCCGAGCCGAGGCCGTCTACCATCGCACGATGACCGATCTTCTTCACCAGGCCTTGCGGGCCTCGGCCCCGGCGGGCGCGCGTGCCCCCGCCGATGCGGCGGCCTCCACCGTGCTGCTCGGCGCGGCCGGGCCCCTGGGCGCTGCGGTGCTCGAAGCGCTGATCGCGCACCGGCGTGCCGGGCGTGTGCACGTGGCCACCACCGACACGCTCAAGGTGGGCCTGCGCGGTGTGCACGAGCTGCGGCTGGACGGCAGTGTGGCCGGATGGCCCGAGGTGCCGGCGCGGCGGGCCGTGCTCGTGTTCGACCATGCCCGCTACAGCAACGGCCGGGAAGACGCCTTCTGGATGCCCGATCCCCAGGCGCTGGCGCCGGTGGGCCGCTGGCTGCGTGACGGCGGTGTGAGCACGCTGCTGGTTGTCATGCCGCATGCCCCGTCCAGCCTGCCCGAGGCCCTGAAGCAGGGCCTGGCCAATCTCGACGAGCAGGCGCTGGCGATGCTGGGTTTCGAGCACCTGGTGATCGTGCGCTCGGCGCAGCGCCCGGCGGCCGCGGGTGGCGGTGGGGCCCGCCTGCAGCGGCTGGCCCACTGGATGCTCGCTCAACTGCAGATGATGGTGCCGGCGCGCGAGCGCCCGGTGCGTCCGGCACGGGTGGCCGCCCTGGTGCGTGAGCTGTTGCTGCAATTGCCCGACGCCGCGCCCGGCACCCGGGTGATGCGCCCCGAGACCGTGTGGGCCTCGGCTCAGGCCGACGACATCGATCATTTCGTACGAGCCTGGCTGGCGCCGGCAGCCACCGCAGACGGGCCGCCACGCACCGGCGTGGGCGTGGCTGCACCGGGCACACCGGCGTAGGCCGGAGGCGTCCACTGCGCCAGGCTGGCGATCTGCGCGCGTCGCCAGGCCGGCTGGGTGGGGCGCAGGCCGGCCAGCACGGCCGCCACGCGCCGCGTGTCGATCGCTGCGTTGTCCTGCCAGGCCTGCAGGGCGGCATCCGGGTTGCGCAGCAGGCTGGCCAGCCAGGCCGCCTCGACGGGCGTCAGCGCACTGGCCTTCTTGCCCAGCCAGCGCCGTGCGGCCGCATGCGCGCCGCATTCACCCTGGCCCCAGGGCACGACCGACAGGTACAGGTCCAGGATGCGGGCCTTGCCCAGGGTGCGTTCCATCTCGACCGCATACAGCAGCTCGCGCAGCTTGCGCACATGGGTGCGGTCGTCGCCGGTGTAGAGGATCTTCGCCAGCTGCTGCGTCAGCGTGCTGCCGCCTCGCTGCGGTCCGTCCTGCGCCTGGTTGTGGCGCCACGCCGCCTCGAGTTCGACCAGGTCATAGCCGGGGTGCTCGGCAAAGCGCTGGTCCTCGGCGGCCACCACGGCCATGGGCAGCCAGCGCCCGAAACCACCGGCTCGTGCGGGCGCCGCGCAGCGCGCCGGCGCGGCCGCGTCCAGCAGCGCCTCGGTGCCCAGCCCCTCGACCCGGAAGCCCTCGATGACCGGTCGCACCTGCAGCAGGCCCTGCGGCAGGCGCGCGCTCAGGTCGAACTTCACGCGGCCGTCGATCCGGGCGCGTGCCAGCTCGGGCACGGCTCGATCGAACAAGCGGTAGTAGCGGGCGATCGGTGCCTGTGCCAGCGCAAACTGCATCTGCATGCCGTCGCGGGCCAGCTGGGCCTGCCAGCGGCCTTCGATCGTGTCGGCCCCCTCGCCGATCACGACCATGCCCCGAAAGTCGTTCTGCGACCACGGCTTCACGCTGAACTGCGCCTTCGGCCATTGCAGCGCCTCGCGGCTGAGTTCGGGCAGGCGCAGCGTGCACGGCGCGCAGGTGGCCGTGAGGGTTTCGCCGTCACTGGCCAGCTGCCAGTGCAGCGTGCCGATGCGCGTGGCCAGCGACCGGCCATGCAGCCAGCGCCGTCCCAGCGGATGGGTGAACAGCCGGATCAGGGCCGGCATGCTCACGACACGTTCGACCGGACCGAAACGCATCGTGCGCGACCATTCGCCTGGCCCGGGCGTGAGTGTCTTGAGCAGCACGAACAGCAGCAGTGCACCCAGCAGCAGCACGGTGCCGAGGCAGGCCACCAGGCCCCAGGCGAGCCGGCGTCGCCACGCGCCGCTGCGGGGGTCGTTGTTGCCGGCCGGTGTGTCGGTGGCACCGGGCGACGCCAGCGGGGGGGAGGGCAGAGGGTCCATGGGGATCACCATCCGGAATCAATGCGGCTCACAGGGCGTGAGCGATCGTGACGGCCTGCCACGGGCCTTGCGAGCGCCCGAGCGAGGCATCCCAGAACCAGGCCGAGGTGTCGGTATGGGCCAGCCCCTGGGCATCGACGATGCGTTCGCACACCCGCAGGCGCTGGCCGTTGCGCTCGGCGATGAAACAACGCCAGGTGCGCTGCGAGGCATCGGCTTCCAGGCGGACCTGCTCGATGCGGTAGCCCAGCCCGCGGTAGCAGTCCGCGGCCGGGTGCAGCATGCGGGTGGGGCGATGCACCTCGCGCAGCACGATCATGCGCTGGCCATCCGTCAGGCGCGCGATGTGCCCCGGAAAGCGGGCGGCAAACCGCTGCTCGACCTCGCTCAGGCTGAGCGGGCGCACTGACTGCCCGTCCCAGGTGGCGGGCAGGTCGAAGCTCGCCGAAGCCGTGGCCACGGCTGCCGGTGCCTCCCGCCATGCCGGCAGCAGGCCGCACACCAGCAGCACGACGGCCCAGACCACGCCGGCCCGCCAGCCCTTCATGTCGATGGCTTTCATTGGAGGCTCTCCCCAGGCATGCCCCGCAGCTTTTCAGCCCGGTTGTACACCTTGTGCATGACACATGCCACGCCGATACAAACCGTTGCCAGCACCCCCAGGCCGATGGCTTCGTGCACGCTCGCCGGCACGGTGACACGCCGGCCTTCCAGGGCGACCAGCACCGTGTTGCGCACGGCATTGCCGAGCAGCACGATGGCGCCCACCCAGGGCAGACGTCGCAGCATCGCGCTGTCAGGCAGTTGACGCCACCAGGCCACCACACAGGCGGTGAAGTACGCCATCCAGACCATCTGCACCCCCGAGCAAGGGGCATCGACGATGACGAGCTGACCGTCCACCACCATGCTGGCCCCACTGCGTTCGGCCGAGAAACCCACCGCCTGCAGCGCCCAGGTGCTGAGCTGGGCCGTCACCAGGCGCAACGGGTAGCCGGCGTAGAACTGCAGTGACGACACCACCGGCACGGCCAGCACCGCCAGACCGAACAGCGGCAGCGAGGGGGTGGCCGGCGGCAGCCAGGCGCGCAGCGCCGCGGCCATCGCCAGTGCGGCCAGCAGCGCGCCCACCAGCGGGGGCCAGTGGTCCAGCGACGCCGTGGCGGCCACGGTGGCGATCAGGGCCAGTGCCAGCCAGCCCTCGCGCGGGGCGGCCGTCATGCGTGGCCCGGCCTGCCAGGCCACGGCCAGCAGCATGGCGGCTGCGGCCACGCCCAGCGGGTCGTCCGACCCGTCGCTCACACGTGCGGCGGACCACTGCCAGTGGGGCCACAGCGCCGCGGCCTGGCCGAGCAGCCACACCGCGGGCGGCAGCGACTGCACACGGGCCAGCCAGCGTCCGCCGCGGCTGGTGTGGATCACGGCCGCGGGCGGGAGCGGCATCGCACAGGGGATCGAGCGGCTCATGTCATTCCCTCACTGCGCCCTGCGCTGCCGGCGCGCCACGCCCAGCAGCACCACACCGCACAGCGCCAGCGCCGCCCAGACGCCCGGCTCGGGCGTGCTCGGCACCTCGGCGCCGATGGCCAGTTCGCTCACGCCCTGCGGCAGCGGCGACGGCTGGTTCACCGTGGTGGTGTCCTGCGGCTGGATGTTGCGCACCACCCGGTCCACGGCAATGAAGCTGGTGTACTGGGTGAGCAGGTTGTAGCGCAGGCCCAGTGCGGTGATCTCGTCCTTGCGGGCCTGGCCGCCTTCCAGGGCTTCCTGGTCCGACAACTGGGCGATACGTTCGCGCGCCCAGAGCTGGCGCAGGGCCACGGCTGCGGCGTCCGGGCGGGGCAGCGGGAGTTCGGCGCGCCAGGGGCCGGCGGCACTGCGGCCTTCGATCACGAGGCGGCCTTCACCGGCCTGGCCGCGCCACTTGCCGTGGATTACCACCGGGCGGCCGGCCATCACGTCGGGCAGGTGACTCGGGCTCAGGTCGTAGACGTCCAGCCCTTCGAAGCGGGCGGTCACCTGCGTGAGCACCGGGGCCTCGATGATGCGGCGCAGCCGCTCGGCCTGGGCCCGGGCTTCTTCGGGCTGGGTCACCACAAACGCCTCGCCCTGGCCGGCGCGGGCCAGGCCTTCGATCAGGTGGCGGTTGACCGAACTGCCGATGCCGAAGGCGAACAGGTTGGCGTTGTGCAGGTTGCGGCGCACAAGTTCGAACACCTCACGTTCCACCGTGACGTAGCCGTCAGTGACCACCACCACCGTGCGCGACAGGTCGGGCGACTTCGGCAGGTTCACGATACGGCGCAGCGCCGGCACGATCTCGGTGCTGCCACCGCCGCCGGTCTCGTCCAGCGTGCGCAGGGCCTGCTCGATGTTCGGGCGGGTCGCCGGCACCGACTGCGGCGCCAGCATGCGGCTGCTGCCGGCAAACAGCAGCACGTTGAAGCTGTCGCTCGGACGCAGGCCGCCGATCAGGTTGCGCAGCAGCTCCTTGGCCGTGTTCAGCGGAAAGCCGTGCATCGACCCGGAGATGTCCACGACAAACAGGTACTCGCGCGGGCTGATCGCCTGCACCGGCACGTTCACCGGCGGCTCCACCATGGCCAGGAAGAAGTTCTCGTCGCCAGCCTGGTACAGCGTCAGGCCCGATTCGATGCGCTCGCCGGCCAGGCGGTAGTCCAGGATGAAGTCGCGGTTGTGGGGCACCGTGCCGGCGGGGCTGGCGGCCAGCACCACACGGGGCTCACGCCCGCCCAGCCCCTCGACCTCGATCGGGTGCGAGGGCGAGCGCAGCTCGCGCACCGGCAGGGGCGAGGCCATCTGCACGTTCAGCTCGAAGGCGGTGGACGGTGCCTCGCCGGCACGCAGGAACGGCGCCTGCACCCAGCCGGCTCGTGCGCTTTGCGACTGCGGGCTGTTGTAGCGCGGGCCCACCACCGTGGGGAACACGAACTGGTAGCGGGCCTCGGTGGGCACCAGCAGTTCGGTGTAGCGCAGCTCGACCTTGACGTCGTCGCCCGGCAGGATGTTGGCCACGTTCATCTGGAACACGTTGGGACGCTCTTGCTCCAGAAGCGCCGCGGTGCGCCCTTCGCTCTTGGCGGTGTCGTACTCGATGCGGGCCTGCTGCTTTTCCTTGATGCGTGCGGTCAGCAGGCGGTCGCCCAGGCGCACGGTCATGGCGTGCACGGCCGCGCGCGTCGAGCCGGGGAACACGTAGACCGCCTCCAGCGGACGCTGGCCCTCGTTGCGGTAGGTCTGGGTGACGGTCACGTCGGCGATCACGCCGGCGATGCGCACGTCCACCCGCGTGGCCTTCAGCGGCAGGCGGTCGGTCGACGGATCGTTGCTGCGCACATGGAAGTACGGGCTGCTGACGTGGCCGGGGGTGGCCCGGTCATCGGCCTGGGCCGGGTTCCAGGCCACCAGCAGCAGCGCCGACAGCGCCGCGGCCAGCCAGGTGCCCAGCAGCTGCAGCAGCTCCCTGGGGTGTTGCGTTCGAGACATGACAGGACTCCTTGCGGGGCGGTCACCGGGGTGGTGACCATGGCCGCAAGGTTCGGCGCCTGTCGAGAAGCCGGTTTGAAGCGGCGCGGCGGCTGTGTGAAGCCTGTGTGAAGACGGTGTGGTCCGAGGGCAGCCTCGTCGGGATCGGCGGGACTGCGGGTCAGTCCAGGCGCGGCAGCGCGAGCCGGGCCTCGGCACCGCCGTCGATCGCGTTGACCAGGCTGATGCGGCCATGGTGCAGGTCGGCGATCTCCTTGACGAAGGCCAGGCCCAGGCCGGTGCTTTTCTTGCGACCGTTGGGCCGCGCCAGCGAATAGAACTTCTCGAACACCTTGCCCTGGGCAAAGTCGGGCACGCCCGGGCCGTGGTCGCGCACCACCACGTCCACCGTGCGTCGATGGACCGTCAGGTGCAGCGTGACGGTGGCGCCGTCCGGCGAGAAGTCCAGCGCGTTGTCGACCAGGTTGGTGATCGCGCGTCGCAGCAGGAAGGCGTCGCCCTCGACATCGGCGTCCTGCGGGGCCAGCACCTGCACGCGCAGCTCGCGTGCCGCGCCGGCCGCTCGGGCACTTGCGGCGATCTCCTCGAGCATCGGGCGCAGCGCCACGCGCACCGGCTGGTCGAGCTGGCGGCGGGTTTCGAGTGCCGCCAGCTCCAGCATGCGGTCGACCAGTTCCTGGATCCGCTGGGTCTCGCGCGTGATGTTGGCCAGGAAGTGATGCCGGTCGTCGTCGGGCATCGGCTCCTGCAGCAGTTCGGCCGCACCGCGGATCGCCGACAGCGGGCTCTTCACCTCATGGGTGAAGGTCTGCACATAGTCGGCCACGTAGTTGCGCCCGGCCAGCGCATCGCGCATCTCCTCGTAGGCAATGCCGATCGCACCCAGCGCACGGCGCCCCAGGCGCGGCAGGTTCAGGCTGCGCTGCGAGCGCACATAGCGGATGTAGTCGGTGATCACGCCGAACGGCCGCACCAGCCACACCGACAGCATCACGCCCAGCACGACCACCGCCGCCACCGAGGTCAGCCCGACGATGATGGTCTTGCGCCGGGCGGCCTCGACGTACTGGCCAAAACTCTGCACCGGCTTGGCCACCGTCACGGCGCCGGCGATCTCGCCGCGCAGGCGGATGGGCGCCGCCACGTACATGACGGCCGAGCCCGGGTCGCCGGCGATGTCCTGGGTGGTGCGCGCGCCGTACTCGCCGGCCAGTGTGCGGCGCACGTCGTGCCAGTAGATGAAGTTGGCATCCTCGTTGCGGCCCAGCGAGTCGTACAGCACCCGCCCGGTGCGGTCGACCACATAGGCGCGCAGTTCGATGCGCGTCTTGGTGAAGCCGAAGATGTTCGCCTCGAAGCGCCGCGCATAGAGCGACTTGAACAGCGGACGCAGCCATTCGACGTCCAGCGCCCCGTCCGGCGCCGACTGCTCGATCAGCGTGGCCATCAGGTGGGCCGTCTCGACCAGCGACTCCTCGGCCGACTCGCGGTAGCGCGGGTCGATGTCCTCGAGCATGCGCACCATCAGCACGCCCACGCCCAGCACATAGGCCAGCAGCAGCCCGATGAAGATGCGGTTGCGCTTGTTCATGTCCGCTTCCTGCTCGGCGCGGCGGCCGGTGACGGCTCCCCGCCCGCGGCGGCGGTGAGGGCGCCGGGGTTCATGCCGGCGGCAGGGTGGCCGGCAGGTCCTCGGCCAGGGCGTAGCCGGTGCCGCGGTGGGTGCGGATCGGGTCGAGGGTCGGGGCAACGGCCTTGAGCTTGGCGCGCAGGGTCTTGACGTGGGCGTCCACGGTGCGGTCCAGGCTTTCGCCGGGGTCGTCCCAGACGAGTTCGAGCAGCAGGTCGCGGGTGTAGACGTGACCGGGTCGCGACACCAGGGTGCGCAGCAGGCCGAATTCGTAGCGCGACAGCTCCAGCAGCTGGCCGTAGAAACGCACCTGGCGGCGGCCCTCGTCGACCACAAAAGGCACGGGCGCGACATTGCCCCCAGGCGCGGCGGCCGGGCTGTCCTGGCGGCCGGCGCGGCGCAGGATGGTGCGCACGCGGGCCACCATCTCGCGCGGCGAGAACGGCTTGGCCACGTAGTCGTCGGCCCCGAGTTCCAGGCCCACCACCCGGTCGATCTCGTCGGTGCGGGCCGTCAGGAAGACCACCGGCACGTCGGCCACCTCGCGCAGCCGCTTGAACACCTCGAAACCGTTGAGATCGGGCAGGCCGACGTCCAGGATCACCAGCGCCGGACGGTGCTGGCGTACATGGTCGAGCCCGGCCTCGCCGGTGGCGCACCAGAACGGCTCGAAACCGTCGGTGCGCAATGCGTACTGCAGGGTGTCGGCAATGCCGGGTTCGTCTTCGACGATGAGGATGCGGGGCTTGGGTGGCGCCATGGAGCGCGATCATAGGCCGTCGGCGGTCGCGGATCGAGGTCGGGCGGTGATAATCCAGCGATGTTTGCGCCGCTTCGTAACGACACCTTCCTGCGCGCCCTGATGCGCCAGCCGACCGACTACACGCCCGTGTGGCTGATGCGCCAGGCGGGGCGATACCTGCCGGAGTACCGCGCCACCCGGGCCCGGGCGGGCAGCTTCATGGGGCTGGCCACCAACCCGGACTTCGCCACCGAGGTCACGCTGCAGCCACTGGAGCGCTACCCGCTGGACGCGGCCATCCTGTTCAGCGACATCCTGACGGTGCCCGACGCCATGGGCCTGGGCCTGAGCTTCGAGACCGGCGAGGGCCCGCGTTTTGCGCGTCCGGTGCGCGACGAGGCGGCCGTGACGGCACTGGCCGTGCCCGACATGGCGCGGCTGCAATACGTGTTCGACGCGGTCACCTCCATCCGTCGCGCGCTGGACGGGCGGGTGCCGCTGATCGGCTTTTCCGGCAGCCCCTGGACGCTGGCCTGCTACATGGTCGAAGGCAGCGGTTCGGACGACTACCGCCTGGTCAAGACCATGCTCTACCAGCGCCCGGACCTGATGCACCGCATCCTGTCGATCAATGCCGACGCGGTGGCGGCCTACCTGAACGCGCAGATCGAGGCCGGCGCCCAGGCGGTGATGGTGTTCGACTCCTGGGGCGGGGTGCTGGCCGACGGGGCCTTCCAGCGTTTCAGCCTGGCCTACACCCAGCGCGTGCTGCAGCAGCTCAAGCCAGAACATGACGGCCAGCGCATTCCGCGCATCGTGTTCACCAAGGGCGGTGGCCTGTGGCTCGAGGAAATCGCCGACACCGAGACCGACGCGGTGGGCGTGGACTGGACGGTCAACCTGGGCCAGGCCCGGGCGCGCATCGGTGACCGGGTCGCGTTGCAGGGCAACCTCGACCCCAACGTGCTGTTTGCCGGGCCCGAGCAGATCCGCGCCGAGGTGGCGCGCACCCTGGAAAGCTTCGGTGTGCCCCGCAATGCCGACGGCAGCTGGGCCGGCCACGTCTTCAACCTGGGCCACGGCATCAGCCAGCACACGCCGCCCGAGCATGTGACCACCCTGGTCGAGGCGGTCCACGAGTACTCGCGCCGCCAGCGCTGAGCCCGTGTGCGCCTGCCTGGACGCAAGTCCGAACACCGTGTCAAGCAACTGGGGCAAACCCCCAAATTTGTCACTGAGTGCTTGACTTATCCCCAAAATGGGTCGATCGGGCGGGGCCTTGGACGGATGCTGCGCTGAAGCAATCGCTTCCCCCGGGGCTGACGTAAGTTGTTGATTTTCCTGATGTCGCTGTCGTGCTCAGCGAGGCGTCAAACTAAGCAAGTCACGGTGGCACAAGCAGTTAGCGCGCGTTTTCGCAGCTTGCCCACAAAGTTATCCACAACTTCTGTGGGTAGGTCCAAAAGGCTTTTTCAATCAAGGGCTTACCCTCGTTTCTTGATGCGGCGCCGGAGATTGACGGTCTAAATGAACGCCACCGAGTGAACCCCACCGAGTTGATCGCCGTGATGGTCGATGCGCCGCAGCACAGTCAGCTGCGCGGGGCACTGACCTACCGTGCGCCGGTGGCCTGGCCGGCCGGGACGCTGGTGCAGGTGCCGCTGGGGCGCCGCCAGGTCTGCGCGCTGGTGTGGCCGGAGGTGCCGGCGCTGGTGGCCGACGGGGTGGAGCTGCGCGATGCCGGCGAACCACTGGCCAGCCTGCCGCCCTTGTCGCCGGCCTGGTGCCGCCTGGTGGCGTTTGCCGCCAGCTATTACCAGCGCAGCGTCGGCGAGGTGGCCCTGGGCGCGCTGCCGCCCGAGCTGCGCAAGCTCAGTGACCGGCAGGTGGCGATGCGCCTGCGCAAGCTCGACAAGCTGCCCGCACCCCAGGGCAACCCGCCCGACCTGCCGGTGCCCACACCCGAGCAGCAGGCCGCGCTCGAGCTGATCGCCGAACAGCAGGCGGCCAGCGCGCCCCGGCCGGTGCTGGTGCATGGCAGCACCGGCAGCGGCAAGACCGAGGTGTACCTGCGCGCCGTGGCCCAGGCGCTCGCCCGCGGGCAGCAGGCCATGGTGCTGGTGCCCGAGATCAATCTCACGCCGCAGCTCGAGGCGCGGTTCGCGCAACGGTTCCCGGACCGCGTGATCGTGTCGCTGCACAGCGGGCTCACGCCGGCGCAGCGCCTGCGGCACTGGCTGCTGGCGCACCTGGGGCGGGCCGACATCGTGCTGGGCACGCGCATGGCAGTGTTTGCGTCGATGCCGCGCCTGGGCCTGATCGCGGTCGACGAGGAGCACGATCCGTCCTACAAGAGCCAGGAGGGGGCGCGCTATTCGGCGCGTGACCTCGCCGTCTTCCGCGGCCACAGCGAAGCGGTGGTGGTGCTGCTGGGATCGGCCACACCGTCGCTGGAAACCTGGCATCAGGCCGAGCGCGGGCGTTACCTGCGCCTGTCCATGCCCAGCCGCGTGGGCGGCGGGGTGCTGCCCAAGGTGAGCTTCATCGACCTGAACCACGTGCCGCGGTCCGCGGCGCGCGACGAGGCGTTGTCGCCGGCACTGATGGCGGCGCTGCGCGATCGTGTCACGCGCGGCGAGCAAAGCCTGGTGCTGCTCAACCGGCGTGGTTATTCACCGGTGCTGCAGTGCCTGGAATGCGGCTGGAAAAGCGGCTGCCCGCATTGCAGCGCCTGGCGGGTCTACCACCGCGTGGACCGCACCTTGAGATGCCACCACTGCGGCTACACCGAGCGGGTGCCGCGCGGTTGTCCCGAATGCGGCAATGCCGACATCCAGCCCGTGGGCCGCGGCACCGAAAGGCTGGAGGAACAACTGGCCGCGGCGCTGCCCGAGGCGCGGGTGGGGCGCATCGACGCCGACACCACACGCCTGAAGGGCAGCCTGGAATCCCAGCTGGCCAGTGTGCATGCCGGCGAGATCGACATCCTGGTGGGCACGCAGATGGTGGCCAAGGGCCACGACTTCCGCCGTGTCACGCTGGTCGCCGCGGTGAACCCCGACACGGCGCTGTTCAGCAGTGATTTCCGCGCCGGCGAGCGGCTGTTTGCGCTGTTGTTGCAGGCCGCCGGTCGTGCCGGGCGCGACGCCGCACAGGCCGGGCGCAGCGAGATGCTGATCCAGACCTGGCACCCGACCCACCCGCTGTACGTGGCCCTGCGGGCCCACGACTTTGCCGCCTTTGCCGCCAGCACCCTGGCCGAGCGGGCGATGGCCGGCATGCCGCCGCACGCGCACCTGGCGCTGGTGCGGGCCGAAGCCCGCACCCAGGAGGCGGCGCAGGCCTGGCTGCATGCCGCTGCCGCCCTGGTGCTGGATGACCCTGAGCTGCAAGAACTTGCCCAGGGCGTGATGATCTATCCGCCTGTGCCCATGAGCATCGCGCGCGTCGCCAACATCGAGCGGGCCCAGATGCTGGTCGAATCGGCCGCGCGGCCGGCGCTTCAGCGTTTCCTGTCGGCCTGGGTGCCGGCGCTGCACGGCCTGCGCGGCGAGCACAAGGGGCTGGTGCGCTGGGCGGTGGATGTCGATCCCAGCGCGATCTGACAACGCCGGCATGCCGGTGGGCGGGATCAGGGTGCGATAGGCGCGCAGACCTGGAGGGCGAGGGCGGAACTTTACAAAACGCCGCATGACCGAGGGCATTGCTTCGCAATCGCATCACCACAATCGCCTCAACCGTATCGCGAGATCCCGTCAAGGAGCACCATGTCCGAGCCGTCCGCACCGTCGCCCCGCCCCGGGCGCAGCCGGATCATCAACCGCTACACCCTCGGCCTGCTGGCGCTGGTCGTGCTGGGTGGCGCCGCCTATGCAGCCTGGCGCTGGATGGCCCAGCAGCAGAACCCGCGCGACCGCTACCAGATCACCACCGTGCAGCGTGGCGACATCGAAGACCTCGTCACCGCCACCGGCACGGTGCAGCCGCGCGACTATGTCGACGTGGGGGCCCAGGTGTCCGGGCAGCTCCGCAAGATCCATGTCGAGGTGGGCTCGGTTGTCGAAGCCGGCGACCTGCTGGCCGAGATCGACCCGACCGTGCTGAAGGCCAACGTCGATGCCCGCCGTGCCGGCCTGCGCAACCTGCGCGCCACCATGCTCGACCGCGAGGCGCAACTGACCCTGGCCGAGGTGCAGTACACCCGCCAGAAGAACCTGATGGCCGCCGATGCGACCACCGCCGAGTCGCTGCAGCAGGCCGAGGCCGCACTGCAATCGGCACGGGCCCAGATCGCCGCCCTGCAGGCGCAGATCGAGCAGTCCGAATCCACACTGCGCGCTGACGAGGCCAACCTGGGCTATGCGCGCATCCTGGCGCCGATCTCCGGCACGGTGGTGTCGATCACCGCCCGCCAGGGCCAGACGCTGAACGCCAACCAGCAGGCGCCGACCGTGCTGCGGGTGGCCGACCTGTCCACGATGACCGTGCAGACCCAGGTTTCCGAGGCGGACGTGAGCAAGCTGCGCCAGGGCATGGAGGTCTACTTCACCACCCTGGGCAGCCAGGGGCGGCGCTGGTACGGAAAGCTGCGCAAGGTCGAGCCCACCCCCACCGTCACCAACAACGTGGTGCTCTACAACGCGCTGTTCGACGTGCCCAATGCCAATCGGGCCCTGATGACCAACATGACGGCGCAGGTGTTTTTCATCGCGGCGCAGGCACGCGATGCGCTTTTTGTGCCCGCCGCGGCGGTCACGTCCACCCGGCGCGATGTGCGCCGGGGCCCTCGGCCGGCTGATGCAGCCGAGGCGGCTGCGCCTGTGGCCGCGGCGGGTTCCGCGCCTGCGGCGGCATCGCAGCCGGTGGCCGCAACGCCGGCGGCCGTGCCGGCGTCGGGCGCGGTGGCGCGTGGGGTGGTCTGGGGTGGGCCGAGTGCACCGCCGTCGCGCGGCCCGCGGCGCGCCACCGTGCAGGTGATCGACGCCGCTGGCCGGATCGAGGAGCGCCAGGTCGAACTCGGCGTGAGCAACCGGGTGCAGGTGCAGGTCCTGTCGGGTCTGCAGGAGGGCGAAGAGGTCGTGGCCGGCCTCAAGCTGCCGGCCGGCGAGGGCGGGCGCGGCCGGGCCGCGGGCGCCACGGGGCCGGGCACGCCACCGGCCGGCGGCCTGGTGCCGCCGGGTGGTCTGGGCGGGGCGCGGGGACGCTGATGAAGGTCGAACCCGAGATCGCCGTGTTGCGCCAGACCGGACCGGCGGGCCGTGGGAGTCCGCTGATCCAGCTCCAGGGCGTGACCAAGACCTACCGCAATGGCGAACTCGCCGTGCAGGTGCTGCATGGGGTGGACCTGGAGATCCACGAAGGCGAGTTCGTGGCCATCATGGGGGCGTCCGGCTCGGGCAAGTCCACGCTGATGAACATCCTGGGCTGCCTGGACCGGCCCAGCACCGGCACCTACCGCTTCATGGGCCGCGACGTGTCGGGCCTCGGCCCCGATGACCTGGCCCGGCTGCGGCGCGAGGAGTTCGGGTTTGTCTTCCAGAGCTACCACCTGATCCCGTCGGCCACCGCGACCGAAAACGTCGAGGTGCCGGCGATGTACTCCGGGCTGCCGGCCGGGCAGCGGCACCAGCGGGCCCGTGAGTTGCTGGCCGAGCTCGGGCTGGCCGAACGCGGCCACCACCGCCCGAACCAGCTGTCGGGCGGGCAGCAGCAACGGGTGTCGATTGCCCGCGCCCTGATGAACGGCGGGCGCATCATCCTGGCCGACGAGCCCACCGGCGCGCTGGACAGCAAGACCGGCGCCGACGTGATGCGCCTGCTGGCCGAGCTGTCCCGCAAGGGGCACACGGTCATCCTGATCACCCACGAGCGCGAGGTGGCCGAGCATGCGCAGCGTGTCATCGAGATCAAGGACGGTCGGGTGGTCAGCGACCCGGGCCCCGCACCCGCGACGGCCCCGCCCGAGCCGTTTCGCACCCCGGTGCGCCATCGCGCCGGCTCGCTGCTGGCCGACGTGGTCGAGGCCACCCGCATGGCACTGCGTTCGCTGCGCGCCAACCTGTTCCGCTCGGCGCTCACGCTGCTGGGCATCGTGATCGGCGTGGGCTCGGTGATCGCGATGCTGGCCATCGGCGATGGTGCCAAGCAGGCCGTGATCGACCGCATCAGCGCGATGGGGTCGAACCTGCTGCTGGTGCGCCCGGGGGCGCCCAACCAGCGCGGCAGCTGGGGTATCCAGACGCTGGTCAACGACGACGTGAAGGCGATCAATGCCGAGGTCGACAACGTGCTGGCGGCCATCCCCGAACAGAACAGCTCGGCCACGGTGCGTTATGGCAACTTCGATTTCGCCACCAGCGTGAATGGCACCTCGCATCGCTTCCCGCAGGCACGCCAGTGGCCGGTGGCGCGCGGCACCTTCTTCAGCGAAGAAGATGAACGCGACTACGCGCCGGTGGCCGTGCTCGGCCAGACGGTGGTCGACGCGCTGTTTCCGGGCGGCGAAGATCCGATCGGCCGCCATGTGCTGCTCAACAACCTGGTGTTCCAGGTGGTGGGCGTGATGTCGGTGCGCGGGGCGTCGCCGATGGGCTCCGACCAGGACGACGTGGTTTTTGTGCCCTTCGAGACCAGCAGCCTGCGGGTCTCCGGCCAGCGGCACCTGCGCAATGTCACGGTGGCGGTGCAGGACGTGACGCGCATCGATGCCACGCAGGCCGAGGTCGAGAAGCTGCTGCTCGAGCGCCATGGGCTGGTCGACTTCCAGATCCGCAACATGGCCTCGATCATCGAGACGACCGAGCAGACCCAGAACACCATGACCATCCTGCTGGGGTCGATCGCTGCCATCTCGCTGCTGGTGGGCGGCATCGGCGTGATGAACATCATGCTGGTGTCGGTCACCGAACGCACCCGAGAGATCGGCGTGCGCATGGCCACCGGGGCGCGGCAGCGGCATATCCTGCAGCAGTTCCTGATCGAGGCGATGGTCGTGTCGGCGCTGGGGGGCGCGATCGGTGTGGTCGGCGGCCTGGCCACGGCCGCGGTGATCGCAAGCTTCGGCACCCCTGTGCTCTACTCGGCCACGCCCGTGCTGCTGGCCTTCGGCTGCGCCTTTGCCACCGGCCTGGTGTTCGGTTTCCTGCCGGCGCGCAAGGCGGCCCGGCTCGACCCCGTCGTGGCCCTGTCGGCCGAGTGAACCTTCATGATGCATCGAGACACCCATCCCCATGCCGCTGAACGTGTTGAACGCTGAACCCATGACCCGTGCCATGCCCCGCTCCCTGCCGTCCCTGGCTTCCACGCTGCTGGCAGCCTGCCTGCTGGCGGCCTGCGCCACACCGGGTGAACCCACCCGGGTCGAGGTGGCGCTGCCCGCGCAGTGGTCCGAAACCTCCGCCGGTCAGGCCATGGTGCAGCGCGACTGGTGGCGCAGCTTCCAGTCTGACGAGCTGGTGCGGCTGGTCGACCAGGCGCTGGCCGGCAGCCCGGACCTGGCGATCGCCGCCGAGCGGGTGCGCCAGGCCGAGATCGCAGTGCGCAGTGCGGGGGCCTCGTTGTTTCCGTCATTGAGCCTGGGCGGCAACACCGGGGCGCGGCGCTCCGACCCCGGGCCGGGCGAGGGGGCCACGAACAGCGAGTCGTCGGGGGTGTCCCTGGGCGTGAGCTATGAGATCGACCTGTGGGGACGGCTGGCGGCGGGTGTCCGCGGTGCCGAAGCCAGCCTGGCCGGCAGCCGCCACGACCTCGATGCTGCCCGGCTGTCACTGACCACCGCCGTGGCCGATGCCTACTTCCAGGTGATCGCACTGCGGGTGCGCCTGGGCATTGCCCGCGACAACCTCGCGCTGGCCGAACGGCTGCTGGCCATCGTCGAGGTGCGCTATCGCAATGGCGCGGCCTCGGCACTGGACCTCAGCCGCCAGCGCAGCACCGTGCTGGCGCAGCGTGCGGCCCTGCTGCCGCTGCAGGTCCAGGAGCGCCAGACGCTGTCGGCGCTGGCCATCCTGCTGGGCCGTGTCCCGCAGGGTTTCGATGTGCAAGCGGCCGCGCTGGAGCCACTGGCCGTGCCCGACGTGGGCGCCGGCCTGCCGTCCGAACTGCTCACGCGCCGACCGGACCTGGCCAGTGCCGAGGCGCAACTGGCCGCAGCCGATGCCGACGTCGATGCGGCCCGCGCGGCGCTGCTGCCCAGCATCCAGCTGTCGGGCTCGGCCGGGCTGGCCTCGGCGGCCCTGCTGTCGCTGGCCAATCCGGGCACCACCCTGGCCGTCACCGCCTCGATCGCCCAGAGCCTGTTCGACGGCGGGCGCCTGCGCGGCCAGGTCGAGCTGACCGAGTCGCAGCGGCGGCAGCTGGTCGAAACCTACCGCAAGGCCGTCATCACGGCACTGAAGGAAGTGGAAGACGCCCTGGGCAATGCGGCCCGCGGGCGCGACCAGGAGCAGGCCCAGCTCGCCATCCGCGACGAAGCCCGGCGTGCGCTGAGCCTCGCCGAACTGCGCTACCGGGAAGGCGCTGACGAACTGGCCACGCTGCTCGACGCCCAGCGCACGCTGTTCTCGGCGCAGGACCAGCTGGCGCAGGTGCGCCTGAGCCGGCTCACCGCCTCGCTGGATCTGTTCAAGGCCCTGGGCGGGGGCTGGCAACGCAGCGCGCCTGCGGGCTGAACGGCCTGGCCGGGGCTGTTGCATCGCGCCCACAAGGCCGTCCTGAGCGCGGTGGGACTTGCCGCAAGTCAATGCGAATGATTATCATATGCGGCTGATGTGTCTGCCGTACAGATGACGGCGGGCACCCGTCCCCCTCGAGCCAGCCCCGCTGCAGCCTGACTGCAGCGCGCATCCGCCCGCGTCCCGCTTCGTTTGTGTCTCTGCGGCGTTGGAAGGTGAAGCCAGCAAGGTCCACCTTTCCTCGTTCCGGAGACCCGAATGGCTTACATCCGCAGCCAGAAGCACACCCCTTCGCGCCAGCCTGGCGCCCACCTTCCCACCGCAGCGGCCGTGCTGGCCCTGGCGGCCTGCCCCATGGCCGCGCTGGCCCAGTCCACCGTGGCCTCGGCCGAGACGGCGCTGCCCACCGTGCGGGTCAAGGGCAAGCAGGACCATGGCTACAAGGCCGACAGCGTGTCCTCGCCCAAGTTCACCGAGCCCCTGGTGGACACGCCGCAGACCATCACCGTGATCCGCAAGGAGGTGCTCACCGAACAGGCGGCCACCAACCTCACCGAGGCCTTGCGCAACACGCCCGGCGTCACGCTGCTGCTGGGCGAGGGCGGCAACAGCAACACCAAGGACAACATCTTCCTGCGGGGCTTCGACACCTCCGGCAGCGTGTTCATCGATGGTGTGCGTGACCTGGGCAACTTCACCCGCGACACCTTCAACATCGAGCAGATCGAAGTGCTCAAGGGCCCGTCCGGCTCGGAGTACGGACGCGGTGCACCCTCGGGCACCATCAACCTGTCGACCAAGCAGCCGCGCGCCGAGAACTTCTCGGAAGGCAGCGTGAGCCTGGGCACGGCCGATCAGAAGCGCGCCACGGCCGACCTCAACCGCCAGATCGGCGAGCACAGCGCCGTGCGCCTGAACCTGATGGTGCAGGACAAGGGCATGCCCGGGCGCGACCAGGTCAGGAACAAGGGCTGGGCCTTTGCCCCGTCGATCGCCTTCGGCCTGGGCACCGGCACCCGCACCACGCTGAGCTACCTGCACGTCGAGCAGGACAACCGGCCTGACGGTGGTGTGCCCACCGTGGGCCTGCCGGGCTACGTCAACGCCGCACTCGATGCCGTCGGTGTCGTGCCGCCACGCAGTGTGGACCGCAGCAACTTCTACGGCGTGCCGAGCGACTTCGAGAAGGTGCAGGCCGACATGCTCACCGCCCGCATCGAGCACCAGCTCACGGCGGCCACCACGCTGACGAACACGCTGCGTGCCGGGCGGGCACGCCACCGCCTGCTGCTGACCGGCCCGAGCGGCGCGGTGAGCGATGACCCGGATGGTCGCGGGCCGTTGCCCGCCGTGCCGCGCGTGGACCCTGACACCTGGACGGCAACACGCTCGCGCCATGCCAAGTGGCAGGAGAACACCATCCTGACCAACCAGACGAACTTCGCATCATCGTTCCAGACGGGCAGCCTGAAGCACACGCTGAGCGCGGGCTTCGAGTTCATCTACGAGAAGCAGCTCAACCGCACCGTGAGCGGTGCCGGAACGATCGCGCCGGCCAATCTGTGGAATCCGGACATTCATGATCCGGTCTCGGGGCTGGACCTGGGTTTCAGCGGGGCTCAGACCCAGGGCGATACGTTCACGCTGGGCCTGTACGCCTTCGACACCATCGACCTGAACGACCGCTTCCAG
Organism: uncultured Burkholderiales bacterium; assembly: GCA_965650765.1. Classification (GTDB taxonomy): domain Bacteria; phylum Pseudomonadota; class Gammaproteobacteria; order Burkholderiales; family Burkholderiaceae_C; genus Caldimonas. The sequence continues at coordinate 48,114 of CBFGPV010000004.1, forward strand.
ATCAACGGTGGTGTGCGGCTCGACAAGTACAAGGTCGACAACAACATCCTTGCCGCACCCAGCGGCACACCCCCCACCCAGACAGGCACCAGCCTCTCGGTGTCGGACACCATCGTGAGCTGGAAGCTGGGCGCCCTCTACAAGCCGGCGCCCAACGGCAGCGTCTATGTGTCGTATGCCACCTCGCAGCAACCCCCCGGCGGCAGCAACTTCACGCTCAATGCGTCGGCCACCAACATCAACCACCCCAATCTGGATCCGCAAAAGGCCTCGAACATCGAACTGGGCACCAAGTGGGACCTGCTCGACAACCGGCTGGCTGTGACCGGGGCGATCTTCCGCAGCGAAAACCGCAACGATCTGACCCAGGCCGACCCGGTCACCGGCGACATCACCCAGTACGGCAAGAAGCTCGTGCAGGGCATCGAGCTCGGGGTGGTCGGGCAGATCACGCCGGCGTGGTCGCTGAGCGCAGGTCTGGCCAAGCTGGACACCGAGGTCAAGCGGGGCAGCAACACCCAGACCGGCGCGTCGCTGAACTGGTCGCCCGAGCTGAGTTTCACGGCCTGGACCACCTACAAACTGCCCTTCGGCCTGACCCTCGGCGGCGGCGCACGCTACATGGACTCGGTGGTGCGTTCGATCAGCAACACCGCCCAGGCGGCAAGCACCAACATGCTCAACGTGCCGAGCTACTGGGTGTTCGATGCGATGGCGCAGTACGAGGTCAACCGCAATGTGACGCTGCAGCTCAATGTCTACAACCTCGCGGACAAGTTCTACATCGCCTCGCTGAACAACAACGGCAACCGCTACATCCCGGGCGCCTCACGTTCGGCGATGCTGACGGCCAACGTGAAGTTCTGACCCGGCCCGCGGAGCACCGACCATGATGCTGCATGTGCCTGCGGTGCTCAGCCGGGAGCAGGTCGCATCCCTGCGCCGTGCGCTGGAGGCCGCCGACTGGGTCGACGGCCGGCACAGCGTCGGCCCGCAAGGGGCGCAGGTCAAGCGCAACCGCCAGCTGGCCGAGGGCAGCCCGCTGGCGGCGCAGCTGGGTGAAGCCATCCTGCGCGCGCTGGCAGGCAGCGCACTGTTCGTCTCGGCCGCCCTGCCGCGGCGCATCCTGCCGCCGTTCTTCAATGCCTACGAGGGTGGCGAGCACTACGGCCTGCATGTGGACGGTGCCATCCGTCTCGACCCGCACAGCGGTGAACGTCTGCGTGCCGATGTGTCGTCCACGCTGTTCCTGAGTGACCCGGAGGCCTACGACGGTGGCGAGCTGGTGGTGGTCGACACCTACGGCACCCATGAGGTCAAGCTGCCCGCGGGCGACCTGATCGTGTACCCGTCCACGAGCCTGCACCGGGTCGAGCCCGTCACGCGTGGCGTGCGGCTGTGCGCCTTCTTCTGGACACAAAGCCTGGTGCCCGACGTCACCCGTCGCAGCCTGTTGTTCGAGCTGGACCAGAACATCCAGAAGCTGCGCGCACGCATCGGCGACTGCGACGAGGTGGTCGCTCTCACGGGGCACTATCACAACCTGCTGCGGCAGTGGGCCGCGGTGTAAGGCCTGGGTCGGGCGCCGGCCTGCGGTCAGAATGTGCCCAGGCCCTGCGCCCACCGGACGCCGCGGGGTGATCTTCACCTGTTCAAGCTCGGAGGCCCTGTCGTGCGTGTTGCCCTTGAATCTCCCGATCAACCAGACGTCATCGCGCTCATTGCGGACCTCGACGCCTACCAGGACACGCTTTATCCCGCCGAGGCCCGCTACGCGCTCGACCTGAACTCGCTGTGCCAGCCCCATGTGGTGTTTGCCGTGGCCCGCACAGGCGGTGGGCAGGCGATCGGTTGTGGCGCGGCGGTCCTTGGTGAACACCACGGCGAACTCAAGCGCATGTTCGTTCGCCCCGAGGCACGCGGCACCGGGGTGGCCAGCCGCATCATCGAAACCCTCGAGGCAGCGGCCCAGGCGCGGGGCTGCCCCGAACTCAAGCTGGAAACCGGCCCGTATCAGCCCGAAGCCCTGGCCTTCTACGGCAAGCACGGCTATGTCCGGTGCGGCGCCTTCGGCGACTATCCCGAGCATCCGCTCAGCGTGTTCATGACCAAGCGCATCGCGCCGCCGTTGGCCGGCGCCGCGCGCTGAAGGGCGGCTTCGCCCGCTCAGTACACGTCGCGGCGATAGCGCCCCTGTTCGAGCAGCCGCAGTACCTGCTCGCTGCCCAGGATGTCGTTGAGCGCCCGGTCGACCCCGCCGGCCATGCCGCGCAGGCTGCCGCAGACGTAGAGGGCCGCGCCGCTGCCGACCCATCGGCGCAGGTCGTCGGCAGCGTCGAGCAGGCAGTCCTGCACGTAGCGGTACGCGCCCGCGTCGCGCGACCAGGCGAAGTCCAGCCGCTGCAGCACACCCTCCCGGTGCCGGGCCTGCAGTTCGTCATGAAGGAAGGCGTCACACGCACGTTGGCGTTCGCCGAAGATCAGCCAGGCCGGTGGGCGTGGGTGCTGGCGGGCGCGGGCCAGCAGGTGGGCGCGCAGTCCGGCCAGGCCGGTGCCGTTGCCGATCAGGATCAGCGGACGGTCCCGGTTGTTGCCGATGCGGAAGTTGCGGTGCGGGCGCAGCCGAAGCTCGATGAAAGCGCCGGGCGCGGCCTGCGCGGTCAGCCAGCCCGAGGCCAGGCCCGGGCTGCCGTCCTCGCGTTGCGTCTGGCGCACGAGCAGGTGCAGGCGCCGGTCTGCCGGCACGGATGCGATCGAGTATTCGCGCGGTCGGCCGGGTTGCCCGGGCACGTTCACCTGGACCAGATCCCCGGCTTCCCATGCCGGCAACGCCGCAGGGTCGGCGGGCTCCAGCTCGAGGTGGAAGCAGGGCCCGCCCTGGCTGCCGGGGTTGAGGTGCCGGCGTGCGGCCAGGCGCCAGGTGGTGAAGGGCTCATGGGCGGCCACGGGCGCGAGGTCGCCCAGGCCGGCCACCCGGGTCACGGCCTGCTGCCACTGCTGCCAGGCGGCCGGGTCGGCTGCGTCGGCCTCGATGCGCTCGAACAGCGCCTGGGCACCACGCGCCTGCAACCAGTCGTCCAGGCGCCGACCGAAGGCACAGAACTGCGCATAGCTTCGATCCCCCAGCGCCAGCAGGCCCACACGCAGATGCGCCAGTCCCGGCATCTCGCGCCCGGACCGCATCAGCGAGTGCACGAAGGGCAGGGCGGCATCGGGCGGGTCGCCTTCGCCGCAGGTGCTGACGATCAACAGGGCTTCATCGACACCCGCCAGCACCTCGGGCGTGACCTGGCCCAGCGGCAGCAGATGCACGCCCAGGCCACCGTCGTGCAGCAGCCGGGCGGTGGTCCAGGCCCAGGATTCGGCGGTGCCGGTCTGGCTGGCATGGGCCACCAGCAGGCGCGGCTGGCCCGGGGTGCCCGGGGACAGCGCCTGTGCGGCGCGCAGCGCGCTGCGTCGCTGCCGCCGGGTGCGCCAGGCCACGCCGAGGCACATCGCGGCGTATGCCAGGAGGAGGGCCAGAGCAGCCCAGCCGCGCAGGGGGTCCGTCATGGGCATGCCACACCTTCTCAGTGGACCAGCGCCGCCTCGAATGCGCCGGTCATCGCCAGGTCGAGTTCACCGGCGCTGTGCGTGCTGCGGGCCACGAACAATGCCGAGAGATGCAGCCGCCGCGCCAGTGCCGGACCGGCCTCGGGGCCGAGCACGGTCAAGGCGGTCGCCCAGGCGTCGGCCTGCATGCAGTGGTCGTGGATCACCGTGACGCTGGCCAGCGAGTGCGTCACCGGTGCGCCGGTGCGGGGATCCAGCGTGTGGCCGTAGCGCCGGCCGGCATGGATGACGTGACGCAGGCCATCGCCCGAGGTCGCCACCGCGAGGTCGCGCAGGCCCAGCACCGGCCCGGTGTGGTCCTCGGTGCCGGGCAGCGTCACCTGCACATGCCAGGGCTGCCCGTCGGTGCGGTGCCCCATCGCCCTGAGTTCACCGCCCACGTCGATCAGGGCGTGGGCAACACCGGCCTCGCGCAGCCAGCGGGCCACGCGGTCGGTGGCATGGCCCTTGGCGATCCACGACAGATCGAGTGCCACACCGCCCGGCTGCAGCAGGCGGCCTTGCTCGAAGTGCAGACGCTGCCATCCGACCCGCCGGCGCGCCTGCGACAGCGCCTCGCTGGCCGGGGGGCAGGGCATCGGCCCGGGGGGGCCGAACCCCCACAGGTCGACCAGCGGCCCGATCGTGGGATCGGCCGCACCGTCGCTGGTGCGCGCCACCTCGAGTGCACAGCGCATCACCTCGGCAAACGCGGCCGGCAGCGGCACCCGGGCGCCGGGCGGGGCACGGTTGTAGGCACACAGGGCAGACGTGGGCTCCCAGGTCGACATCTGGGCGACCGTGTCGTCCAGCACGGCCTGGATGCCCTCACGCAGCCGCGACAGCGGCGGCAGCAGCGCACCCCACAGCCGCACCGACCATCGCGTGCCCATGGTGTGGCCGAGCAATTCCACCTGCATCGGCAGCCGCAGCACGGCCGCATTCACTGCGGCAGCACTTCCAGGATGGCGGCATAACCCAGGCGGCGTTCGCGGGCCTGCTTCAGCGTGGTCTTCTGGTCGCGGGTGCTGACCTCGATGCGGTAGATCCCGGGCCCCGGCCAGGTGATGAGCACCTGCCCGCGCGCGTCGGTCTTCACGGTGAACGCGCCGACCTGGTTGCGGTAGCGGTTGCCGCCGGGGATCACCTCGACGTCCAGGCCGGCTGCGGGCTGGCCGTCAAGCACAAAGCCGAAGGTGGCCTGCTCGCCGCTGAACAGGTCGTTCGGGTGGGTCACCGGCACGAACTCCAGGCCGACACCGCTGGGGCGGATCTCGCTGGGCTTGCCCACGGTGACGAAGGTCTCGAGGCGGTTGGCGGCCTCGTTGACATTCAGGTCCACGGCATCGGCCGGCACGTTCTGCTCGAAGCTGGCAGCGCTGCCGCGCCAGCCCCTGGACTGGCCGGTGGCTCGGTCCTTGTAGCGTGCGGTCACGCCCGCAAAGGCACTGGCGATGCGGTAGGTGCCGGTCTGCGTGAGCTGCAGGTCGAACACGCTGCGCAGCTTGCCGGTCATGACGTTTTCCGGCGTGACGCTCGAGCCGTCCGGTGCGCTCACCCGCAGGTTGTCCAGGCGCAGCGGCGCATGGTTGAAAAAGAACATGTCATTGCCGGCGGCACCGTCGACGGTGATCCATTGCGGTTTGGACAGCACGGTCGATGACGGCAGCAAGAAGGTGCTGTGGGCGCCGGCCGGCGCGGTGAGGGCCGCCAGGCTCAGGGCCGCGGCAAGGGCAAGACGACGGGGCATGGAGGGGTCTCCGCAGGGTGGGTGGTCGGGCCTCAGGGCTTGAGGTCCAGCGTGATTTCGCCCAGTTCGGTGCTGCCCTGGGCCTTGAGGGTGGTGGCCGCAGTCGGTGGCCACTGGAACGGGATGGACAACAGCTCGCGGCCACCGACCTCGCGCGCAGCCTCGACGACCAGGCGGTAGGCGCCCGGGGCCAGCGAAGTGAGCGGTGACTTGCCCTCGCTGAAGCGCAACGCGTGCTTGCCGACCGGCCGCGTGGCGCTGGTCACCCCATCGACCGGCACCTTGAGTTCGCGCCCGCCCTTGCGCCACCACTGGCGCATGTCCTTCAGCCACTTGGTGCCCTCGTCGTTGCGCATCTTCACGTCGTACCAGACGGCCAGGTTCGTCACGGCACGACTGTCGACCGCCTCGATCCAGGTGGCGACGTAGGGGCGGTGGTATTCCGCGACGTTCAGGCGGGGCACTTCGATGCCGACGGTCAGATCGGCCGCCAGCACAGGTGAGCCGACCAGCGCACCAAGGGCCAGGGTGTGGCGCAGTTGCATGGAAAAGAGTCCTCAGTGGATGAACAACAGGGCAAGCAGCAGAGGGGCCACCAGGCCGAAACCCACCACCGGCCAGGTGGTCGGCCGCTGGGCGGCGTGCAGCTTCAGGATCAGCAGACCGGTGAGCGAAAAGACGACACAGGCGCCCGCCAGCACGTCGATGAAGGCGGCCCATGCCGCGCCGGTATGGCGGCCCTTGTGCAGGTCGTTGAAGTAGGCGATCCAGCCCCGGTTGCTGGCCTCGGCCTCGACCGAGCCGCTTGCCCGGTCGATGCGCAACCAGGCATCACCGCCCGGGCGGGGCAGGGACAGGTGGATCTCGTCGGGCGACCAGTCGGCCTCGCGCCCGCTCAGGGCCGTGCCCAGCGTGGGCCGTAACTCGGCCTCCAGCCAGGCGGCAAGTTCGGCGGGCAGCGGCGCCGAGGTGGCTGATGCCGCCTCCGGGGTGGCGGCCAGGCTCGCCTGCAGTGCGTCCGGCAAGGTCAGCGTGCGCGCGGCCACGCGGGGCGTGGCTTCGATCAGCCCGGCGTGGTTCAGCGTGATGCCGGTCAGGCTGAACAGCAGCATGCCCACCAGGCTCAGCGCCGAACTGACCCAATGCCATTGGTGCAGCGTCTTCAGCCAGCGCGCACGGCGCCGGGCAGCGTCCGGCCGGGCGTGTGCCTCGGGAGCCTGATGCAGGGCGGATGCCCCGGAGATGCCTTGTGTTCCAGCCATGTCGCCTTGCTGCAGGTCCGCCCCGGTCGGCCGGGGCGGTGAAAGCAGGCGATTCTAGGCTAGCAAATGCGAATCAATCTCAATTGCATTTGTAAAGTTGCGCGAAGCGATGGTCAGGCGGCACGCCGCTGCGCATCGCCCGCCGCCACCAGGGGCGCCACCGCATCGGCCGAGCGGGCATGCAGTCGGTTGATGCCGCTGATCACCGCCAGCACCGAGGCCGTCACGATGTTGGTGTGGCGGCCCACACCGAAGGTGCTGCCGGCCACGCCAGGGGCGGCCAGTTCGACGAAGGCGATGGCGCTGGCATCCGAGCCGCTGCCGATGGCACGCTCCTCGTAGCTGTCCAGGCGCACCGGCACGCCCAGCGCATGCACGGCGGCATCGAGCGGGCCGTTGCCGATGCCCTCGACAACCGTGCGGCGTCCGCCGACCTCCAGCTCGACCTGCACGCGCACTCGTTCACCGTCCTCGACGCTGTGATGGGCCACATAGCGCACGGGGTCGTGGCGGTCGAGGTACTCGGACTGGAACAGCGACCACAGGCGCGCGGCGCTGAGTTCAGTGCCGGTCGCATCGGCCTCACGCTGCACCACGGCACTGAACTCGACCTGGGCGCGGCGTGGCATCACCAGCCCGTAGCCGGTCTCCAGCAGGAAGGCGATGCCGCCCTTGCCGGACTGGCTGTTCACGCGCACCACCGAGTCGTAGCTGCGGCCCACGTCGGCCGGGTCGATCGGCAGGTAGGGCACTTCCCAGACCGCGTCGGGGCGCTGCGCGGCAAACCCCTTCTTGATCGCGTCCTGATGCGAGCCCGAAAACGCCGTGAAGACGAGGTCGCCCACATAGGGGTGACGCGGATGGATGGGCAGCTGGGTGCAGTCCTCGACGGTGCGGGCGACTTCATTGATCTGAGAGAAGTCCAGCCCCGGATGCACCCCCTGGCTGTACAGGTTGAGGGCCAGCGTGACGAGGTCGACGTTGCCGGTGCGCTCGCCGTTGCCGAACAGGCAACCCTCGACCCGGTCGGCGCCGGCCATCACGGCCAGCTCGGCGGCAGCCACGGCCGTGCCGCGGTCGTTGTGGGGATGCACGCTGAGCACCAGGCTGTCGCGCCGCTTCAGGTGCCGGTGCATCCACTCGATCTGGTCGGCGTAGACGTTGGGTGTGCTCATCTCCACCGTGGCCGGCAGGTTGACGATGGCCTTGTGCTCGGGCGTGGGCTGCCACACGTCCATCACGGCATCGACCACGTCGCGGGCCACCGTCAGTTCGGTGCCGCTGAAGACCTCGGGGCTGTACTGGAAGGTCCAGTGTGTCTCAGGCTGGCGGGCTGCGTACTGCTGGATCAGCCGGGCGTTGTGCACGGCAAGGTCACGCACCTCGTCCACGCTCATGTTGAAGACGATGCGGCGGAAGGCCGGTGCCGTGGCGTTGTAGAGGTGCACGATGGCGCGCGGTGCGCCGCGCAGCGACTCGAAGGTGCGTGCGATGAGGTCTTCGCGTGCCTGCGTCAGCACCTCGATGGTGACGTCCTCGGGGATGCGGTCTTCCTCGATCAGCTTGCGGATGAAGTCGAAGTCGGTTTGCGAGGCCGAGGGAAAGCCGACCTCGATCTCCTTGAAGCCCACACGCACGAGCATCTCGAACATGCGCAACTTGGTGGGGCCGTCCATGGGTTCGAACAGCGCCTGGTTGCCGTCGCGCAGGTCGGTGCTCATCCAGATCGGCGGCTGGGTCAGGGTGCGGTCGGGCCAGGTGCGGTCGGTCAATGCGACGGGCGGGAAGGCCGGGTACTTGCGGCTCGGGTCTTTCAACATGATGGGGTGCTCCTGCAATGGGGTCAGAAAGAGGGTGTGGCCGCAACCGGGCTGCCCGACGGCCACCGCATCGCGGCCGGGCAACCGGGGCTTAGTCGTCGGGCGACGGGGTGCAGGTGCGTGAAGATCGATGCCGTCATGACGTGGGCTGGGGCAGGAGGTGCAAGAAAGGGCGCGGACAAAACAAAACGGCCAGCGAGATCGCTGGCCGTGGAGGGGTGTTCGGTTCGGGAGGCTTAACGACGCACTCGGGCGAGACGACGTTGAGATGACCGCAGACGACCCATGCCAGCCAGCACGGAGGTGGCTAGTAGGGCTAGAAGCAGCAGGGATGCGGCGGTGGTCATGGCTTTCAGTGTTGGCGAGTTGGTGGGGTCTTGTCAATGCGCGTCGCAAAGTCCCCGCACTGGACTGGGCAAAATGCCACAGTCCTGCGCGGGGGCGGCGCCTCGATCAGGCCAGGTCGAAGCGGTCCAGGTTCATCACCTTGGTCCAGGCCGCCACGAAGTCGTGCACGAACTTGGCCTGCGCATCGGCGCTGCCATACACCTCGGCCAGCGCACGCAGTTGCGAGTTCGAGCCGAACACCAGGTCGGCGCGCGTGCCGGTCCAGCGCAGTTCGCCACTCTGGCGGTCACGCCCTTCGTACACGTCGCGCGCCTCGGAAGCCGGCTTCCACTGTGTGCCCATGTCCAGCAGGTTCACGAAAAAGTCGTTGCTCAGCACTTCGGGCCGCTGGGTGAACACACCATGCGGCGTCTGCCCGGTATTGGCACCCAGCACCCGCAGACCGCCCACCAGCACCGTCATCTCGGGCGCGGTCAGCGTCAGCAGCTGGGCACGGTCGACCAGCATCGCCTCGGTCGAGGCCGACGACGGGGCCTTCTGCCAGTTGCGGAAGCCATCGGCAAACGGCTCCATCACGGCAAACGACTCGACGTCGGTCTGTTCCTGCGAGGCGTCCATGCGCCCGGGGGTGAAGGGCACGTTCACCGTTTGCCCGGCCGCCCGCGCGGCCTGTTCGACGGCTGCAGTGCCCGCCAGCACGATCAGGTCGGCCAGCGACACCTTCTTGCCGCCTGACTGTGCCGCGTTGAACTCGGCCTGGATGCCTTCGAGCACCTTGAGCACGGCGGCCAGCTGCTCGGGCTGGTTGACGGCCCAGTCCTTCTGCGGCGCCAGGCGGATGCGCGCGCCGTTGGCGCCGCCGCGCTTGTCCGAGCCGCGGAAGGTCGAGGCCGAGGCCCAGGCGGTCGACACCAGCTGCGACACGCTCAGGCCCGAGGCCAGCACCTGGCGCTTGAGGGTGTCGATGTCCTGGGCATCGATCAGCGGGTGGTCGACGGCCGGGATCGGGTCCTGCCAGAGCAGTTCCTCGGCCGGCACCTCCGGCCCCAGGTAGCGTGCGCGCGGGCCCATGTCGCGGTGGGTGAGCTTGAACCATGCGCGCGCGAAGGCGTCGGCGAACTCCTCAGGGTGTTCCATGAAGCGGCGCGAGATTTTCTCGTACGCCGGGTCGAAGCGCAGCGACAGGTCGGTGGTGAGCATCGTGGGCACCAGCTTCTTGGACGGGTCGAACGCATGCGGGATGGTCGCGCCCGCGCCCTTGGCCACCCATTGGTGGGCGCCGGCCGGGCTCTTGCTCAGCTCCCATTCGTAGCCGAAGAGGTTCCAGAAGAAGTTCGTGCTCCACTGGGTCGGTGTGGTGGTCCAGGTGACCTCCAGGCCGCTGGTGATGGTGTCGGCGCCTCGCCCGGTGCCGAAGCTGCTGGTCCAGCCCAGGCCCTGTTGCTCGATCGGCGCGGCCTCCGGGTCGGCGCCCACATGCGACGCCGGGCCTGCACCGTGGGTCTTGCCGAAGGTATGGCCACCGGCGATCAGCGCGACGGTTTCCTCGTCGTTCATCGCCATGCGGGCGAAGGTCTCGCGGATGTCGCGCGCCGCGGCCACCGGGTCGGGGTTGCCGTTCGGGCCTTCCGGGTTCACGTAGATCAGGCCCATCTGCACGGCAGCCAGCGGGTTGTCGAGGTCACGGTCGCCGCGATAGCGCTCGTCAGCCAGCCAGGTCTTTTCCTTGCCCCAGTAGACGTCCTCGTCCGGCTCCCACACGTCGGCCCGGCCGCCGCCAAAACCGAAGGTCTTGAAGCCCATCGACTCGAGGGCGACGTTGCCGGCCAGGATCATCAGGTCGGCCCAGGAGATCTTGCGCCCGTACTTCTGCTTGATCGGCCACAGCAGGCGGCGCGCCTTGTCCAGGCTCACGTTGTCGGGCCAGCTGTTCAGTGGCGCAAAACGCTGCTGGCCGCGGCCGGCGCCACCCCGGCCGTCACCCGTGCGATAGGTGCCCGCGCTGTGCCAGGCCATGCGAACGAACAGCGGCCCGTAGTGGCCGAAATCCGCCGGCCACCAGTCCTGCGAGTCGGTCATCAGGGCGTTCAGATCGGCCTTCACCGCGTTCAGGTCCAGGCTCTTGAATTCACGCGCGTAGTCGAAGTCCGGGTCCATCGGGTCGGACAGACTGGAATGCTGGTGCAGCACCTTCAGGTTGAGCTGCTCGGGCCACCAGTCGCGGTTGGTGGTGCCGCCGGCGGGCGCGTGGAATGGGCATTTGGCTTCGTTGGACATGGCGTGCTCCTGCAGTGGACGAAGGGAGGCTGGGGTTGCCTGGATCAGCCGGCGGCTGCCAGATGGGCCAGAACCTCGATCAGCGTATCGATCATGGTCATTCTTCTATCAGATTGTTGTGACTGATTGAAATCGACAATGGAAGACTACGGGATACCGGGCCGTTCGGACATTTGATCGTGTGAATCGCCTCGATAGCCTTGAGGCAACGCACGACGGCGTGACTTTCTTGACAGGCGGTGTCGCAAGGCGAGTTGCGGCTGGCTCGGAACTTGCTGCCACTAAGTAACCAAATGCAAACCAACCCGCCCCCATGCCTTCGTGTCCGACCTGCGGTGACGGTGGCCCGTCCGCCGACCCGGTGATCGCCGACCCGGTGATCTGCACGACCCTCCGCCTTGCGGCGGGTTCCTCGTGATCGCGGGGAACGTGCCCATGCTGGATCGATCCGCCATCGACATGCTGTGGGTGACGCTGTGTGCGGGCCTGGTGTTTTCGATGCAGGCGGGTTTCCTGTGCCTGGAATCGGGGCTCACGCGCAGCAAGAACGCCATCAACGTGGCGATCAAGAACCTGACCGACTTTGCGGTGGCCGCGGTGCTCTACTGGGCCATCGGATTCGGGCTGATGTTCGGCCCCAGTGCCGCAGGCTGGCTGGGCCTGGGCCACTTCTTCACCCCGGTGGGTGCCGGCTCGAACACGGCGCTGGCCACCTTTTTCCTGTTCCAGGTGATGTTCTGCGCCACCGCATGCACGATCGTGTCAGGGGCGGTGGCCGAGCGCATGCGCTTTTCGGCCTACCTGGTCACCACCTCGGTGGTCGGGCTGATCATCTACCCGGTGTTCGGCCACTGGGCCTGGGGCGGTGTGCTGGAGGGGCTGCTGGGCCAGGCCACGGCCGTGCCGGGCTGGCTGGCCGCCAAGGGGTTTGTCGACTTTGCCGGCTCCAGCGTGGTGCACAGCGTGGGCGGCTGGGTGTCGCTGGCGGCCGTGCTGGTGATCGGCCCGCGCACCGGGCGCTTCGTGCCCGGGCAGGCCCCGCGCCAGATCCCGGGGGGTGACCTGCCCATGGCCATGCTCGGTGTGCTGCTGCTGGCGTTCGGATGGTTCGGTTTCAATGGCGGCAGCACGCTGGGGCTGGATCGCCGTGTGCCCGGCATCATCGTCAACACGGCCCTGGCCGCAGCCACCGGCATCCTCGCGGGGCTGGCGATCGGCTGGCTGCGCCGTGGGTATGCCGAGGTGCTGCATGCACTCAACGGTGCGATCGCCGGTCTGGTGGCCATCACCGCGGGGGCTCACGCCGTCTCCGCTGCCGAGGCCTGCCTGATCGGTGCCATCGGCGGCGCGGTCATGGTGCTGGCCGACGAGCTGCTGCTGCGCCTGCGGGTGGACGACGCGGTCGGTGCCATCCCGGCCCATCTGGCCGCCGGCATCTGGGGCACGGTGGCCGTCGGGCTGTTCGGTGACCTGCAGGTGCTGGGCACCGGCCTGTCGCGCGGGGCACAGACGGCCGTGCAGGTGCTGGGTGTGCTCACCTGCGGGCTGTGGGCGTTTGGTGCGGCCTGGGTGCTGCTGCGCCTGATCGACCGGCTGCTGCCGTTGCGGGTGCAGCCTGAGGAAGAGCTGCTGGGCCTGAATGTGTCCGAGCACGGCGCGCGCACCGAGCTGGTCGAGCTGCTCGACGCGATGAATGCCCAGGCGCGCACCGGCGCGCTGGAGGTCCGCGTGCCCACCGAACCCTTCACCGAGGTGGGCCAGATCGCCGCCTGCTACAACCAGGTCATGGACAAGCTGGAGCAGGCGGTCGACCAGACCCGCGCCATCGTCCGTGACGTGCGCGACGGCGTCATCACCTTCACCCGCGACGGCGTGCTCACCAGCTTCAACCCCGGCGCCGAAAAGCTGTTTGCCACGCCGGCCGGGCAGGCCATCGGCCAGACGGTCACGACCCTGTTCAGGAACGCTGGCGTGCGCGATCACCATCGGCTGCATCGCCTGCTCACGCCGGGCGCACATGTGGAGTTCCGGCTCGCGCCGGCCAGTCAGGGCCCGCAGGTGGTGGAAGTGGCGGTCAGCGAAAGCCGGCTGGGCCAGGAGGTGCAGCTCACGGGCCTGGTGCGCGACATCACCGAGCGCAAGCAGATCGAGGCCCAGCTGCACCGTGAGCGCGATCTTGCCCAGGTGACGCTGGCGTCCATCGGCGACGGGGTGGTGACGACCGACGAGCGCGGCATGCTGCAGTTCATGAACCCGGTGGCCGAACGGCTCACCGGCTGGGAGGCCGAAGAGGCCATGGGCCGCCCGATCAGCGCGGTGTTCCGGCTGGTCGACGCCCGATCGGGCGAGGTCATCGACAACCCGGTGCGCACGGTGCTCAACGTCGGTCGGCCGCTGCAGCGCAACGAACATGACTTCCTGCTGCACCGTGACGGCAGCCGAACCCCGGTGCAATGCACGGCCGCACCGATCCGCGGGCGCGACGGTTTCGTGATCGGTGTGGTGCTGGTGCTGCACGACGTGACCGAGGCGCTGAGCCTCGCGCACGAGCTGACCCACCAGGCCAGCCACGATGCGCTGACGGGTGTGCCCAACCGGCGCGAATTCGAGCGCCGGCTGGCCGAGGTGCTGGCCAAGCCGCGACTGGACGACGAGTCACACATCGTGGGCTACCTCGATCTCGATCAGTTCAAGGTGGTCAACGACACCTGCGGCCATGTGGCCGGCGACGAACTGCTGCGCCAGGTGACGGCCCTGCTGCGCGGGCGGCTGCGCGGCAGCGACATGCTCGCGCGCGTGGGCGGCGACGAATTCGGCGTGCTGTTCTTCAACTGCCCGATGGCCCATGCCCAGCGGCTGGCCGAGGGCCTGCGCGAGGCCATCGAGGACTTCCGCTTCGCGTGGCAGGGGCATGCCTTTGCCATCGGGGTGTCGATCGGCCTGGCCGAGATCGGCCCGCAGGACCATGTGCTGGCCGACGTGCTCAGCGCGGTCGATGCCGCCTGCTATGCCGCCAAGGAAAGCGGTCGCAACCGCGTGCACGTGTACCGTCACGACGACGCCCGCCTGATGGAACACCATGGCCAGATGCAGTGGGTGGCCCGGCTCCAGGCGGCACTCGACCAGGACCGCCTGCGGCTGTACCTGCAGCCCATCGTGCCGCTGCATCCGCACGGCGACGAACGGACACACCACGAGGTGCTGCTGCGGCTGGACGAAGGCGGGCGCATCATCAGCCCGGGCAGTTTCATGCCGGCAGCCGAGCGCTACAACCTCATGCCCCGCATCGACCACTGGGTGGTGCGCAACACCCTGGGCTGGCTGAGCGACGTGTACCGTCAGCATGGTGCGCTGGACGGCACCTACTGCATCAACCTGTCCGGGGCCTCGCTGTCGGACGAGCGCTTCCGCGAGGCCTTGCGCAGCCTGCTGGAGCAGCATGCACTGCCGCGCGGTGCCGTGTGCTTCGAGATCACCGAAACCGCCGCCGTGGCCAACCTGTCGAAGGTGGTCGAGTTCATCACCGAGGTCAAGCGCCTGGGCTGCACCTTTGCGCTCGACGACTTCGGCAGCGGCCTGTCGTCATTCGCCTACCTGAAGAACCTGCCGGTCGACTACCTGAAGATCGATGGCGGCTTCGTGCGCGACATCGAGCGCGACCGCATCGACCTGTCCATGGTGCAGGCGATCAACGCGATCGGACATGTCATGGGGCTCAAGACCATCGCCGAATTCGTCGAGAACGAAGCCGTGCTGGAGCGGGTGCGCGAACTCGGCATCGACTACGCGCAGGGCTACCACCTGGGGCACCCGCGGCCGCTCGAACAGGTGGGCCAGGTCCGCGTGATGCCGCGTTGACCGCCGGCCGGGCCCGGGCTGCGTGGCCCCGCCTCAGCGTGGCTTGACGTCGAACAGCCCCACCGTGGCGGTGAAGCTCACGAAGGCCAGCGCGGTGGACCACAGGATGATGCGCGCGATGCGGCCATTGTCGGCACCGAAGCGCTCGGCCAGCAAGGACACGTTGCTGGCCGACGGCAGGGCCGCGGCCAGCACCAGCGCGGTGAGGGCAAAGGTGTCCAGCGGCAGCCCGATGCGCACCGCCACCAGCCCGGCCGCCAGCACCAGCACCGGGTGGACCACCAGCTTGATGAACACCACCGGTGCGTAGTGCGACACCGGTGTCGTGCCGTGCACCGCCTGCTGCGAGCGCCACAGCACCGCGCCGATCGTGAACAGCGCCACCGGCGAGGCCGAGTTGCCGAGCATCTCGATCATCTTGTTGACCGGCCCGGGCAGCGAAAACTGCATCACCGACACCAGCGCACCGAGCGCAATCGACCAGGGCAGCGGGTTGCTCAGCGCCCCGCGCAGTGCCTTGGTGACGCTTTCACGCAGGTGGCCGCGGCTGCCTTCGGTCTGCGCCAGGGCCAGGCACAGCGAACTCGTCACGAACAGATCGGCCAGGATGGTCACGATCACGGGCCCGGCTGCGCGTTCGCCCATCAGCGCCACGATCAGCGGCACGCCCATGAACCCCGTGTTGGGGAAGGCGGCCACCAGCGCGCCGAAGGCCGAGTCCTTCAGGCCGATGCCGCTGGCCAGCGAATGGCTGATGGTCACGAACACGATCAGCAGCGCACACAGGATGTACAGCCCCAGCCACACCGGGTTGACCAGCTGGTCGAACGGCGTGGACGCACCAAAGCGAAACAGCATGCACGGCAGCGCAAAGAACAGCACATAGATGTTCAGGCCCGGGATGGCGGCTTCGGGCAGCACACGCTTGTGCGCCGCCAGGTAGCCGCACAGCACCAGCGCGAAAAACGGAAAGGTGACGTTGAAGATGGCTTGCATGCTTGGGGCGCAGTATCGCAAGAGATCGTGCGCCACCAAGCTGAATCCGGCCTGAACGGGTGGTGTGGGCACAATGCCCCCATGAGCGAACACATTCTTGTCATCGGCGGCGGCGTGATGGGATGCGCCACCGCCTGGGCGCTGGCGCGCGACCCGGCCTTCACCGGGCAGATCACGGTGCTCGAACGCGACCCGACCTACCGCACGGCCTCATCGGCACTGTCGGCCAGCTCCATCCGTCAGCAGTTCTCGACGCCCCTGAACATCGCCATGTCGCAACACGGCCTGGACGTGCTGCGCGACATGGCCGGCCTGCTGGGGGTGCCCGGCCATGAGGCGGCGATGGACTTCACCGAACAGGGCTACCTCTACCTGGCCGATGCCACCCAGGCCGGCGCGCTGCAGGCCCGGCATGCAGTGCAGCAGGCCTGTGGGGCCAGCGTGGAGCTGATGAGACCGCAAGCGCTGCAGCGTGAGTTCCCGTGGCTCGATCTCGACGGTGTGGTGCTCGGCGCACTGGGGCGCCGTGGTGAGGGCTGGTTCGACGGCTATTCGCTGCTGCAGGCCTTCCGGCGCAAGGCCCGCGCGCTGGGGGTGCAGTTCAGGCAGGCCGAGGCCCTCGGCCTGCGCCTGACGGCCGACGCCGTGGTGGTCGAGACCACCGACGGCGAACTCGGCGCCGACCGGGTGGTCAACGCTGCCGGGCCCTGGTCCCAGACGGTGTCGCGCTGGATGGGGCTCGAACTGCCGGTGCAGGCACGCCGCCGCTGCGTGTTCGTGATGTCATCGCCTGCCGTGCTGCACCGCTGCCCGCTGCTGATCGACACCAGCGGCGTGTGGCTGCGCCCCGAAGGCCGGCACTACATCGGCGGCATCGCACCGGCCGACGACCGCGCCGACCTGCCGCTGGACGTGGACCATGCCGAATTCGACGAGGTGCTGTGGCCCACGCTGGCGCGGCGCATCCCCGGCTTCGAGGCCCTGCGCGTCGAGTCCGCCTGGGCCGGCTACTACGAGTTCAACCCGCACGACCACAACGCCTGGCTCGGCCCCCACCCCGACGACCCGCGCCTGATGTTCATCACCGGCTTTTCCGGTCACGGCATGCAGCACGCCGCCGCCGCGGGCCGCTACCTGGCCGAGCTCATCGTGCACGGCCGGCCCGTGACACTCGACTGCAGCGCGCTGGCGCCTGCACGCTGGCTGCGGGGTGAGCGGGTGCAGGAAGACAACGTGATCTGAGTGTCGGCTGGTGCGTGGTGCGGGATCGTGATGGTCGTGCGTCGATCGTCCGGGGCGCACCGGCGGGAGGTGGTTGTCGCATGCTCCATGCGGAACGACGAGGGGCCGTCGATTGGCGTGGTCTTTCGGTGTCAACCGAGGAGTTCGATCGCATCTGCTGGATAGTTCTGAATCAAGAAGGCTAGAGCAAGAGCCAAGTCCTCGAACTCATGGCGCTCATACTTGAAGTGAAGATCCGGGACATCGACAAACTTCTCAAGATAGTCGTCATGGCCGATCACGTAACCAGACCCGTCTCCTTTTCGAGATAGGAACGTCTCCCTACATGCCGGTTCCCCATCTACTTGGTAGTCGTAGGAAACCCGGATGGGGCGCTGATGTACGGCATACTTTGCTCGCGTCAGCATCTGGGAAGTCACTTCCGTCTGCATGCTTTCTCGACGTAGATGGTTGCCTTGTTGCCTTCAGGGGTGATCACGTTGATATGAGGAACGTGCTTGTGCGGATGGCCCTCTGGGAGGGACTCATGACCAAACAGGACGTTCGTGCCAGAGATCATCTTGTAGTCTTTGTGGAAGGTCGCCTTCCCGTTCCCAAGTTGCCTGAGCTCCTTGAACTTGGCCTTGTCTATTGCCAATTTCTCAGCCGACTTTTCACCTGCTCCGGCGACCTTCTGAGCGTCAGGGAAAGCGCCGTAGAGCACTGCATCGGCTTCCTTATACGAGCAGACGGTTACATCCTTGCCCGCTCGAAGTTCGGAGATGTTCTTGAGAAGTCGCGCTGGACTCTGCGGCGACAACCCGACCGGATCAATCCAGGTCGTCGGGCTTGCTACATAGCTGTATAGATTGACTCCGCCAATGAGACCGATGGGATCCTGCGTGACATACCGCCCCGCCTCCGGATCGTAGTACCGATGCCGGTTGTAGTACAGCCCGGTCTCCGCATCCTCATACTGCCCCTGGAATCGCAGGGGCTGGTCGATGTCGTTGACCTCCAGCCGCTCGATGCGGCCCCAGGCGCGGTAGTGGGCGCTCCAGGCGGTGCGGCCCTGGTCGTCCAGCAGCATCTGCGGGGTGCCCGGGTGGTCGCATTCGTAGAGATGGCAGATGTCCACCGTGTGAGCGCTGGCGGAGTGTGTGTCATAGGCGGCCTGGGCGCGGGCTTCGTCTAGCAGGGCCTGCTGCCAGCGCAGGTGGTGCTGCCAGGCGCCCAGGTGGGCGTCGTGCGGTGCGTCGGGTGAGACATCGCCCAGGCGAGGCGGGGCCCAGTCGTGCACGGTGGCGATGGCCACGCTGTCCGGGGGGTAGTGGGCCAGGGACTCGGTGCTTTGCACACGGGCCAGGGGCACGAACGACTGGGGCTCGTACACGTAGGTGACGGTGCGCTGGGCGTCGATCTCCTGCAGCAGGGTGTCGCCGTCCCAGACGAACAGGGTGGTGCGCTCGGGCTGGCCGGGGCAGGCCACGCGCTTGGCCACGCGGCGGCCGAAGGCGAAGGTCTCGCTCAGCGTGGGGGTGGTGGCCTGCAGCAGCTGGCCCACCGGGCTGAAGCCGTAGCACTGCACCTGCAGGCGCCGCCCGTTGGGCAGCCGTGTGGCCACGCGCTGGCGCAGGGCGTCGTGCTCGTGCTGCGGTGTCTGGCGCGTGGCGGCAGAGAGGGCGCCACTCGCGTCTTGCCGACGCCGCGCCCACCGAGTCGCCGGACTCCGCGCTCCAGGAAAACTAGCTGTTGTCCTTGACGAGCTTGTCGATGTCCATGATGCCGTAGGGCATGATCGGCGCGGCCATCTGGCGCAGGATGCTCAGGTGCGGGAGGATCTTGACCTTGCGCAGGTGGGACAGCGCCTTGCTGCCGCCGGCCACGAGGGCGGGCTCGAAACCGTACATCTCGTCCGCGGCCAGCGGGCCCAGTGTCTGCAGTGCACGGTTGAACAGGGGTTGCTTCTGGTCGTCGGTGATCTCGCAATCGCTCACGATCATGCTCGAGAAGAATCGCGGCAACAGCTGTTCCAGGCGGGCTGTCGACTTGGGCTTCACATCGCTCGCAAAGATGGCATTCAGGTGAGGGACGACGTGCACGCCGCAGCCCGACTTCTCTCCGCACAGGTACAACTCACCGAACGCCGTGCGCGCAATCACGTGGTAGGCATCGATCTGTTCCAGTGGGGAGCCGTCCAGCCATTCATCCACTGTGTCTTCGTACACCTGCGGATCCACGGTCCAGAACAGCCCCTTGGCGTAGGCGCACCAGCCTTCGTCCTGCCAGTACTGCAGCAACCGGTCTGGCAGACGGCCTCGCCAGCGCTCAATGTCTTCGAGGTGAGGCTGCTGCCTGACCTCAGCTTCGCCGAACTCCTCGATGAAGTACGCAAAGTCCTCGTCTCTCGTTTCGCTCATCTCAGGCCTCTTCCTCTGCACACTTCCAGCTGAACGTTCATCTTGCGTTCGCCGTGTCCCGCAGCGATTGCATCCCTGGCTGCATTGTCCATGGTCGACGCACGTCCCCTTTGTGGCCAACTGCCGCCAATGGAGGAGTTCACATCGGCTCGGCCCATGCCTTGAGGATCCGGCTTGAGCCAACCACCAGCGACCATGTCGGGTTCGTGCAGCGCTGAGAGCTTGCTCATCAGCTCTTCGGTGCGCTGCGTGGCAAGCCGTCTTGCTGATGATGGTGACATTCCACCATCCCGCAAACTGCGCTGAATCGAACTTCTCACACTGTTCGAAAACTTTGTTCGATAGTCTTCCTGCGCCCCCTCCGCCGTCGGATTGCGCCCGTGCTTTGCAAACGCCTCACGTGCCGCCTTGAATTGTGAAGCCGTCATGTCGTTGATGGCTTCCTGTTGCCGTCTCAGCTGCGCGGCCATCTCATCAAGATAGGCCCGTTGCTGGTCAGGCGCCATGCGCTTGAACTTGGCCTTGTCGTAGGGGTGGAAACACGGCACGCGGGTGGCGCGCACGTACACGCCTTTGCGTCCGGCAGCGTCTCCCCCATCTCCGCCGGCGCCACCGCTGCTTGCCCGGGCTTCGGCCAGCTTCTGCGCGCGCGCCTCTTCCAGCAGCTTGAGCTCGTCCGGCCCGGCGCCTGCCTTGCGCGCCGCGCTGAGCTCATCGCTCAACATGCGCGCCGCGTCCAGCGGGCTCTTGGCCAAGTTGGAGATCTCCTGAATGCGCTCGGCAACCTTGGCGATCGCGCCGACCCCTTTGCCGCCCAGCGCCTCGACCACGATGCCCGTGCCCACCATGGCCATGGCTCCGGCCCAGCCGCTGCGTGCCTGGGCATCGCGCCAGCTCTGGCCCATGGAGTCCACGATGGCCCCCGCGGCCTGCTGCTGGCTGGCCTGCATCTGTTGCACCAGCGCGATGCTCTGCTCGTTGCCGCTCAGGTACGCCGCCTGCACGAAGTTCGGGTCCGGACCCATCAGGGTCCCGATGCCCTGCAGGCTGCCCATGACCCCGTCGCCGATCCGCGAGCGCGCCGCAGCCGTTGTTGCGGCATCCGAAGTCCAGGGCAGCGCTTCCCAAACGGTGCTGGTGGTTTGCTTGAGGTCGTTCCAGGCGTCGCTCAACACCTTGCCCGACTCGTCAGCCATGCGCCGCCAGACTGAGCGCGGCGTGGGCTTCAGCTCGGTCACCAAGGTGCCGCGGGCTCCACCGATCCCCTGCGCATTGCAGTTGACCATACAGGCACTTCCATGGCGGGCCACGGGCAGTCCGTTGAGCTTGACGTCGTCCTGCCCGGCGAGGATCCTGACATGGCCGCTGCCCCGCGATGTGCCGGCCACGATGTGCCGGCCGGCATCGGCCTGCACGGTGCGGAAGATGTCATCGACCCGGTAGACGCGCTCACCATCGGCATAGACGTTGGGTGAATGTGTGACGCACTGGTCCAGGGCGGCAAAGCTGCTGAAGCCGATGATGCTCTTGCCGACACGGCACAGATCGGGCTCGATGACCAGGGCGTGCCACTGCGCGTCGGCGTTGCCAGCGTGCTGGGAGGTGCCGCCGCTCATGGCGCCACTGCCCGCGGTGCCAAGCGGCTTGCGCCAGCGCTGCGCGCCATTCTGGCCTTCACCTCGGCCAGCAGGCCCAGGCCGATGCCGCCGATGATCGCCCGCTTCAAGCGCAGCTCGTGCGTGCACAGCGCATGCCAGGTCATGCTGACCTGGCGTGTGTCCAGGTCGATGACGATGGTGTCAAGCAGGAAGTTCAGCCACTGGCGCTGGCCATTGGTGAATTCCGCGATGGCATAGATCGCCATGCCGGGTAGGTGGGTGCGCAGCATCCAGAGATCGCCTTCGCGCCGGGCGCCCTCGTTGATGCAGTTGGCCAGGGCGATCTCCTCGTCGCCGCGAAGATGCTGCTTGGACATCAGGTCGGGATGGGCGCTGTTGTAGAACAGCGCATCGAAGTCGTCCGGCCATTCAGGGTAGCGGTAAGTGCGCCAGTAGTCGTCAAAGGTGCCTTGCCGCTCCCGGCGAGGACTCCACCAGCGGGCGATCGGCCCGAACCCTTGAGGTGGCTGCCGGTCATACGGGCTGCTCAAGGCCTGTCTGGAAAGCTCGAACTGCGGCGCAGCAAGCGAGCGGATCTGCTGCACCTGGGCCTTGATCTGTGAGCGTGCCGCGGGACTGAGTGAGTGCAAGTCCTGCGCTTTGGGTAGCCAGCCAATCCCGGCCGGGTTCATGGCGGCGGCGGCGTACTCGCGCTCACCATGCTCATCCAGCGTATCGGCCAACCAGCAGCCACCGAACGCCTGGCGGTAGTCCAGCCTGACCCGCTCCACAGGATCCGGCCGCGTCGCGCGCCACATCCCCAGCGCATTGCGCTCGAAGCGACGGGGGCCGGTCACCCGCATGGACTTGTTGACCGGCCCGACACCGACCCCCACCAGCCACTCGCGACGCGCGATGCCGCCCGGCGCCTGCAGGTAGCCCTGGACGTGCACGTCCGTCCTGAGCTTGCCGATCTCCACGTCACCGTCCTCGGCGACGATGGAGCGCAGCGGCTGATCCTCGGGGCCGGCGTACTGTTCACCCCAGCGCAGAGGCAGTTGAACCGGCGCGATCGCCAGGGGCTCGCCATGCTGGCTCCATTGGTAGGTCGCGCGCACTGCCAGCACGTCGACCTCGATCAGGCCCCAGCCGGCCTTGCGGTAGTGGGCCATGGCAAACGGCGTGACACTCTCCAGCATCGCCATGGCTCAACCCGCGTTCGATGATGAGTCCGAGCCCCCGGGGGCCGACTGGGCGCTGCCGCTGTTGATGATCACGTCCGACGGGCCGTCGACATGGACGTAGCTACCGGACTTGACGTGGATCTCCGGGCTGTCGAGGTAGATGGCTTCGGGGGTCAGCACGATCCTGGATCCGCCGCAGACCAGTTCGATCTGCTCGCCGGCGTTCAGGCTGTAGCGCTTGCCGACGTTGGCACTCTTGTTCATCGCAACCTGGGTGGTCTGATGCAGGCCGACCACGGTGGACATGAGGGCACCGACATTCAGGCTGTAGCCCAGCCCGACGTTGTCCAGGCGCCCGAGCCCGACGTTCTGCATGGAGGCCATGCCGATGGTCTCGGTCTTGGTCTTGCCGACCTTGATGCTCCAGTTCTTGCCGATGCTGTCCTTCTCGTTCCTGGCGACCTGCTTGCTGCGGTTGGCCCCGACACTCAGGCTGTCGTTCTGGCCGACCGTCTTGCTGCGGTTCTTGCCGATCGAGATCGTCTCGTTGAGCCCGACGTCCTCGGTGCGGTTGTCGCCGATGCTGATGG
>CBFGPV010000005.1:0-65902 GCA_965650765.1 uncultured Burkholderiales bacterium
TCTTGCCCAGGGTGTTGACCAGCACGTTCAGGCGGCCGCGGTGGGCCATGCCGATGACGATTTCCTGCACGCCCTTTTCGCCGCCGCGCTTGATGAGTTCGTCCATCGAGGCGATGAAGCTCTCACCACCTTCGAGGGAGAAGCGCTTCTGGCCGACGTACTTGGTGTGCAGGAAGCGCTCCAGGCCTTCGGCGGCCGTCAGGCGTTCGAGGATGGACTTCTTCTTCTCGGGCGAGAAGCTGGGCTTGGAGCGGATGCTTTCCAGGCGTTCCTGCCACCACCGCTTTTCGGTCGGGTCGGTGATGTGCATGAACTCGGCGCCGATGGTGCCGCAGTAGGTGTCACGCAAGGCCTGCACGATCTCGCGCAGGGTCATCTGCTCGGCCTTGGTGAAATAGGTGTTCGTCGCGCTGAACGTGATGTCCATGTCGGACTCGGTCAGGTCGTAGAACGCCGGCTCGAGTTCGGGAATGCGGGGACGTTCGGTGCGCTTGAGCGGGTCGAGGTCGGCCCAGCGGGAGCCGAGGAAACGATAGGCAGCAATCAGCGACTGGACGTGGACCTGCTTGCGCGCAACCGCAAGGTCGGCGCTGCTGGCCTTGACGGCAAACGCATTGGACTTGGCGCGCTGCGCAAAGGACTCGACGACCGGGGCATGAGCCACGTCACGGTTGTCGGTGCCGTCCACGGCGGGGACGTTCTGGAGGGCGTCGAAGTAGGAGCGCCAGTTGTCGGGCACGGAGCCCGGATTGTCGAGGTAGGCCTCGTACAACTCTTCGACGTAAGGAGCATTGCCCCCGAACAGGTACGAGTTCGACCTGTATTGCTGCATCATTTCGCTCACCTCATGTCCCGGTTTCCAGGACTGTTGGCTGGTTGGACAACCTTCCGCGACACGGCTTGACCGGTTGGCGGATTGCGACCCGCCTTCACTGTGGATTCAACCTGAAACCAGCAAAGGGGACGGGAAGGAACTTAGAAAGTCACGGGGCGGACTCTAACACCGTTGACAAATGCTTGGAAGCGGCACAGGCCTGCCGCTCGTCGGATCGTTGCAAATCGGCCGGCCCGCGCAAGGCGCTGACGGCACCTGCCACCCGGGTCAGGCCGCCCGTGACGGCCGCTGCTTGATTCAGATCATGCCCGGATTGCCTGCCATGCCGATCAGGCGTGGCTGGTCGAGCTTCAGGCGCGGCACGGTGGTGTGACGCTTGAACCACTGCTCGACAACCTCCCAGATCGGCGGCCCGCTGTCGCGCGCACCCTCGCTCACCGGCGCCCAGCCCGCCACCTTGTAGGTCTTGCCGGCCTCGATCGGCACGCCGCCCAGGCGCATGTCCGAGATCCGGCGACCGGACGGGGCCCCGGGTTCGCAGGCATAGGTCAGGCCGGCCACGCGCACCATGTCGCCGCCTTGCTGGTAGTAAGGGTCCGGGTTGAAGAGGTTGTCGGCCACGTCCTCGAGCACGGTCTTGATCATCTCGCCGCTCATGTCGGTGAGGGTCGACCACGGATACGTGATGGCCGTCTGGTCCATCAGGTGCTCGCGGGTGATGGTCTGGCCCGGCAGCAGCGACGTGCCCCAGCGGAAGCCCGGCGAAAAGCCGATCTGCGCCCCGCGCACGTCCATCATCGCCTGCAGGATCAGCTGGTCGAAACTGCCGTTGAAATTGCCTCGTCGGTACAGCAGCCCTTCGGTCACCGCCAGCGGTTGCGCCAGCTGCTGTGCAAACGGCGCCCGGATGCGATCGATCAGCGCCTGCATCTCGGCGTCCGCCGGCAGCAGGTCGGCAAAGACGGGCAGCAGGCGGTAGCGGGTGCTCTTGACCACCCCACCCTGCACGTCGAGGTCGAGCACGCCCAGGAATTTGGTGTTCGACCCGGCATTGGTGACCAGCGTCTGCCCGCCCGGGTTGCGCACCGTCACCGGGATCGGCACGCCGTCGTGCGTGTGGCCGCCCAGGATGGCATCCAGGCCGGTCACGCGGGATGCCAGCTTCAGGTCCACGTCCATGCCGTTGTGCGACAGCAGCACCACCGCCTGGGCCCCCTGCCCCCGCGCTTCCTTGATGACGGCCTGCAGCTCCTGCTCCTGGATGCCGAAGGTCCAGTCGGCCACCTGCCAGCGTGGATTGGCGATCGGCGTGTACGGAAAGGCCTGGCCGATGATCGCCACCTGCACGCCGTTGACCGACTTGATCACGTAGGGCTTGAAGACCGGATCCCCGAAATCGGCGGTCTTGACGTTCTGGGCCACGAAATCCATCCGCCCCGCCAGCTCCTTGTCGATGATCTCCTTGACCCGGTCCATCCCGTAGGTGAACTCCCAGTGACCGGTCATGACGTCCACGCCCAGCAGGCGGGTGGCCTCGACCATGTCCTGGGCACGGGTCCACAGCGAGGTCGCGCTGCCTTGCCAGGTGTCGCCGCCGTCGAGCAGCAATGCGCCGGGACGGCTGGCCTTGAGCCGCTTGACCAGTGTGGCCATGTGGGCGAATCCGCCCAGCTTGCCGTAGCGCCGGGCGGCGCGTTCGAAGTCCAGGCTGGTGAAGGCGTGCGCTTCCCGCGTACCGGGTTTCAGCCCGGTGGCCTTCAGGAACTGTGCCCCGACCAGGTGCGGCAGCTGCCCCCGCGCCGGCCCCACGCCGAGATTGACGCTGGGTTCGCGAAAGTACACCGGCAGCAGCTGCGCATGGCAGTCGGTCATGTGAAGCAGGTGCACGTTGCCATGGGGGGGCAGGTCGTAGATCGCCTCGGGGCGTGAGGACTGGGCCTCGGCCCCGAGCGGGAGGCCGGCCGCGGCGGCCGCGGCCATGACACTCATGAACTCGCGGCGGGAGATCGACGGTGTGGATGCAGAAGACATGAAGCAAACCTCCGGCGTGCCGCCCCGGTCGGCCCGGTCGGCCCGCAATGCGATGTCATGAGGGTCCGCTCGGCCCGCCGTGACCCGCCTGCAGACCGCTGCCGGAATCGGCAGCGGCGCAGACCGGTCCCGGGGCGTGGCGCCCTGCGGGCGGCCGAAGGCCTGGCGCTGACTACTGGCTGTTGACCGGCGACTTCGGATCGAGCAGCAGGGCCATCACGTCCTTCAGCTGCTTTTCGGTCAGGATGCCGGCATCGCCAAACCGCGGCATGTTCGAGCACGCGCTGTAGGCATGGCTGTTCCACAGCTTGCCCCAGGTGTACTTGACGATCTCGGCGCTGGCCGGGGCAGCAGGATCGCTCACGCCACGCAGCTTGCCGTAGTTGTAGAGGCTCGGCCCGATGTTGCCGTAGGAGATCTCGGCCTTGCTGACCTGATGGCAGGCGTAGCAATTGCCGCCGGCCACGGTGGTGGCCGTGTCGTTGAACTGCAGCCCCCGGCCACTCTGCGCGACCCGCTCGCCTTCCTTCCAGTCACCGAGCAGCTTGCCATCGGCCGGGTAGCGGATGTTGGCCAGTGCGGCCTTCTCGAGCCGCGCACGCGTGGCCGCGTCGAGGTCCTTGCCGCTGGCAGCAGCCTCGCTGCAGGCCTTCTGCAGCTCGCTCTGCTCCAGTCGGTCGAGCTTGGCAATGCCACGTTCCTTGAACGAGGTCTTGAGCACCGTCGTGGCATCGGGCCCGCGGTCCATCATCGACGCACAACCAGCAAGCACAGCCACCGCTGCCGCCGCCCCGAGGACGATCTTCGTGTTCATCTGCTGCTCCTCAACGCTTGATGGCGGGGGCGGCCATCTTGCCGCCGTTGGCATTCACGCCCAGGAAGGTGATCAGGTCCACCGAGGCCTGGCTGAGGTAGCCCAGTTCCGGGAAGCGCTGCTGGCGGAAGCAGTCGTAAAGCCGCCACTGCATGGTGCGCACCGCCCCCTGCGACACGCGGTAGGCGGGCCAGGACGTGAACGCCAGTTGGGCAGGCTCCTTCTTGGTCAGGTTGGGCAGATCCTGCAGGCGGATGCGCTGGTTGTCAGCCGAATGGCAGGACGCGCAGGAAAAGTCATACGGACCACCGCGGAAGTAGAAGATCTTCTTGCCGCGATCAAAGGACGCCTTTTCAAGCGCATGCCCTTGAGGCACGGCCACGGGCATGTCGCGCGACTCGTCATACAGGAAGGCGACGAGGTCCTCGATCTCCGTGGCCTTCTGGCCGTCACCGGAAAAAGGCCGTGCCGTCACGGCCTCGCGGGAGAAGCCCTGCAACTCGACCATGCAGTGCACCAGACGCGATTCGACGTCCATCACGGCCTTGACGTCGGCGAAGTAGCGCGGCATCTGCGCCGCCACGCCGGCCGTCACGCCCGGGCCACGGCCCATGTCGCACTTCTCGAGCGAGGCGTTTTTCGGGCCGCGCGCCTGGCGCCACAGTGCCGCACCGCGCGCCGCGTTGAGGTCGGCCGGATTGCCATCCTGCAGGGAGGCTCTGTATTCGGCAATGGCATCCGCCGCGGACTTCTGCGCCTGCGCCAGCGGGCTGAATGCGCCCACCGCCAGCGCGGCCAGTGAAGCGCACACTGCTGGAAATTTCATCGCGGGTCTCCTCGTGTGGTGTTGGTCTTGTTCAAAGCATGGCAAGGGTGTGAGCGCTGCGCAAGGGGGACATGCCCCCGTGCGCGCAGCAGCGCCCGATCAGGCGATGGTGGCCTCGTCGGTGCGCTTGTCGCCGCGGTTGTCCAGCCAGGACACGCTGATCTTGTCGCCTGCCTTGCCGCCCTTGAAGCTGAACTGCAGGTAGGGGTTCTTCGATACCGCCGGGCCCCACTGGGCCGTCATCACGGTCTTGCCGTTGTGCTGGGCGGTGACTTCCTGGATGAACCAGGCGGGAATCGGTTTGCCGGCAGCGTCGCGACGCTGGCCGCTTTCCATCTCGTGTGCCATCAGCACACGCACGGTGGTCTTGTCGCCCTGAACCTGGGCCCGGATGCGCATGGGGTCTGCCATGGGGTGCTCCTGAATGCGGATATGTCGATCGACTGGGTGAAGGTGCCGGACAGGCTCAGCCGCCGCAGCCGCCGAGCGTGACCTTCACTTCCTTGACCGAGTAGAAGTACTTGTCGCCGACCTTGGCCAGCGCGTAGATGTTGGACGACTGCCCCATCTTGATGTTGGTCGCCACATTGGCATCCGTCCCCTCGGGCAGGTCGAAGACCGCCGCGAGAGCATTCGGGTTCTTTTCGACCAGGATGGCCAGTTGCGTCGTGCCGGCCAGTGCGCTGACGGCACCGACACGCACCACGTTGCCGTTCTCGGCGATTTCGGGCGCGACGAGCTGCACGTCCTTGCTCTCGACCGGGGCGGCCCCGCCGAGCGCCTTCACCACATCGGCCAGTCCCTTGCCGTCGAATGCGGACTTGTTCCAGGCGGCCTGTGCTGCGCTGGGCAGCAAGCCGGCCATTGCCGCCAGGCCCAGCACGGTGGTGCTGGCGCTGGTCTGAAGAAACTGCCTGCGATCAGCCATGGTTTTCAACCTCCAAAGTGAATATCTTCAACAACCGCGCACACCATACCGTCAATCCAAAGACCTCGGGGTACGGGGTACTGCTACCTTGCCGCGCCGGCGGCGAGCCATTTCGCGATGAGATCGGCGTCAGCCTGTGACAACTGCGCCTGTGCCGGCATCGGGATCGGCCCCCACACGCCCTGTCCGCCGCTGCGGATCCGCTGGCTCAGATAGTCCTGCGCATCGGGCCGTCCGGCGTACTTCGAGGCAATGTCCTTGAATGACGGGCCGACGATCTTCACATCGGCCGCGTGGCAGGCGGTACAGGCATTCTGCTGCAGCAACTGGGTCGGCATGCCCGACGCTGGCGCCGCCGTCGCGGCCGCTGGACGAACAGCCGAGACCTTGACGGTCACGGCACCGCGCATCGGCCCCACGCCGCGCTGCTGGTCAGCCAGGTTGCCATGGGCATCGCGCGCATGGTCGGGCAGGTAGGACGCCAGACGCGGTTCGCCGCGGCAGTTGCTCATGCAGGCCTGCCCCTGCACATCGGGCCGGGTCGCGCCGGCAAACTCGCGCCCGGGCCACATCGCATGGGCCGTCGTCTTGCCGTTGCGGTTGGGCAGGCGGTTCTGCACCTCGGCCATGTTGCGGTCCGACAGCGTGAAGTCATCAGGCACGATGCCCCCCAGGTTGAGGATGTAGGCCGTGACGGCATACACCTCTTCAGTGCTCAGGGTCTTGGGCGCCGTCCAGGGCATGGCACGGTTGATGTAGTCCCACAGGGTCGACACGTTGGACAGCTTCATCAGCGTGGTGCGCTGCGGAAAGGCGCGGTCGGTCAGCCGGGCCACGCGCCCGGTCTTGATGTCCTCCGCGGTGGTCCCGCCCACGATGGGCGTGAACACCTCGTTGGACTCGCCGAACACGCCGTGGCACGAGGCACACTTGGATTCCCAGACCTCCATCCCCTTGGCCACACTGCCCTGCCCGGCTGGCAGGCCCTTGAGGTCCGGGCGCACGTCGATGTCCCAGGCCTTGACTTCGGCCTCGGTGGCCGCGCGCCCGATGCCCACGAAGCGTTCCTGGGCGGTCGCGCCGCCCACCGCGCCGGCACAGGCCGCAGCCAGCGCGAGCAGCGGTGCCAGCAGGGCCGATCTACGAGAGCTGGACATTCTTCACCTCACCGCTCTCTTCCACCAGCCACGACTGGATGGAGTTGTTGTGATAGATCGACCGGGTGCCGCGCACCGCACGGTTCTGCGCATAGGTGGGCTGGATGTGCCCCGTCTCGTCCACCGCACGGCTCTGCACGATGGCCGGCTTGCCGTCCCAGACCCAGTCGAGATTGAAGCGGGTCAGGCACTTGGACAGCACCGGCGTTTCCAGCCGGGCCGCACGCCAGTTGCGACCGCCATCGACGCTCACGTCCACCCGCTTGATGCGGCCACGCCCGCTCCAGGCCAGGCCGCTGATGTTGTAGAAGCCGCGGTCCAGCAGCACCTGGCCGCCCGACGGTGTGGTCACGACACTCTTGCACTCCTGGATCGAGGTGTACTGGCGGTGCAGGCCGTCAGGCAGCAGGTCGACGTAGTGCACCGTCTCGTCCTTGGTGGCGTACGGCTGGTCACCGAGCTCGACGCGCCGCAGGTACTTGATCCAGCTCACGCCCTGAACGCCGGGCACCACCAGCCGCAGCGGGTAGCCGTTTTCCGGGCGCAGCATTTCGCCGTTCTGTCCATAGGCCACCAGCACCTCGCCGCTCATCACCAGGTCCATCGGAATGGTGCGCGTCATGCTCGAGCCGTCACCACCCTCGGCCAGCACGAAGCGTCCGCGCTTGAAGTCGGCGCCGCACATCTCGAGCAGCGTGCGCAAGGGCACACCGGTGAATTCGCTGCAGCTGATCATGCCGTGCGTGTACTGCACCGTGGGCACGGCCACGTTGCCCCACTCCATGCCGGTGTTGGCGCCGCACTCGATGAAGTGCATGCGGCTCACGCTGGGCAGGCGCATCAGCTCGTCCATCGTGAAGACCATCGGCCGCTTGAGCATCTTCTCGTCGGAGCCGTTGATCATGAAGCGATGGCGCGAGGGGTCGATGTCCCACCAGCCCTGGTGGTGACGCTCGAAGTGCAGCCCGCTCGGCGTGATGATGCCGAACAGCCCCTGCAGCGGGCAGAAGCTCACGCTGGCTTGGCTGACGCGGGTCAGCCCCGGGCTTTCGCGGCGCTGCAGATTGCCCTCGTAGCGGGACGGCACGCCGTAACCTCGTGCTGCCACGGCCTGGCCCAGCCCCACGGTGTGTTCGGGCAGTTGAAGGATGTTCGGGTCGCCCTGCGCGGCCTGCGGCGGGCTTGCGGCCGCGGCCGCGCCGCCCACAGCAGCACTGGCGGCCGCCAGTGCACTGCGCAAGAAACCTCGCCGGCCCGACTTGACCTGCGCCAGCTGCTCGGCGCTCAGAAACCCCTCCGGCGCACGACGCAGCGTGCCGGGGCGGATGCCGTTCGTGTCCATCACAGCACCCGCCCGACCAGCCGCTCATGCGCCGGCGTCTGCCCTGGGTCGTCCAGTTCGATGGCCACCTGGGTGCACACGGTGCGGCACAGGGCCACCGCCTTTTCGCTCTGCACGCGGTAGAACACCTGGTTGCCCACCTTGCGGCGCGCCAGGATGCCGCTGCGATACAGCACGTTCAGGTGCTGGGACAGGTTGGGCTGGGTGCTGTCGATCTCCTCGAGCAGCTGGGAGACCGACTTTTCCTCGTTGCACAGTGCGCTCAACACACGCAGGCGCATCGGCGTGGCCAGCACGCTGAACAGCTCGGCGGCCAGTTCGAACACGCGCTGGCTGCTGGTTTCGGGGGGCGACGAGATGAGTCCGGTCATGGCTGCATCACTAAATAAGCAATTGCTTATATATTGATCCAGCACAGACCCGATGGGTAGCGGACTTACCCTGAATTGCAGTGCAGCAAGCTGAACCCGGCTTCGAGCCGCCTCGGCCCGGATGCGGCCCGGCTACTTGCCGGACTGAACCACCGGCTCGTGCTGGGGGGGTGCGGCGAGCCAGTCTTCGAACTGGTCGGCAGGCACGGCCGGCGAGTACAGGAAGCCCTGCACCTCGTCGCACCCGGCGCTGGCCAGGAACTGACGCTGCAGGTCGGTCTCGACCCCTTCGGCGATCACCCGCAGGTGCAGGGCCCGGGCCATGTGGATGATGGCGCGCACGATCGCGGCATCGCTTTCGTCGCCTGGCAGGCCGTTGATGAAGGAGCGGTCGATCTTGAGCTTTTCGATCGGAAAGCGCTTCAGGTAGCCCAGGCTGGAGTAGCCCGTGCCGAAGTCGTCGATCGCCAGGCGCACGCCCAGGGCAGACAAGGCCTGCAGGCGGGACAGGGCCTCGTCGGCATCCTTGACCAGGATGGTCTCGGTCAGCTCCAGCTCCAGCAGTTCGGGTCTGAGGCCGGCTGAGGACACCGCCTGCGCCACACGCTCGACAAAATCGGCTTGCTGGAACTGCAGCGCCGAGACGTTGACCGACACCGTCATCGCGCGACCCTGCTGCTGCCACATCGCTGCCTGGCGCACCGCCTCGCCCAGCACCCAGTCGCCCAGGGCCACGATGAATCCGCTTTCTTCGGCCACCGGAATGAACTGCCCGGGCGACACGTCGCCCAGGTCGTCGTCACGCCAGCGGATCAGGGCTTCGGCCGCAATGACAGTCGACGTCTTCAGGTCGACCTGGGGCTGGTAGTGCAGTCGGAACTGCTCGTTGGTCAGCGCCTGGCGCATCGCATGATCGATCTTCATGCGCGACAGCAGGTCGACGTTCATCTGCGGCTGGTAGAAGCGGAAGCTCGCACGACCGCGTTCCTTCACGCGGTACATCGCCGCATCGGCGTTCTTGATCAGGTCATTGAGCGTGGTGCCGTCGTTCGGGTAGAGCGCAATGCCCACACTGCAGGTGATCGAGAAGCTCATGTCATCGATGCGAAACGGCACGGCCAGCGCCTCGAGCACACGTCGCGCCGCGGCCTCGGCGCCACGCGCATCGGCCTGATGCACCAGCAGCACGAACTCGTCGCCGCCCAGGCGTGCCACGGTGTCGACCTCGCGCATGCAGCCCTTGATGCGCTCGGCCACCTCGACCAGCACACGGTCACCGAACAGGTGACCCAGCGAATCGTTGATCTGCTTGAAGCGGTCAAGGTCGACGAACAGGATCGCAAACGGCCCCTGGTCACGACGCGCCAGGGCCAACGCAAATTCCACGCGCTCGCTGAGCACCAGGCGATTGGGCAAGCCGGTCAGCGAGTCGGTGTAGGCCAGCTCTTCAATGCGGCGCTTGGCCGCCAGCTTGTCCGTGAGGTCCTTGACGAAGCCGATGCAGTGTGTCGTGCAGCCGGAATCGTCCATCAGCCGCACGAGGGACACCTGGCACGGGCCGCCCTGGCCTTGCCGGTGCTGGTGCCACAGCTCGCCCTCCCAGTAGCCCACGGCATCGAGCCGTTCGGCCAGCAGGTCGATGGCGCCGGGGTCCTCGGGATCCTGCAGCAGGTCGCCCATGTGCTTGCCCACGATGTCCTGGCGCACATGGCCGGTCAGCCGCTCGCAGCTGGGATTGGCCGCGACGATCCTGCGTTGCGCATCGGTCACGAAGATCGCATCCAGGCTCGAGTCGAACACCTTGGCCGCCAGCTGCAGGCGAGATTCGGCAG
The DNA here is from genome assembly GCA_965650765.1 of uncultured Burkholderiales bacterium. Lineage (GTDB taxonomy): Bacteria > Pseudomonadota > Gammaproteobacteria > Burkholderiales > Burkholderiaceae_C > Caldimonas. The sequence goes on from CBFGPV010000005.1 coordinate 10,137, forward strand.
CCAGGCGCTGCGTGATGTCGCGAAACGAATACACCCGCCCCGTGGGGCGCCCACGGCTGTACTGTGGCAACGTGAGCCGCTCCAGCACCCGCCCCGAGCGCAGCACCAGGGTGTCGGTGGCCTCCATCAGCGGCGACCGCCCGATCAGTGACAGGCGGTCGGCATAGGCTTGCGCATCGACGACGCTGTGTTCCATCCAGGCGAACACCGCCTGGTCGTCGCGCCGCGTCATCAGCGGTTCGGTGAGGTTCCACAGCTCGGCGAAGCGGTGGTTGTAGCCGCGGATGTGGCCGTTCAGGTCCACCGCCAGGATGCCGTCGGCGGTCGATTCGAGCGTGGCGCGCAACTCGCCGACCAGCGTCTCCAGCTCGTCTTCGGCACGCTGCTGATCGCTGCGATCGCGCATGCCCACGACAAACACCGAACGTCCCGGCTCCAGTCGCACCAGGCTGACCCGCCGCTCTACGGGCACGACACTGCCGTCCGGGCGCGCCACCAGCGTGTGCGAGAAGATGCGATCGGACAGGCCGGCCGCCACGTCCTCCCAGAAGACCAGGTCCTCGGGCGTGGCCGCCAGCTCGATCGCAGGGCGCCCGACCAGCGAACCGGCCTCCAGCCCCATCAGCGTGTGCGCCGCGGCATTGGCGGCCACGACCCGCAGCTCGATCGGATCGACCATCCACACGGCTTCGAGCATGCCGTCGATGAACGGCTGCAGCATGGTCTGCACCGTGGCCTTCATGCCACCTTCCCGTCTTCGATCGGCGCCGCCTCGCGTGCACGCTCGAAAAAGTAGCAGATGCGCTGGCGCGGTGACAGGTAGTCGAGCGATGCCTTGGGCAGCTGCTGCGGCTTGAGGCTGCGACGAATGCCCAGTGTGACCTCGCCTTCCAGGTCCAGGATCAGCGCTTCGTCGCGTGGCACCTTGGGATCGTGCACCACCACCCGTGGCTTGAGCGGGCGGGCCGAGTTGACCGACACGACCAGCGCATGCCGGTCGTCGGTCAGCTGCACGACCGAGCCCGGTGGATAGACACCCATCATCTTGATGAAGGCGCTCAGGATGGCCGCATCGAAGCGCGCCTTCATCTGCGCGAACATCAGCGACAGGGCCTCGTGCGGTGTCAGCGCCCGCGCCGGGTTGTGCGGGTTGCACAGGTTGTCATAGCGATTGACCAGCGCCACGATGCGTGCGCCCAGGTCGATGCGATCGCCCGCCAGCCGGCCCGGAAAGCCGCTGCCGTCGGCATGTTCATGGTGCTGCGCAATGATGGCGGTCACCGCCGGTGCCAGCTGCATCTTGCGCGCCAGACTCAGTCCGTGCGGCACATGCTCCTGGTAGAACTGCAGCTCGGCGACGGTGAAGTGCTCGTCCTTCCAGCGCACGCGGTCGGGCAGGTCGATCTTGCCGATGTCGTGCAGCAGCGCACCCACCCCCAGCGCCTGCAGGGCCTCGCCCTGCACGCCCGTGGCGCGGCCCAGCAGCATCGAGATCACGGTGACGTTCAGACTGTGGGTCGAGGCGCGGTCGCCGGAGACTTCGGTGAGCAGACGGATGCAGGTGTCATGCACCCCCTCGACCTGGCTCAGGAAGCCCTGCACCAGCTGTTCCGAACGCTGGCGAGCCGTGATGGGCTGGCCATGCGCCAGTTCCACAAGCTGCTTGAACGAGCGCGTGGCCTGCGTGAACTCTCGCTCGCAGCAGTTCAAGGAAGCCTGCTGCTCAGCCAGCAGTTCGCGCCGGCGCCGCCGCACTTCTTCCTGCTGCGCGGCCAGTGCCTCGCCAACGGTGGACGGCGCCACGCCCGGCGCCTGGACGGTGTCCGGGCGCAAGGCCACCAGCACACCCGGATCGCTGCGTTCCGGATCCCAGCGCACACGCTCCAGGCCCAGGCCGCGAATGGTGGCGATCTGTTCCTCGGCGGTGATCTTGAAACTGTTCAGCGCAAAGGGATGCCCCATCCAGCCCACATCAAGATGGACATGCATGCCGATCCTGAGCTGGCTGACTTCAACAAAAAGGGGCGGTAGGCTGTTTTTCATCCCTGACGGCATTGGTCACGCAAATGTAACCAGCTCATCGGGTCTTCGGCAGACTGCCGCCATTCTTGATGGCGAATGTCGCTCACCGTCCACATGACTGTGAGAAATATGGCGGTTTGGGGCGAAGCCTGAACAATTCTCAACGGCATTTGCCGCCGTGCCGCCCCTTCGTCGCCCCCGGGCCTCAGCTCGGCGTCATCAGGTCGCGGATCTGCTGAAGCGCGCCGGGATCCTCGATCGTCGTGAGGTCACCGGGATCGCGCTGCTCGCACACGGCCTGGATGGCCCGGCGCAGCAGCTTGCCCGAGCGCGTCTTGGGCAGCACCGTGACGAACATCACTCGCGCCGGCCGCGCGACGGCGCCCAGTTGTTCATCCACGCGCTTCATCACCTCGCCCTCCAGCCGGCGGGCGCCCTCCGGTGTGGCCGCCGCAGAGGCATCCTTCAGCACGGCAAACGCCACCGCCACCTGGCCCTTCAGCGCATCGGCAACGCCCACCACTGCGACCTCGGCCACGCCCGGGTGGCTGGAGATGCTTTCCTCGATCTCGCGCGTACCCAGGCGGTGGCCCGCCACGTTGATCACGTCATCCGTGCGGCCGAGGATGAAGTAGTAGCCTTCCTCGTCGCGGATGCCCCAGTCGAAGGTGCTGTAGGCCATGCGGTCAGGGAAGCTGCTCCAGTAGGTGTTGACAAAACGTGCGTCGTCACGCCAGACCGTCTGCATGCACCCGGGCGGCAGCGGGCCCTCGATGGCCACCACCCCCTTCTGGTTCGGCCCGGTGAGTTCTTCGCCGGTGGCCTCATGCAGCAGCTTGACGTTGTAGCCATACATCGGCACCCCCGGCGAGCCGAACTTGCTGGGCCGGCGCTCCACACCGTTGGCCACAGTGAGGATGGGCCAGCCGGTTTCGGTCTGCCAGTAGTTGTCGATGATGGGCTTGCCCAACCCTTGCGCGATCCACTGCGCCGTGGGTTCGTCCAGCGGTTCGCCGGCCAGGAACAGCGCCTTGAGGCTCGACAGGTCGTGCCGCGTCAGAAACGCGGTGTCGTACTTCTTCAGCACCCGCACGGCGGTGGGCGCACTGAACATCACGCTGACCTTGTATTTCTCGACCAGACTCCACCACACGCCGGCGTCGGACACGCCGTCGCGGTTCACCACCGGCAACCCTTCATACAGGATGGTGGCCATGCCGGCAATCAGCGGGCCGTAGACGATGTAGCTGTGACCCACCACCCAGCCGATGTCGCTGGTGGAGAAGTAGGTTTCCCCGGCTTCGCCGCAGAAGATGTACTTCATGCTCGCCGCCAGCGCGACCGCGTAGCCGCCGGTGTCGCGCTGCACGCCCTTGGGCTTGCCGGTGGTGCCGCTGGTGTAGAGCGTGTAGCTGGGGTGGGTGGCCTCCACCCATTCGCAGGGCACGGGCGTGTCCAGATGCGCGGCCCGGGCCGACGCATAGTCGACGTCGCGACCCGCCACGCGCTCCATCGGCGCCAGCCCGCGGTCGACCATCAGGACGTGCGCCGGCTGGTGCGTGGCCAGCCGGATCGCCTCGTCGAGCAGGGGCTTGTACGGCACCACCTTGCCGCCGCGGCTGCCCGCATCGGCACTGACGATGACCCGTGGCGTGGCGTCATCGATTCGGCTGGCCAGGCTCACGCTTGCAAAACCGCCGAACACCACGCTGTGGATGGCACCGATGCGCGCACACGCCAGCATCGCGAACACGGCCTGCGGAATCATCGGCATGTAGATCAGCACCCGATCGCCCTTGCCGACGCCCAGCGACAGCAGCACCGCCGCCATGCGCTGCACTTCGGCATGCAGTTCGGCAAACGAGTAGGTGACCTCGGTGCCGGTTTCAGTCGATACGTGGATCAGGGCGGCCTGCCCGGCACGCTGTGCCAGATGGCGATCCACGGCGTTGTGGCACAGATTGGTCAGCCCATCGGCATACCAGCGGGCAAAGGGCGGGTTCGAGTAGTCGCAGATCCGGGTCGGCGCGCGATGCCAGTCGATCAGCGCGGCCTGCTCGGTCCAGAATGCATCCCTATCATCGATGGAACGCCGATAGAAGGATTCGAAATCCATGCCTTGTCTCCTCGTTGGGCCATCGGCATGCTCGTGCGATCCGTGGCCATGTTCATGGGCAGCAACCGCTCGGCATTGAAGGCCCGCGGCCTGACAGCGGTCTGACGCTTGAGCGAGATGGTGGACTGCTGCGCGCCGGCCCGTCATGCGTGGCAACCCGGGCTCCATCAGCGGAGCCCTTTGGCCGATTCGAGAAATGCGGCCTAAGTTCTTGTCATGCTTGTGTTTTTACGGTTGACGCGAGCGCCTGGCTCGTCTAAGGTCGCGGCCATGTCTGTCGGACCCGCGCCCTCCCCCCTGTCGGACACGCACCGACCTGCGCCTGTGCGCGGTGTCGCGCTGCGCCGCTGGGTGGCCGCCTGGCCCGCACTGGCGCGTGTCGGGGTGCTGACAGGCGCCTGTCTGGTCGCCTGGTCGCCCCCCACCCAGGCCGCACCGGACGCCCAGGCCGACGCTGTCTCGCGGTTCCTGGCTGAACGGGGCCTGCTGGAGACACCTGCTGCGCCGCATGCGCCCGCGGCGGGTGAATCTGACGTGCTGGGCGCCGCCCTCGCCGAGCGCGGCCTGATGGACCAGGTGCGCGACAAGGCGTCCGACATGGTCATGACGGCCATGAACTTCCTGGGTGTGCCCTACCGCCGTGGCGGCAACTCGGCAGAGGAAGGTTTCGACTGCAGCGGCTTCACCCGCCACATCTTCGAGATGAGCCTGGGCCTGGTGCTGCCGCGCCGGGCCGACGACCAGGCCAGTGCCCCCGGGTTCATCCATGTGGCACGCGAAGAACTGAAGCCCGGCGACCTTGTGTTCTTCAATACCTTGCGGCGCACCTTCTCGCATGTGGGCATCTATGTGGGTGACGGCAAGTTCATCCACTCGCCGCGCTCGGGCGCATCGGTGCGAGTCGAAGACATGCGCGTGTCCTACTGGACCAAACGCTTCACCGGCGCACGTCGGCCGGGCGCGCTGGTCCAGGCTGGGTCAACGGCCGGCAAGGGCGATGTGCGCACCGCGGCACCCGCCGCCCTGCTCGGCACGGCCGAGCCCGTGCGCACCCGCGCGCCGTCCGCCACGCCGCGCGACGCCTATTTCGAGTCCAACCGCCACTGAGCGCCAGGACACCGGCGCTGCCGCCGGCGGCCGGATGTCGCACGGATCGTCGGCATGGCACCAGGCAGCGGCCCCGACGCTGCCAGGGCTGCTTCGCTTGGGGGCACAATCGGGCCCATGGCCGAAAAAGTCATTCCCCTGGCGGACCACCGCTACGCGTCCGCGGTACCCAAGGTGCCCGACACCTGGCAGGCGCCCGACGGTCTGCTGACCGACACGCGTGGCCGACCGCTGCGCGACCTGCGGATCTCCGTCACTGACCGGTGCAACTTCCGCTGCAGTTACTGCATGCCCAAGGAAGTCTTCGACAAGCACTACAACTTCCTGCCGCATGCCTCGTTGCTGAGCTTCGAGGAACTGGCCCGGGTGGCGAAGATCTTCATCGCGCACGGCGTGCAGAAGATCCGCCTGACCGGTGGCGAGCCGCTGCTGCGCAAGGACCTCGAACGTCTGGTCGGCATGCTCGCCGGCCTGCGCACGCTCGAAGACAAGCCGCTGGATCTCACCCTCACGACCAACGGTTCGGTGCTGGCCCGCAAGGCCCAGGCACTGAAGGACGCCGGCCTGCAGCGCGTGACGGTCAGCCTGGACGCCCTGGACGACACGCTGTTTCGCCGCATGAACGACGCGGACTTTCCGGTGCACGCGGTCCTCGAAGGCCTGGAGGCCGCCGAGCGGGTGGGACTGGGTCCGATCAAGGTGAACATGGTCGTCAAGCGGGGCACCAACGACCACGAGATCCTGCCGATGGCCCGCCACTTTCGCCACAGCGGTGTGGTGCTGCGCTTCATCGAGTACATGGACGTCGGCGCGACCAACGGCTGGCGCATGGACGAAGTGCTGCCCTCGGCCGAGGTGATCGAACGCATCGGTGTCCACCATCCGCTCGAACCCCTGGAGGCCAGCGCCCCCGGAGAAACCGCCGAACGCTGGCGCTATCGGGATGGCGGCGGCGAGATCGGTGTGATCTCCAGCGTCACGCAGGCCTTCTGCCGCGACTGCAATCGTGCGCGCCTGTCGACCGAAGGCAAGCTCTTCCTGTGCCTGTTTGCCAACCAGGGTCATGACCTGCGCACCCTGCTGCGCGGCAACTACAGCGACGACCAGATCGCCGCGGCCGTCGGCCAGGTCTGGCAAGGCCGCGACGATCGCTATTCCGAACTTCGCGCCTCGATGCCCCCCGACGCCGTGTCGTCCGACGGCGCGCGGCGCATCGAGATGCACTACATCGGTGGCTGATGCCCGCGCGTCGAAACCGAGCCGAATGCCCATGAACCGAGACGACATCACTGGCCTGATCCTCGCCGGCGGACGCGGCAGCCGCATGGGCGGCGTGGACAAGGGGCTGCAGAACTACCAGGGCATGCCGATGGCCCTGCACGCCGTGATGCGCCTGGCGCCCCAGGTGGGGCAGCTGATGATCAACGCCAATCGCAACCTGGCAGCCTACGAGTCCTTCGGTGTCCCCGTGTGGCCCGACGCCCTGCCTGACTTCGCCGGCCCGCTGGCCGGCTTTCTGGCCGGACTGGAACGCTGCGAGACGGCCTTCATGGTGACCGTGCCCTGCGACAGCCCGCTGTTCCCGCAGGACCTGGTCGAGCGCCTCGCGCACGCCCTGGAGGCAGCTGACGCCGAGGTGGCCATGGCACGCACCGGGGACCAGGTGCAGCCGGTCTTCACGCTGATGAAGGCTTCGCTGCTCGACAGCCTGGTGCGCTTCACGCAATCGGGCGGTCGCAAGATCGATCTGTGGACCGCCCTGCATCGCACGGTGGAGGTGAATTTCGACGATGAGTCTGCTTTCTTCAATGCCAACACGCTGGACGAACTTCGCAGCATCGAGCAGCGCCATGTCTGAAGCCGACGGGATCATCGTGCGGCGCCTGCGCCCCGAAGACCTTTCCTGCTACAAGGACCTGCGCGACGAGGCGCTCGAACGACACCCCGAGTCGTTCACGTCGGACCCCAGCACCGAACGTGTGCGCTCCCCCGAGAGCTACCTGGGCCGCCTGGGCCTGAGCGAGCCGCTGGGTGGCACCTTCCTGATCGGCGCCTGGGTCGGCAATGAACTGGCCGGCAGTGTGTCATGCGAGCGCGAGTTCAAGCCCAAGCTGCGCCACCGCGCCAACATCGTCGGCATGTATGTCCGCGAACGCCACAGCCGCCGCGGCATCGGCCGGCAGTTGCTGGCGGCCTGCATTGCCCAGGCGCGCCAGGCGAGCGGCCTGGAGATGCTCACCCTGACCGTCACCGCGTCGAACGAACGCGCCGTGGGGCTTTACGAGGCCGCCGGCTTCAAGGTCTATGGCGTGCTGCCCAAGGCCATTCGCCTGGAACAGGGGCGCAAGGTGCGCTACTTCGACAAGGCCCACATGCTGCTGATGCTGTGACGGCTGTGCGCCACCCCCATCGCCCCCGCCCGCACCTTCATCTGCCCGCCTTCACGCCACGCCAGCACCATGCCCACGCTTGAACAGATCGCCTCGTGCGTCAGCGGTTACGACCCCTCTGCCCTGCCGGTCGCCCAGGCCCGCGAGTTCATCGACCGCTTCGTGCCACGCGTGCAGGCCGTGGAAAAACTGGCCCTGCGTGCCGCGCTGGGCCGGGTCCTGGCTGAAGACGTGATCTCGCCGATCGACGTGCCCTCGCACGACAACTCCGCGATGGACGGATACGCCCTGCGTGGCGCCGACCTGCACACGGACGGGCCGACCCGCCTGCGCGTGGTGGGCACCGGCCTGGCCGGGCAAGGCCAGCCGGGTGACGTCCCGCCCGGCGCCTGCCTGCGCATCATGACCGGTGCGGTGATGCCCCCGGGTCTGGACACGGTCGTCCCCCAGGAGTTCGTGAGCCTCGACGGTGACGACTGCATCGTGCCGGCAGGTGTGGTGCGCGCTGGCGACAACCGGCGCTTCAAGGGTGAAGACCTGCGCTGCGGCGAACCTGCGCAGCGCCGCGGGCGCATCGTGCGTCCCGCCGACCTCGGCCTGCTGGCCTCACTGGGCCGGGCCGAGGTGGCGGTGTGGCGCCGACTGCGCGTGGCGTTCTTTTCAACCGGCGACGAACTCCGCTCGATCGGCGAGCCGCTGGATGCCGGCTGCGTCTACGACAGCAACCGGTACACGATCTACGGCATGCTGCAGCGCCTGGGGGTGGAGGTGCTTGACCTGGGCGTCGTGCGCGACGAGCCGGAAGCACTGGAAGCCGCCTTCCGCCAGGCCGCCGAGAGCGCAGACGCGATCATCACCTCCGGCGGGGTGAGTGTCGGTGAGGCCGACTTCACGAAACAGATGATGGCCCGCCTCGGCGAGGTCGCCTTCTGGCGCATCGCCATGCGCCCGGGGCGCCCGATGGCCTTCGGCCGCATCGAAAGCGGCGGGCGGCAGGCCGTCCTGTTCGGCCTGCCCGGCAACCCGGTGGCGGTGATGGTCACGTTCTATGCCTTCGTGCGCGATGCGCTGCTGGCCATGAGCGGCGCCGACATGAGCCTGCCCATGCCGTGGCTGCGGGCCCGCACCACAACCGCCCTGCGCAAGAAGCCCGGGCGCACCGAGTACCAGCGCGGCATCGTGCGCGCCGGCACCGAGGGCTGGCAGGTCGAGATCACCGGTTCGCAAGGCTCGGGCATCCTGCGCTCGATGTCCGAGGCCAATGGCCTGGTGGTGCTGCACCACGACCAGCGCGACGTTGCGGCAGGCGACTGGGTCGACGTGATTCCGTTCGACGCGCTGGTGTAGCTCTTCGCTCCAGCGGAACATGAACCTGCATGCTGGTGCCGGCGCACCATGCTGCGCCGGCAACTCCTTGTGGAGTCTGGCATGGCACTCAGGCAACCAACGGCTTCAAGTCCGGTGTGAGCCGTAGCGGCAGATCGATTGCCGATCACCCACGTTGCGCTCAAGCGGGGCCAGCGAGGAAGGGTTCGATGACACCGCGCTTCTCGACTGCGGCCGGCCCGCCGATCAAACGGTGCGCATCAGGTGATAGCCCTTGGCTGTGATGACCCAGCGGCCGTCGACCTTGTGATAGGTGAGATAGTCCTGGTAGACGCTGGCATGGACGCGCACCTCGACCTTGGCCAACGCGTGGCTCGCTGAGGCGACGTCGATGAAAAGAACGCTGTCTTGACGCGGCGAGCCTTGTGAAAGCGGTGATTGCCGCGCCTTGAGCTCCTCCTTGTATTCAGCTGCCGACCAGCACACCATTTTTCCGCCGCGGTATCCGTGAAGCTGCGCAGTCGGGCTGAACACCTCAGCGAAGTGGGCGACGTTGCAGTCGTGTATGAGGTCGAAGTACTTCTGGATCGCCTCGATCAGCTCATCGATCGCATTCATGTCGGGGTTCCTTTCCGTTCTGTGATGGCTGGACGTTAGGCTCCCTGAATCATTTGCACAATCCATCCAAGCTCATTTCAGTAATAATCATCTGAAATGACAAACCGACCTCTCGATCTGGATGCAGTTCAGGCTTTCATCCTGATCGCCGACTTCAGCAGCTTCACGCGTGCGGCTGAAGCCCTTCAGACCACACAAGCCGCCGTCAGCTTGAAGCTGAAGCGGCTCGAGGACAGGCTCGGCTTCCGGCTCGTCGAACGGACACCCCGCCGCGTGGAACTGTCTGCACGCGGCGCGACCTTCCTGGCACACGCCCGCGAACTCATCGAGGTGCATGATCGGGCGCTCGCTGCGTTCGCCGAAGCGAGGAAGCGACTGACCATCGGGATCAGCGAGCATGTTGCAGGGCCAGAGCTTCCTGCGCTGATCTCCCGCATGAACGCACGAGACCCGCGGCTGTTGATCGATCTGCGAATCGGCTCCTCGGGCGACCTGCTTCACAGCTTCGACCGGCGCGAACTCGACACGGTGATCGTGCGCCTGCATGCCGGGCGCAGCGATGGGGAAGTTCTGATCGAAGAAGACTTCGGCTGGTTCGCAGCGCCAGGCTGGCAGCACCGCGCCGGCGAGCCCTTGCCGATCGCCACACTGGCCAGGCCGTGTGGAGTGCGCATGTTGACCGAGCGCTTGCTCGATGAGGCAGGCGTACCGTGGGAGGAAATCTTCGTGGGTGGCGGCGTTGCAGCGGTCGTTGCAGCCGTGATGGCGGGGCTCGGCGTTGCCGCATTGGCTCCACGCATGTTGCCATTTGGCGCAGTGGACGTCGGCCCGAGGCTCGGGCTTCCTCCGCTCCCGCGCTTGCCGGTCCTGCTGCACACGAGAGTGAAGGACAGCAATGCATGCGAGGCGCTGATCACGTTGTCGGCAGCCTTCAAGAATGCCGTACGAGGTTAGGACCTGGCTTCTCCAGAAGCGTTGTGGTCAGGTCATCTGGAAATCCAGACTCTTCCCCTGGAATCGAACGGGCTGGGAGTTCATCGAGCGATGCGACTCAGATGTGACGCAGGAGTGAGCGTGCCGCCCTGGAGCACACGGACTCCAACAGGCTCAGCCACGACCCGTGCCGTGGGGTGTGGACGTACTTGAATCGTCATGGGCGACTGGCCTGGTGCGCCAGGGCATCTCCGGAGATGTGCACCGTGTGGTTGTCCGGCACGACGCGATTGACGGCAGCGTCCGGGTCGTGGTCGTCGAGGCAGCGAAGCTGGGCGATGAATTCGACGCTTCGATCACGCAAGTCCGCATTGGCGATGATTTCGCCGGTATGCAGGTCCGGGGCGGTCGTGCTCAGCGCTTGCACGCCGGGCTTCTCGACCACGCTGCCCGTGTGGATGGAAACCGCGCGCGCATCGAGAATGCGCCACACGGTAGCCTTGGCCGGCGCGCTGATCTGATGCACGTCCGGCCGGTGGAATCGGTCGCACGGTGATCTGCTGAATCGAAGTACCGGGCTGCCCCTTGCTCAGTGCGAGTGCGCCGCCGCCGGCTCGTCGGTCGGTGTGGTGATCGGCCCTGGCGTGCTGCTGCGCGCGAAGAGCGTGTACATCGTGGGCACGACAAAGATCGTCAACAGGGTGCCCAGCGACATGCCGCCCACGATCACCCAGCCGATCTGCTGACGGCTTTCGGCGCCCGCACCGCTGGCCAGGGCCAGCGGCAACGCGCCGAGCACCATCGCACCGGTGGTCATCAGGATGGGGCGCAGGCGCAGCGCCGCAGCATGGGTGACGGCCTGCATCACGTCCAGCCCCTGCTGGCGCTGCTGGTTGGCGAACTCGACGATCAGGATGCCGTGTTTGGTGATCAGGCCCACCAGCGTGATGAGGCCAATCTGCGAATACACGTTGAGCGTGCCCCCAGCCAGCTTGAGCGCCAGCAGCGCGCCCACCATCGACAGCGGCACCGACAGCAGGATCACGAAGGGGTCGACAAAACTCTCGAACTGCGCCGCCAGCACCAGGAAGATGAACAGCAGCGCCAGCACGAACACCAGGCCGAGCGCCCCGCTGGACGAGCGGAACTCGCGCGATACCCCGTTGAGCTCGGTGGTGTAGCCCGGCGGCAGGATCTTCTCGGCAGTCGCATCCATGAACTGCAGCGCCTCGCCGAGCGAAAAGTCAGGGTTGAGGTTGGCCGTGATCGTCACCGAGCGGCGCTGGTTGAAGTGGTTCAGCTCACGCGGTGACACCGCTTCAGTCACTTTGACCAGCGACGACAGCGGAATCATCGCGCCGTCACGCCCCCGCACGAACAGGCGCTCGATCGCATCGGGCGTGCTGCGTCCGGCGGCTTCGGTCTGCACGACCACGTCGTACTGCTCGGCGTCGCGCTTGTAGCGGGTGACCTGGCGGCCACCCAGCATGGTCTCGATCGTGCGGGCCACCTGGTCGACCGCCACGCCCGCATCGGCCGCACGCTCGCGGTCGACCTGGATGAAGATCTCGGGCTTGTTGAGCCGCAGATCGGAATCGGGCTGGACAAAACCGCCATGACGATTCATCTCGGCCAGCATCTTCTGCGCCACCTCGGACAGGTTGCTGTAGCTGTCCGACGTGAGGATCACGTAGTTCACCGAGCGCTCGCGGAAGCCCTGCCCGAGCGACGGCGGCGTGATCGGGAAGGCGTTGACGCCAGGCAGGCTGCTGATCTGCGGCTGCAGCACGCGGGCCAGTTGCTGGGTCGAGCGCTCGCGTTCGGTCCAGTCCACCGCACGCAGGAACGAGATGCCTTGCGACACCGTCGGGTTGCCCGCCACCACGAACACCCGGTCGAACTCGGGAATGTCCCGCCCCAGCCGCTCGATCTCGCGCATGTACTTTTCGGTGTACGCAAGCGTCGAACCATCGGGCGCATTGACGCTGATCAGCACCGTGCCCCGGTCTTCCATCGGCGCCAGTTCGCTCTTCATGCCCTGGAACAGCCACCAGCTGCCACCCCCGCATCCGAGCATCACCAGCACCACCAGCCAGCGCACCTTCAGCGTGCTGGCCAGCACACGCTCGTAGCCGTCGCTCAGGCGAGTGAGCTGGCGCTCCATCCAGCTGTCGAAACGTGTCGGGTTGGGGTTGTGCCGCAGCAGCTTGGAACACAGCATCGGCGACAGCGTCAGCGCCACGAAACCGGAGACGATCACCGTGCCCGCCAGCGTGAGTGCGAACTCGACGAACAGCCGTCCGGTGCGGCCCGGCGTGAAGGCCAGCGGGGCATAGACCGCCGCCAGCGTGAGCGTCATGGCCACCACGGCAAAGCCGATCTCGCGGGCGCCGCGGATCGCCGCCGCAAACGGGGTCATGCCCTCCTCGATGTGACGATAGATGTTCTCGAGCACCACGATGGCGTCGTCGACCACCAGGCCGATGGCCAGCACCAGCGCCAGCAGCGTGAGCGTGTTGATCGTGAAGCCGGCCGCTGCCATCAGGGCAAAGGCGCCGATCAGGCTCACCGGAATCGTCACCAGCGGAATGATCGACGCGCGGACGGTGCGCAGGAACACGAACACCACCAGGGCCACCAGCACCACCGCCTCGGCCACAGTGGCGAAGACCGACTTGATCGAGCGGTCGATGAACACCGAGTTGTCGTTGGCCACCTGCACCCGCACACCGTCGGGCAGGTCCTGCTGGATGCGTGGCAGGATGCCGCGCACGCCGTCGGCCACCTCCAGCGGGTTGGCGGTGGCCTGCCGGATCACGCCCAGCGACACCGAACGCACACCGTTCAGGCGCACGCTGGTGCGCTCGCTCAGCGCAGCCTGCTCGATGCGGGCCACATCCCGCAGACGCACGGTGTAGCCGTTCACCACCTTCACCGACACGTCGTTGAACTGCGCCACCGTGCTCAGGTCGGTCTGCGCCGTCACATTGAACTCCCGCTGCCGGCCTTCGATGCGCCCGGCCGGCACTTCGAGGTTCTGGCGCCGCAGTGCGTCCTCGACGTCCTGGGTGGTGAGCTGGTAGGCGGCAAGCTTGTCCGGGTCGACCCAGATGCGCATGGCGTACTTCCGCTCGCCATAGATCTGGACGTCAGCCACGCCGGGCACGGTCTGCAGCCGGGGCTTGACCAGCCGGTTGGCCAGGTCACTCACTTCCAGCGGCGCCAGGGTTTCGCTGGTGAAGGCCAGCCAGATGGTCGGTGAGGCGTCCGCTTCGACCTTGGCGATGATGGGTTCGTCGACCGCATCGGGCAGCCGGCCCCGCACACGCGAGGTACGGTCGCGCACGTCGGCGGCGGCGTCCTCGGGGCTCTTGCTCAGCTTGAAGCGTACCGAGATCTGGCTTTGCTCCTGGCGTGAGATCGAAGTGATGATCTCCACGCCGTCGATGCCGGCGATCGAGTCCTCGAGCGGTTTGGTCACCTGCGACTCGATCACCTCGGCCGAGGCTCCGGTCAGGCGGGTCGAGACCGTGACCACCGGTTCGTCGATGCGCGGGTATTCGCGCACCTGCAGCCGGGTGAACGACACCAGGCCGACCAGCAGCAGCAACAGGGACAGCACGGTGGCAAACACCGGCCGCCGGATCGAGACCTCGGGGAGCTGCATGATGAGGCGCCTTGAAACGCGTGAATCTGAGAGGGATCGGAAGCCCGCCGCTCAGCGGCCGGCCGCAGCGTGGTTGGCGGCCACCCGCGGGCCGGTGGCACCGCCCGACGCCGCCGAGGCAGCCCCGGCCGGCGCGGATGCATCGCGCGCACGCGGTGCCGCGCCCAGCTCCACCACCCGCAACGGCGAGCCGTCACGCTGCACACGCTGGTGGCCTGCCGTGACGACCACGTCGCCGGCCGCCACGCCCTTCAGGATCTCGACCTTGCCGTCACGGCGCAGGCCGATCTCGACCTCGCTGCGCTGCGATACCCGTGCCGCTCGGCCTTCCGCCTGCGGCGCACCGTCCACGACCTTGATGACGAACTGCTTGCCCCCTTGCGGCACCAGTGCCTCCTCGGGCACGACCAGCGCCTCGCTGCGGGTGGCCAGCACCGTCTCGACACGGGCGAACATGCCGGGGCGCAGCAGGCCCTGCGGATTGTCCAGCGTGGCCCGCACCAGCACCGAGCGGCCATTCACGTCGACCTGAGGCTCCAGGGCCACCACCTCGGCCGCAAATCGCTGCCCGGGCAAGGCATCCAGACTGACCTGTGAAGCCTGCCCCACCTTCAGGCGCGGCAGGTAGCGCTCGGGCAGGCGGAAATCCACATAGACCGTGCGCAGGTCTTCCAGGTTGACCAGGTCGGCGCCGTCCTTGACGTAGTCGCCGACGTTGACCAGGCCGATGCCCGTCGTGCCGTCGAACGGCGCAACGATGCGCATGCGCGCCAGCTGGGCCTGAGCCAGCGCCAGTTGCGCGCGCGCCACCTCGAGGTTGGCGGACGTCTGGTCGACCGCGGCCTGGCTGACGAACCCCTGAGCCTGCAGTTCACGGTTGCGTGCGTCATTGGCCAGCGCGATGTTGACCTGGGCCTGCGCCTGCTGGAGCTGCGCCTTCAGCAGGGTGTCGTCGAGCTGCACCAGCAACTGGCCCTTGCGCACTCGCTGCCCGTCACGAAAGCCCAGGGCTGCCACGCGCCCCGACACCTCGGGGCGCACCACCACGCCCTGGCGCGAGCGCACTGTCCCCACGGCCTGCGCATCCTCGTTCAGCGGCATGGTCTGCACACGACCCACCTCCACGGCCACCGGCCCGCCCGGGCCACCACCGCCCGGTGCTCGGCCCGCGGGTGCCGGGCCCTGTCCGGCGCCCGCGGCAGCGCCTTCGCTGCCCGCCGGCGCCGCGGACCGATGCTGGTACCAGTAGGCCGCGGTGCTGGCCAGGATCAAGCCGACCACGGCCACCGTCAGATGCAGTTTCTTCATGGGGTGAAGCGTTTCAGAGTTGTACTGAATGTAAGCGCAACCCGCCCGCCCGGCACTGCCAGGCCTGCAAGCCCGACCCGGACCACCGGTCAAGCGTCACGCAGACCCCGCCGAATCGACACCGCGGTTGGCCAGCGCATCGGCGCGCTCGTTGCCGGGGTCGCCGGCATGGCCTTTGACCCAGCGCCAGTCGACATGGTGCAGTGCGGCCAACGCATCCAGGCGGGTCCAGAGTTCGGCGTTCTTGACCGGCTTGCGATCGGCGGTCTTCCAGCCGCGGGACTTCCAGCCATGGATCCACTCGGTCATGCCCTTGCGGACGTATTCGCTGTCGGTGTAGATGGTGACCTCGCAGGTGCGCTTCAGGCTGGCCAGGGCCTCGATCACCGCGGTGAGCTCCATTCGGTTGTTGGTGGTGCTGCGCTCGCCGCCCCAGAGCTCTTTCTCGTGTTCGCCCGCACGCATCCACACACCCCAGCCGCCCGGACCGGGGTTGCCCTTGCAGGCGCCGTCGGTGTAGATGACCACCTTGGGCCGGGGGATGGTGGGCTTGCCTTGTGCTGTCATTGTTTCCTTTGTGTTGTGAAATCGTCGGTGCATGCCGTCGTGCGTGGCCGGCGCGAGGGGGCAGCATGCCCTGCGCCTCAGGGTCCGACCTGCTCGGTGCTTTCGAGTTCGCGCTTGTCGTGATGCATGGCAGCGGCACGCCGCCATGCGGCCGGCGTCGCATCACGCTCACGCTGCGCCACCACGGCCGGTGCCGCCTTGGCCGTCTGCCGGTGCTTCCAGGCCGGGCCGATGATGCGCATGCCACGCACCCGCTTCACCGCCACGAGGAAGTACACCGCACCGAACACTGGCCACCAGCGGTCTCCGGCTGGCTCCATCCATCGAAACCTCTCCAGCCAGGTCTCGGAGCGAAGGGCCGGCCGGTAGCAACCGAACCGGGTGCCCTCGAGTTCGAAGTTGAGCAGCCTCAACCAGTCGCGCAGCCGGCGGTAGCCGATGAAATCACCGGTGCGCGGCAGGAACAGTCGCCCGACGCCCATCCGCGTGGCCAGGCGGGTGCAGCTCTGGTGCAGGCCCCACAGGCTGGCCGGATTGAACCCCACGATCACCACCCGGCCTTCGGGCACCAGCACGCGCTCGACCTCGCGCAGCGTCTGATGAGGGTCGGTCGCGAGTTCGAGCGAATGGGGCAGCACGACGAGGTCCATGCTGCTGGTCTCGAACGGCAGCGCATCGAAGTCGGTCAGCAGGGCCTTGGGGGTGCGAGGTCCGGCCGGGACCAGGCCGTCCGGCGGGTCGCCGCCGGCCATGCGTTCGGTGCCGCTGAGGGCGATCCAGCGATGCGGCATGCGGTTGCAGGCCAGTGCGTCCAGCTGGGGAAGACCCAGCTGCACGGCATGAAATCCGAAGATGTCGCTCACGGTGTGGTCGAGCTGCATCTGCTCCCAGGCCAACAAATACCGCCCCGGCGCTGTGAGCAACCACTCATCCAAACCTATAATTTGCCCGTTTTGCGTCATGGAACTGCTCGCGTTACCCGCCTTCGCCGACAACTACATCTGGATGCTCCACGACGGCCGCGAGGCACTGGTGGTGGATCCGGGTCAAGCAATGCCCGTCATTCGGGCGCTCCAGGCGCACAGGCTGAAGTTGACCGGCATTCTAGTGACCCACCATCACGGCGATCATGTCGGCGGCCTGGCCGAACTCCAACACCACCTGCACGGGAGCGTGCATGCCCCCGCAACCGAAGACATCCCCGGCCCGCACACGGCGGTGAGCGGTGGCGGTGCGGTGCACTGGAACGGCCTGGACTTCGACGTGATCGACGTGCCGGGCCACACCCGCGGGCACATCGCCTACTACTGCCCGGACCTGCGCGGTGAGCCGGTGCTGTTCTGCGGCGACACGCTCTTTTCAGGCGGCTGCGGTCGCCTGTTCGAGGGCACGCCCGCCCAGATGCTGCAGTCAGTGTCGCGCCTGGGCGAACTGCCGGGCCGCACCCGTGTGTGCTGCGCCCATGAATACACCCTGGGCAACCTGAAGTTCGCGCTGGCCGTCGAGCCGGGCAACCCGGACCTGATGCGCTATCACGCGCAGTGCGAGTCCTTGCGTGCCCGTGACCTGCCGACGCTGCCGAGCTCCATCGCTCAGGAACTCCTGATCAACCCCTTCCTGCGCTGCAGTCAACCGCAGGTCGTGGCCGCTGCACGCGCACAGGGCGCCGCAAGCGACGACCCGGTCGACGTCTTTGCTGCCATTCGACAATGGAAGAACGAATTCCGATGACCTCCACTCTGTTCCGCCGCGCGTGGGCGGGTGCACTCGCTGCCATCGTGCTGGCAGGTTGCGCCACCGCACCGCCCCCCGCAGCGCCGCCTGCCACCGCCCCCGCCCCGGTCGCATCCCCGCCTCCCCCACCCCCTGAACCCGCCCCCGCCACCCCGGCTGCGGTGATCGTGCCCGATGAAAACGAGGCACCCGTGCCGCCGGTGGCCGCGATGGTGGACCCCAAGTTGCCCGAATCGCTGGCCGAGCGCGATCTCTGGGTGCGCATCCGCAAGGGGTTTGCCATTCCCGACCTCGAAGGCGACCTCGTACGTGACCGCGAGCAGTGGTACGGCAGCCGACCCGACTATGTGCAGCGCATGACGGCTCGCTCCAGCCGCTACCTCTACTACATCGTCGAGGAGATCGAGCGTCGTGGCATGCCCACCGAGCTGGCGCTGCTGCCCTTCATCGAAAGCGCGTTCAACCCGCAGGCGATGTCCACGGCCAAGGCCTCGGGCATGTGGCAGTTCATTCCGTCGACCGGCAAGCACTTCGACCTCACGCAGAACATCTTCCGTGACGAGCGACGCGACGTGCTGGCCTCGACCCGTGCAGCGCTCGACTACCTGAGCAAGCTGCACGACATGTTCGACGACTGGCATCTGGCCCTGGCCGCCTACAACTGGGGTGAAGGCAGTGTGCAGCGGGCCATCGCACGCAACCGCAAGGCCGGCCTGCCGACCGACTACCAGAGCCTGCGCATGCCGGCCGAGACGCGGCTTTACGTCCCCAAGCTGCAGGCCGTCGAGAACATCATCGCCGACCCTCAGGCCCACGGCCTGAGCCTGCCGGCGATCGAGAATCACCCTTACTTCCTGACGGTGGCGATCCAGCGCGACATCGACGTCGAACTGGCCGTGCGACTCGCCGGCCTGCCGATGGAGGAATTCCGGGCGCTCAATCCGCAGATGAACAAGCCGGTGATCCTCGCGGCCGGCGTGCCGCACATCCTGCTGCCTTACGACAACGCCAACAACTTCGTGCGCAACCTGTCCGACCATCAAGGCCCGCTGGCCAGCTGGACGGCCTGGGTGGTCCCCCGCACGATGAGCCCGCGTGATGCTGCCGCGCAGGCCGGCGTTGCCGAAGACGAACTGCGCGAAGTCAACAAGATCCCGCCGCGCATGCTGGTCAAGGCCGGGTCGACCCTGCTCGTGCCGCGCAACGGCGACCGGCACCACCGCGACGTGCCCGAGGACATCGCTGACAACGCCACCATCGCCCTGACACCCGACGCGCCACCCTTGCGCCGGGTGGTGCTGCGCGCGGGCAAGCGCGACACGGTTGCCAGCATCGCGCGTCGCTACAAGCTCAGTGTCACGCAAGTGGCCGACTGGAACCGCGTCGGTGCCGGGGCCACCTTTGCCCGCGGACAGCGCATCGTGATCTATCAGCCGGCCCGCAGCACCCGCGCCGTGGCCCGCAGCGCGGCCAAGACGGAAGTCCGTGCGAAGGCGCCTGCGGCCACGCGCAAGACGGCTGCGGCCAACAAGGGCAGCAAGAGCGCGGGCAAGCGAGTGGCAGCCTCTGCGTCACGTGCGACCAAGCCCGCCGACACGGCCAAGGGCGCCCGCAACACGCCGTCGAAGGTCCGCGTGGCCAAGCAGTGAGCGGGCACCGGGCCATGCGGCCAGGAGACACCGCTCAGGCACTGGGCGGCCAGGTGCTCAATCGCAGGGCCTTGGGTTTGCCCTTGGCCTTCACGACCAGCGCATTGGTGTAGGTGCGGGCCACCTGCGCGGCGTGATCAGGCCCCTGCTGAGGCACCATGCCCAGGCGCGCGGCAACATCCCAGGCCGTGCGCACGGCCTCTTCGGACAGCATGCCGTCGGGGGAATAGCACTCCCTCACCCGGTAGAACGATGCCAGGTACAAGGCCCGGTCGCCCTTGGTATGCGAGTCGGGTACCACCTTGATGATGTCGGGCAGTTCGGCCGTCTGCAGCCAGCGCAGCGCACGCACGACGGCATCGGTCATGGCCTGACAGGTCTGAGGATGCCGGTCGACGAACACGGCCGGCGCAAACAGACAGGTCGAGGGCATGGGGCCACCAAAGATGTCCGCGGTACCCCGCAGCGTGCGGGCATCGGCAATCAGACGGACCTCGCCGCGCTGTTCAAGCTGCGTCATCGTGGGATCGATGTGACTCACCGCCTGCACTTCGCCCGAGCGCATGCTCAGGGCCGCTCGCTCGGCCGGCCCCACGCCCACCCATTTCACGTCGGCCGGCTTCAGGCCGGCGCGTGACAACATGGTCTGTGCAAGCACCTGGCTGAGCGAGCCTGTGGCCATCACGCCGATGTTGCGCCCACGCAGGTCATCCGGGCCACGATAGGCCGGCATCTGCCGGGCCGACACCCCCATCGCGATCATCGGGGCACGGCCGTGAAGCACGAAGGACTGCAGCGGCAGGCCGCGCCCGATGTCGCGCACCACCTGCAGGTAGCTGCCGGAGACCACGTCCACCTGCCCCTGCCGCAAGGCCTGCACCGACATCGTACGGTCCACGGACTCGACGAACTCGACATCGACCCCTTCGGCACGGAAGTACCCAAGCTGCTGCGCGATCGTCATGGGCAGGTGGCACAGCGACTCGTCCCGCCCCACCAGCACCCGCAGACGCGCACGTTCGGGTGCAGCGCGCACCTGCACCACGCCCGCGCCCAGCGCCGCTGCGCCCGCCAGCGCGCAGCGCAACAGGGCACGCCGGCGGCCGGACACCGGCTGGCGTGTCGGCGTTGGCGCGGGGCTGTCTGGCGTGTCCATGCACGCAGATTAGTCAGAGTGGGCGGGCACTCCAATCCGCAAAGCCCCGGGCAGGGAAAGTCCGGTGCTCGCAGAAACGCCTGGTAACCAGTGACTCTGGCAGTGCAGTCAGAAGGTGTGAACGAATCCAGCCTCGGCTCAACGCGCCCAGGCAGCCGAAGTCAGCAGCGCGATGCTGAGGCCTTGGCCGAGCGCCCAGACCACACTGCGGGCAGGGGCTCGATCGGTGACATAAAGCGCGATGTAGAGCACCCGGCAGGCCACAAACGCCACCGCCAGCGCATCGATCGTTCCCTGGGGCACCCCGACCTGCTGTGACAGCACGACGGCCGCGATGAACAACGGCAGGGCCTCGAAGCTGTTGGCCTGGGCGCTGTTGGCCCGTGCCTGCCAGCCGCGCAGGGTGCTCATCCACTGCCGGGGATCATGGTTGTCAAAGCCCCCCTGGCTGCGTGGTACGCGAAAGCCCGAGGACTTGGCCATCCAGGCGCAGACGATCGGCAGCAGGGCCGCCACCAGCACACACCACATCGCAAGCGTCATCGACGCCCTCCCCTGTTCATCGCCGATCGACCAGCGCATGTGCGATGGTTCCGAGATCGACGTACTCCAGTTCGCTGCCCACGGGGACCCCCCGCGCCAGTCGTGTCACGCGCAGGCCGCGCGCCTTGAGGTTCTCGCTGACGACATGCGCGGTGGCTTCACCCTCGGCCGTGAAGTTCGTCGCGACGATCACTTCGCTCACGACCCCGTCGGCTGCACGATCGAACAGCCGCTCCAGCCCGATGTCGCGCGGCCCCACGCCGTCGAGCGGGCTGAGCCGTCCGAGCAGCACGAAGTAAAGACCGCGGTAGCTGCCGGTGCGCTCGACGGCAGCCTGATCGGCAGGCGTCTCGACCACACACAACTGCGTGCGGTCGCGGGTGTCGTCAAGGCAGGTCGCGCAGACCTCGGCTTCGGTCAGTGTGTTGCACTGGCTGCAATGGCGCACCAGCCGCACCGCACCGTCGATCGCACGCGCGATGGCCAGCGCGCCCTCGCGATCGTGTTGCAGCAGGTGGTGCGCCATGCGTGTGGCCGATTTCGGACCCACACCGGGCAGGCGACGCAGGGCTTCGACCAGGGCATCCAGCGAGTTCATGGTTTGCAAGGGGCGTCGACGGGCGAAGCCTGGGGGCGCATCAGAAAGGGAACTTCATCCCGGGAGGCATCGGCATGCCGGCCGTGAGCTTGCCCATCTTCTCCTGGCTCACGTCCTCGGCGCGCCGCACCGCATCGTTGAAGGCTGCGGCCACCAGGTCTTCCAGCATGTCCTTGTCGTCGGCCAGCAGGCTCGGGTCGATCGTGACGCGGCGCACGTCATGCTTGCAGGTCATCACGACCTTCACCAGCCCGGCACCGGACTGCCCCTCGACTTCGATCTGCGCCAGTTCGTCCTGGGCGCGCTTCAAGTTGTCCTGCATGGCCTGGGCCTGTTTCATCAGGCCGGCGAGTTGTCCTTTGAGCATGGTTGTCCTTTCGAATGCAAGAGGAGAAGAGCCCCGCCGCGGTGCGCTGCTGCGACTGGCGGCCGGCTCACAGGGGTTTGACCGATCCCGGCACGATACGCGCTCCGGGGAACTGCTGCATGAGACTGACGACCGCAGGGTCGTTGAGGATGAGGTCTTCGGCTTCCTGCTGGCGCCGCACGCGCTCGGCAGCATCGCGTCGTGCCGGGGTGTCCTGGGTCGCGCCCACTTCGACCGCCAGGGCGACGGGCCGGCCGAGCGCCTCGGCCATGGCCGCCTCGAGCTTCGCACGCGAGGCCTCGCTGGCCAGGGTCTCACGCTCCACCCTCAGCTGCCAGCGCTCGGGTGTGCTGCCT
Source organism: uncultured Burkholderiales bacterium (assembly GCA_965650765.1). Taxonomy (GTDB): domain Bacteria; phylum Pseudomonadota; class Gammaproteobacteria; order Burkholderiales; family Burkholderiaceae_C; genus Caldimonas. The sequence goes on from CBFGPV010000005.1 coordinate 32,594, forward strand.
TCGTCAGCGGCCACGCACTGCGACTGCAACGCCAATTCACGTACCAGCGCAGCCACGAGTTCACGTTCGACCAGTTGCCTCACCACACCCACCCAGCGATCGCCCAGGGGGGTGGTCTGAACCGGGCTTCCCACGGCCGCAGTGGCGGGCCAGGAAACGACCGGGGCAGCGGTCGCCATGGCGTCGCTCGCCCGTGGTCTGGCCGGTGTCGCACCGGCGCCCGACTCGGTGAATGACGGCGAATGTGCCGGCGCCGGCACGGACCGGCTCACGGCGGGCGCGGCAATGACGTCGAGGTCTTCGGGCGGGATGTCTTCTTCCCAGGGCGGCACGCTGGCCATCGGGCGTGGCGCTGCCGGCGCGCTTGCGGATGGGCTTGCCGGCGCACTCGGGGCGCTGGCCGCGGGCGCACTCGGGGCACTGACCGCCGGCGCACTCACGCGTACGTTCGCGGGCGCCTGCACCGGCTGGGTGGCAGGCGCACGTGCCCGCGCAGTGGCCGCAGTGGCATCTGCACCGTCACCAGCACCTTCATCGGCGTCTGTACTTGATCGCGTTGCGGCCGAGGCCGCCGGCGGTGCTGCAATTGCGGGCGTCCCGGCCACGCGTGCCGTCGACCGCGCCACCGCGACCGGGCTGCGCTGCAGGGACGCAGTCGTGCTGCGGACCGTGCCCCCTTGCGCCGGCTTGAAGGCCAGCATGCGCAGGAGCACCATCGTGAGGCCGCTGTATTCGTCGGGCGCCAGGCCGATCTCGTTGCGGCCGTGCAGCGCCATCGAGTAGTACAGCTGCGTTTCGTCGGGTGCCACGGCGGCGGCCAGCCGTTCGATCACGGGCAGGTGCGGGTCATCCTGGTCGACGGCCTGCGGCACCACCTGGGCGACGGCCATCTGCTGCAGCAGGCTGGCCATGTCCTCGAGCACACCATGTGCCGAGAGCCCATGCGCACGCATCTCGTCCACCGTGCCCAGCAGCGCTGCACCATCCGCTGCGGCCAGCGCATCGACCAGGCGGAAGACATGCCCACGGTCCGCCGCGCCCAGCATCTGACGCACGGCCGGCTCGCTGAGCGTGCCGCTGCCATAGGCGATCGCCTGGTCGGTCAGCGACAGGGCATCGCGCATCGACCCTCGCGCCGCACGTGCCAGCAGGCGCAGCGAGCCGGCGTCGGCCTCGATCCCCTCGGCCTGCAGCACACCCTGAAGGTGTTCGAGCACCGTGGCCGGCGCCATGGGCCGCAGGTTGAACTGCAGGCAGCGGGAGAGCACCGTCACCGGCACCTTCTGCGGGTCGGTCGTGGCCAGCACGAACTTGAGGTACTCGGGCGGCTCTTCCAGTGTCTTGAGCATGGCGTTGAAGGCCGTCGTCGAGAGCATGTGCACCTCGTCGATCATGTAGACCTTGAAACGCCCGACGACCGGCTTGTAGACCGCCTGGTCCAGCAGTTGAGAGATTTCCTCGACGCCCCGGTTCGAGGCCGCGTCGAGCTCGACATAGTCGACAAAGCGCCCGGCGTCGATGTCACGGCAGGCCTGGCAGACGCCGCAGGGCTGGGCCGTGATGCCCCCCTGACCATCCGCACCCTGGCAGTTCAGCGACTTCGCCAGGATGCGCGACACGGTGGTCTTGCCCACGCCACGGGTGCCGGTGAACAGGTAGGCATGGTGCAGGCGCTGCTGCGTCAGCGCGTTCGACAGGGCCTGCACCACATGTTCCTGGCCCACCATCTGCTCGAAACTGCGGGGGCGGTACTTGCGGGCAAGGACGAGGTAGCTCATGGGCCGCGATTCTACGGGGCGGGACCGTCCGCCCGACGCCGGCCGGCCGTGGCGGCACCGTCCAGCAGCTCGTCGATGGCATGAAGGGCCAGCGGCAGCCGCCCGGCGTCGCCCGCCACCCAGCGCGCCAGCTCGTTCATCGCGCCGTTGAGCGCCACCGCCAGAGCCTCGATCTGGTCCACCCCGACCTCGGACCCGAGGGTGGCGGCCAGCCCCGAGCGCAGTGCGGCAAAGCCGTGTCGCCGGTCGACCTCGGCCCAGGCGCGGGTGCCCAGCACGGACGGAGCATCCACCAGCAGCACCTGTGCGCGGTGCGGGTCGGCGGCAGCCTCCATCCAGGCTCGCGCCCCGCGGCGCAAGGCTTCGGCGCCGTCGTCCACGCCCTGCGTCGCCGAGTCGATGGCCTGGACAAGCTCGGCATGCACCGCATCGCAGACCGCCTCGAACAGTGCCTGCTTGTCCTTGAAATGGTGATACAGCGCACCGCGCGTGAGGCCGGTCTGAGCCAGCAACTGCTCGGTCGAGGTGGCTGCATACCCCTGGCGCTCGAACAAGCGCCTGGCGCTTGCGATCAGCGCCTGGCGTGATGCCTGCGCGCGTTGTGCCTTGAGGTTCAGGGTCTTGTCCGGCATGGGTGGCGCCTCATTTGACATACATACTGCCTGTATCTAACATGATTGCATACCGACAGTATGTATCAAAAGCACCTCGCGTTCGTCCACCCCAACCTGCCCGAAAGGAAGCCTCATGCAGTTGCTCGACCACTACCCGATCATCACCACCCCGGCCCTGCTGGCCTGCCGTGACTTCTACGTGCGCCACTTTGGCTTCGAGGCCCGTTTCGAGTCGACCTGGTTCGTCTACCTGCACCGGCCCGCGCAAGGGGCGGACGAGTCCCCGATGAGCCTGGCCTTCATGAGTCCGGACCATCCCTCTGCCCCGCCCGGGCCGGAGGTCTTCAGCGGCCTGGGTGCCATCCTGTGCCTGCAGGTGCCGAACGCTCAGGCGCTGCATGACCGGCTGCTGGCCGAGGGTGTGCCCATCACCTATTCCGTGCGGCGCGAGGACTGGGGACAGGTGCGCTTTGATTGCCGGGACCCGAGCGGACTGATCCTGGACATCTGCGAACAGGTCGAACCGGCGCCGGGCTACTGGGAGCGCTACATGCTGGCGCGATGAATCCGCCTGCACGCCGCGCACGGCGGCACCCACTCGTCCGATACGCTGCATTTGGCCGCCTCGGGCGGGGCGTCGTGACTCTGGCCTACAATGGCAAGTGACGGGCCTCCCCGCATGGGAGCATGGCCAACCGGGTCAGGTCGGGAACGAAGCAGCCCTAACCGTTGTAACCAGTGCCGGGGTTAAGGCTCGTCACCCCTCTCCTCGCAGTGATGCCCTCGCTGCACGCCGCAAGCCGTTGCGCTTGCATGTGGGCGGTCCGATCGGACCATCACCACTCCAACGGCTCGGTCTGCCCTCATCGCTTGCATGTGCGGCCGCGCCCGCGGCCGCACCCGGACGCCGGGCCACCAGATGCCGCCCATCGCGCAGCTCGGCCCGTGACAACCTGGCCTGCGGCATCGTAGTTCTACGGACGCAGGCACGACGCCCGCCCTCTATAACTCTCCCACTTGCAACCGGCAGGCGGCCGCAGCGGCACAACAGGCCCCGCCGGAGGAGACACACCATGCAGTACCGCAGATTGACCGCGGGGCGCCCTGTGCGCCCCGTGCTAGCGATGTTTCGCCCACGCGTGGCACGCCACCGTTTGCGGCCGTCTCATCTGGCCGGCATGTCGAGGGCGGCCGCATCAGCCCGGGCGCTGCATGTGCGCACGCGCCATCTCGAGGCCCGCATCGCACGGCTGGACTGCTACGCCCGGTGTGTGGCGCATGACCTGCGCGGCCCCGTGGGCGGCATGGCCGGGCTGTGCGAACTCGCGATGCAGGCATTGCACCAGGGGGATGCCGCCAAGGCGGCGCATCTGCTCGACGCCGTCTGCCAGAACGGTGGCAAGCTGCTGGGCACGATCGACGACCTGATGGTGCTGGCCCGTGCAGGAATTCCCGGCCGCCATGCGTCGCTGTCCCGAGTGGATCTGGCCCATTGTGTCCAGGAGGCGGCCGAACTGGTGCAGCTCAGCCAGGGCGCCGGCGAGCGGCCCCGCGCACTGGAGCTGACGCTGCATTCACTGCCACCCGTGGCAGGGCACCGCGGCCTGCTGCGTCAGTTGTTCGTCAACCTCATCGGCAATGCGGTGAAGTTCTCGCGCCACGCCGACGGGCCGCGCATCCAGGTCGGGTGCATGCATCGTGCCGACGGTGCCGTGATCTTCGTGCGAGACAACGGGATCGGCTTCGACCCGCAGGAGCACCCTCGTCTGTTCGAGCCCTTCGTGCGCGGACGCGACACTGGCGTGGCGGGTCATGGTGTGGGGCTGGACATCGTGCGGCGCATCGTGGAGCACCACGGCGGGCGTGTCTGGGCCGAATCGCACCCGGACAGGGGCACGACGATCTACTTCACGCTTCAGACCGCGCCGGACTGAGGCTCGAACGCACGACGCAGCTCGTCGCGCAGACTGCGCAACAGCGACAGGTCGCGGTCGGTCAGGCTGAAGCCGTCGACCTCACCGCGGTCGGCATACAGGAAGGCCACCGTCTTGCGTCCCACCACCACGGGCAGCAGCATGAAGGTCGGCGCGTGGACGTGCGAAACGAACCAAGCGGGCAGCCTGGATGCGATGTTCCCGGCCGTCGCGTCGCGGATCAGGGTGTCGGCCCCCTTTGCACACAGGGCACTGAAGACGTCCGTACCCTCCCCGGATGGAAAGCGGAAGTGCTGACGCAAGGTGTCGGCCCGGTCGCCCCAGGCCTGGCGCACCAGGTACATGCCGCTGAGCGGCTCCCGAACCGCCAGCACCACGTGCTGGCACTTCAGGCTGCCGTACACCGCATTGCCGACGATGGCGAGCAGTCGGTCGAGCGTCCAGGGCCGTGACATCGTCAGCCGCAGCTCGTGAATGGCTCTCGACAGTGGATGCACCGCCTCATCCGCGGCATTGGGCGGTGGCGGCGAGGCTGCCGCAGGCGAATGCGGTGCGGGCGAAGCTGCCGCGGCCTGCGGCGGCGCCGGTGTGAGGGTGGCCGCGGGCTGGAGCGGCCTGCCGGCGCCGTCTGCAGCCTCCCAGACGTCGTCGTGCGAAATGCCAAGCGCGTGGGCGTACTGCTCGACGATCGATGTCCCGGGTGCCCCTTTGGGCTTGCGGGGCTCACGCCGCAACTGGGCCTCGACCACCTCGTTGCCCAGCCCGGCGAGCAGCCGGAACCAGTCACCGCGTTTTTCAGGTGCGCGGATCACGCTGGCACGCGCCGGCCGGCGCATGGCCCGCAGGTAGACGTCCGGCAGGCCCCAGGTGCGCGCAATGCTCACGCCCAGGTCCTCGAAGGACAGACCCAGCACCGACAGCGTCGCCGCCGCCTCGCTGCCGCCCTGGCTGAGCGCCAGCTGCCGGATCTGGGCGGCCAGGTCGGGCAGATAGAACTGCACCAGGCAGCGCCCGAGGTTCTGCAGCACCGCAGCGATGTAGCTTTCTTCTTCTTCGGCTTCGGTCGGGCACAGGCGGGCCGCCAGCCGCCCGGCAGTGCGGCAGCGCGAGTACTCCTCACGCAAGGCCTCGGCCAGTGTGCTGTCGGTCATGTCGTCCAGGGTCGACAGGGTGCCCGCCAGGTCGCGTATCGCCGAGAAACCCATCAGCGCAATCCCGCGTGAGACCGTCGTGATGCTGCCGCCACCGACCGAGCTGAAGTACGCGGCGTTCACCATGCGCAGCATCTTGTGCGTCATGGCGATGTCGTCGAGCACGGCCCGGGCGATTTCGCCCAGGTTGACACGTTCGGCCGCGGCAAGGCGACGCACCCGGCGCACGACGTTGGCATCGACCGGAAGATCGGGCTGGACCGCCAGACGCTGAAGCAGCGTGTTGACGGTGTGGCCGGCCCGGGTGTCGGCCGTGCCTTCGAGCAGCGCCGGCGTCAGCCAGTCCTGCAGCGCCTGGCGCATGGCCTGCGCACTGGCAAACCGGGCCTGAGGATCCCGCGACAGGGCCCGCGCAACGATGCCGCGCAATTGCGCCTCGGCATGATCGATCGAGCGCACGCTGTGGGGCAGCTGCAGGTCTTCCTCGAGCAGCCGCGTGATCGCCCGCTGCGGCACGGCATCCTGGATGGCCGGCTTGCCGCACAGCAGTTCGTAGAGCACCAGGCCGGTGGCAAAGATGTCGCTGGGGATGTCGGCACCTGCGCCGCTGGCCTGCTCCGGCGCCAGGTACAGCCCCGTGGCCGTCGGGAGCTGACTCAGCTCCTGCGGCATCGGCAACACCGTGAAGTCGGTCAAGCGGGTGCGCCCGGCCATGTCGAGCATCAGGTTGCCCGGGCGCAACCGGCCATGCACCACCCCTTGCGCATGCGCATGCGCCAAGGCATCGAGGACCGAGATCACGGCGAGCACCGCCTGGCGCGCAGGCATGTGTTCGTGTTCGTTCAGCCACCTGGCCAGGCTCACGCCCTGAATGGCCTCGTAGGCCAGCACGGGCTGGCCTTCCTCGATGCTCGCATCGAGCGCCTGGACGATGTTGGGGTGCACCAATCCCAGGACGGGCGCGCAGGCGGCGCGCCAGACCTGGGAGGACAACCCGGGCAGGGGCGAACGGTGCCAGACCTTCAGGTGCAGTTCGGTGCCGTCGCCACGCGCCGGCTCGGCCAGCGCAGCGACCCACCATGCGCTTTGCGGACCGCGCCCGAGCAGGCGCAGCAATCGGTAGCGTCCCAGCGGCTGCGCCTGTTCGATCGATGTCTGTTCAACGGTTTCCACGGCGTCCTGTCAGGGTGATCGCTGTCGTCCTTCGGCGGCGCCCCCTTTGGCATCAAGCAGCCCGCTGGAGACATTTTCGGCGCATTTCATCACGGACACCACCGGTTGCATGCGCCGAACAGCCGTCATTCAGGCCTGCTTTTCGCTCTGGACGACACCGTCACCGCCACAGGGGACAAAGGCTGCGCTTCAGGCCGACTGCTTGAAGGCCATCACCGCCTGGTTGCGCAGGGTGCGCAGCAGTGACAGTTCCCGTTCGCTGATGACGATGTCCCCGGCCTGCGCGCGGTCCGCGTAGATCAGCCCCAGCGGGGCGTTGCGCAGTGTCAACGGCAGCAGCAGGAAGGTTGGGGCCTTGACGTCGCGCTGGAACCACGCGGGCAGGCGGGCGGCGATGTTCGGCACGGTGGCGTCGCTGATCAGCGTATCGGCCCCCTTGACGCAGACCGCGGCGAACAGATCGGTCGCCCCAGTGAGCTGGAGCTTGAAGGCAGCGGACACCCGCTCGGCCTCATGGCCCAGCCCGAAACGGCCGGTTAGCTGCCCCGTGCGTGCGTCGCGCAGGCAGAAGATCACCCGCTGAAAGCCCAGCGAGCGATACATCGTCTCCAGGATCATGCGCAGCACTTCGTTGAGCTTGAAGTTCTCGACCAGCGTGTTGCTGATGTCCTGGATGCCCGCCGCCAGGCTTTGGGCCACGTCGCCCGCCGCCGACGGCGTCGGTTGGGGCTGGGCGGCTTCCTGCTGGGCCGCGTGCGCCTGCACGAGGGTGTCGAGCTGGTGCGGGCTGAGCGTGTCGCCCTCGCGCATGGTGGCACCCGGCGCCTGGGTCTGCAGCAGCCGGGCCGCCGGCGTGCCCTGCCTGGGCACGATTTGAAGCACCGGAGCCATGTCGGTGAGTCGGGCGCGCGAACGTTGCACTGCTTCCTGAAGATCCTTCACGTTGATGCCCAGTGCACCCCCGTACCGCTCGCCCAGCCGTGCCAGCTGCTGCGGCAGGTCATCGCGGCTCGAACGCAGCAGTGCATCGGCCACGTCATTGCCGGCGCAGGCGAGAGTTCGCACGCGCTCGTTGGGCGAGTCCGGCTTCTTGAGTGGGCCGTCGGCAGGCAGCTTGCGCATGCTGCGCTGAAGCGAATCGGGCAGGCCCCAGGTCCGAGCCACGCCGACGCCCAGCTCCTCATACGAGATGCCCAGCACCGCCAGCGAGGCCTGGTCCTCGCTTTGACCTTCGCCGTGTTCGGGATGGGTGAGCCGGCGCACCTGCTCGGCTTCTTCGGCAAAGTAGAACTGCGTGAGCATGCGGCCGAGGTTCTGGAACATCGCTCCGATGAATGCTTCTTCGGCGTCCCGGGGTGAACTGGCCAGCTCGCCAGCCATGGTGCCGGCCAGCAGGCTGCGCAGGAACTCGTCCTTCAGCCCGGCGGCGTGGGTCTTGTCCTGCATGTGCTCGAGCAGGATCAGCGACAGCGCCAGATTGCGGATGCCGGCAAAGCCGATCAGCGCCGCCGCGCGCGAGACGGTGCTGATCGTGCCGCCACCAGCCGTGCGGAAATGCGCCGAGTTGACCAGCCGCAGCAGCTTGTTGGTGAGCGCCACGTCCTTGAGGATCTCTCCGGCCAGGCTGCCCAGGCTTTCGTTCTCGGATGAGGTGATGCGCTGGATGCGGCCGACCGAATCGGTCAGCGCCGGAAAGTCCGATTTGTGCCGCATGCGCCGCAGCAGGAATTCCAGCGTGCTGTTGCGCCCGGCATCGGCCGTGTCGTCCTGCGGCTTGAGCCAGGCTTGCAGCGCCAGCAGCATGTCGCGCGCAGTGGCATAGCGCACGGCCATGTCGCGGGCGGTCGCGCGGTGGACGATCGCGCGCAACGTGTCGTCCACCGGATGGGGCGTCTGCACCGGCAGGTTCACGTCCTCGTGGGCCACCCGGTAGATCGCCCGGTAGGGGTCGGCCTCGGCAATCGCCGGCTGCCCCATCAGCATCTCGTAGAGCACCAGCCCCGCGGCAAACACGTCGAGCTGTGCCGTGGGCGGCCGTCCCTGTGCCGCCTCGGGCGCCATGTAGCCAGGCGTGCCGACGAGCGAGCCGTCAGCGCCACCGTGGCGCTGGCTCGCGGCGATGCCGAAGTCCATGACCCGGGCGCGGCCCGACTCGTCGATCAGGATGTTCGAAGGCTTCAGGTCACGGTGGATCACCCCGGCCTGGTGAGCGTGTGCCACCCCTTCAAGCACCCCGCAGATCATCTGCACGGCATCACGCGCCGGCATGGCCCCGCCCTCGCGCAGGCGCCGGGCCAGTGTCGGGCCCTCGACCAGTTCGAACACCAGGTAGGGATGCTGCTCGTGCACGTCGGCCTCGAACAGGGGCACGATGTGCGGATGGCTCAGGCGGCTGACCGCGCGCGCCTCTCCCAGCCAGGTCGCCAGCGCCTGCGGATCGGAAGCCTGGGCCCGGTGCAGCTTCAGCGCCACCTCACGGTCCAGCCTGGGATCAAAGGCTCGCCAGACCGAGCTTTGCGCCCCTTTGCCCAGGGCAGCGCGCAACTCGTACCTCCCGAGCGTGCGGACAGGTGTGCGTGTCATGGCTTCAGCGGACATTCAGGGTGGTGCAACGACGGTAGTTCATGCGATTGGACACCGCCAGTGCCCGGATGAACCCGGGAATCTGGGCCGCAACTGCCCCGCATTTCCACCGATGCCCACCGTCAGGCAGGGAATCTGCGGGCCCGATCACCCGCCTGTGCTCACGGGCACAGGGCCTTTGTGTCAAAATCGACCGGAACAGTCGGGGTTCTCCCCGAGCCATCCGAGGATTCACAATGAGCAGCGAGCTGATCAAACATATCTCAGATGCGTCTTTCGACGCCGACGTGCTGCAGGCCGACAAGCCTGTGCTGGTTGATTACTGGGCAGAATGGTGCGGCCCCTGCAAGATGATCGCCCCGATCCTGGACGAAGTCGCCAAGGATTACGACGGCCGCCTGCAGATCGCCAAGATGAACGTGGACGAAAACCGCGAAGTGCCGGCCAAGTTCGGTATCCGCGGCATTCCCACGCTGATGCTGTTCAAGGGCGGCCAGCTCGCCGCCACCAAGGTGGGCGCACTTTCCAAGGCACAGTTGACGGCCTTCGTCGACGGTCATCTATAATCTCCGCTAACGCGTCGGGGTCGACGCCGGCCCACGAGGCCCCCAGCCCGCCCCCGACTGCCCAGATGCTCGCCACTGCGCACACTGATTGACGCGCAGTTTCGGCCCACCACTCCAGCGTTTCCCGACTCGCGTACATGGCAGTCGCACGCCAGTCCATGTGACGGATTGCCGTACGGCGCGAGCGTGATGCCGAAGTCCCTTTTCGCAGGCTGCTCCTGACCGGAACGTCCTGCATTTCACCTGCGACGATCACCTACAGGGGTGTTCACCCATGCAACTTTCAGAACTCAAGGTCCTGCACGTCTCGGAACTCATCAAGATGGCCGAGTCGCTGGAGATCGAAAACACCAGCCGCATGCGCAAGCAGGAGCTGATGTTCGCGATCATGAAGAAGCGCGCCAAGCAAGGCGAGCAGATCTTCGGCGATGGCGTGCTCGAGGTCCTGCCCGACGGTTTCGGTTTCCTGCGTTCCCCTGAAACCAGTTATCTGGCGAGCACCGACGACATCTATCTGTCGCCCAGCCAGATCCGGCGCTTCAATCTCCACACCGGTGACGCCATCGAAGGCGAGGTGCGTGTTCCCAAGGACGGCGAGCGCTACTTTGCGCTGGTCAAGGTCGATCGCGTGAACGGCCTGACGCCCGAGGAGAACAAGCACAAGATCATGTTCGAGAACTTGACGCCGCTCTTCCCGAAAGAGCAGTTCAAGCTCGAGCGCGAGATCAAGTCCGAGGAAAACATCACCGGGCGCATCATCGACCTGATCGCCCCCATCGGCAAAGGCCAGCGCGCCCTGCTGGTGGCCCCGCCCAAGAGCGGCAAGACGGTGATGATGCAGCACCTGGCGCACGCCATCACCTCGAACCACCCCGACGTTTACCTCATCGTCCTGCTGGTCGACGAGCGCCCCGAAGAAGTGACCGAAATGCAGCGCACCGTGCGCGGCGAGGTCATCAGCTCGACCTTCGACGAACCCGCCGCCCGACACGTGCAGGTGGCCGAGATGGTGATCGAGCGGGCCAAGCGCCTGGTTGAACTGCGCAAGGACGTGGTCATCCTGCTGGACTCCATCACCCGCCTGGCACGTGCCTACAACAACGTGCTGCCCTCGTCCGGCAAGGTGCTCACCGGTGGTGTCGACGCCAATGCGCTGCAGCGCCCGAAGCGCTTCTTCGGTGCGGCCCGCAATATCGAGGAAGGCGGCTCGCTGACCATCATCGGCACCGCGCTGATCGACACCGGTAGCCGGATGGACGAAGTCATCTACGAAGAGTTCAAGGGCACCGGCAACTGCGAAATCCACCTCGACCGCCGCATGGCCGAGAAGCGGGTGTATCCGTCCATCCTGCTGAACAAGTCGGGCACCCGCCGCGAGGAACTGCTGCTGCGCCCGGAAATCCTGCAGAAGACCTGGATCCTGCGCAAGCTGCTCTACCCGATGGACGAGATTGCGGCAATGGAGTTCATCCTCGACAAGATGAAGTCCACGAAGAACAACCTCGACTTCTTCGACATGATGCGCCGCGGTGGCTGACACGCGCCCTGACGTGGCATAATCTCGGGTTTTCCGCTTCCGGAAAGTGGCCCCAAACGGTTTGGGGTTGGCTGCCGGCGCATAGTTCAAGCGACAAGGATCGACATGAAAGAAGGCATCCACCCCAACTACCGCGAAGTGTGCTTCGTGGATCAGTCCAATGGTTTCAAGTTCGTGACGCGCTCGTGCGCTCAGACCCGCGAAACCATCAAGATGGACGACGGTCGCGAGCTGCCTCTGTTCAAGCTGGAAACCACCAGCGAGTCCCACCCCTTCTACACCGGCACGCAAAAGAGCGTCGACTCGCTCGGCGGCCGCGTCGAGAAGTTCCGCAACAAGTTTGCGCGCGTGGGCCTCAAGAAGTAAGCAACGGGTCGTTTCGACCCTCGCAAAAAGGCAGCCTCGCGCTGCCTTTTTTGTTGCCTGCAGCTATGCTGCACCCTCTCGCCCGTGCAACGCAGGTGGCCCCGTGACGCGGCCTGCGCTGGCAGGCGCAGCCTCACCGTGGAGCGCCATTGAATCAACCGACCCCGGCCATCGTCACACAGCGCGCAGCCCAGCGGCTGCCTCGGGTCGGGCTCGTGCTGCTGTGCACGGCCTACGTGCTGCCAGGTCAGTTCGGCCGCGACCCGTGGCGCAATGCCGATGTGTCTGCCTTCGGCTACATGCACAACCTGGCCACGGGCGTCACTGACCTGTGGCATCCCACGGTGGCCGGCCTGCCGCCGGACGGTGGCCTGTTCCCCTACTGGCTCGGTGCGCTGTTCATCGCGCTGTTCGGCGGGCTCTTCGATCCGGCCCTGGCCGCCCGTGTGCCCTTTGCCCTGCTGCTGTGCGCCACGCTGGCGCTGACCTGGTACACCACCTACCACCTCGCCCGCACCGAAGCCGCACAACCCGTGGCGTTTGCCTTCGGCGGCGAGGCGCGGCCGATCGACTACGCCCGCTCGGTCGCCGACGGCGCGTTGCTGGCGCTGATCGCCACGCTGGGTTTGCTCCAGCTGGGTCACGAAACGACACCCGAGCTGCTTCAGCTGTGCGGCGTGGCCTTGTTCAGCTATGGGCTTGCCGCCAGCCAGTCTCGCAGCGTCAAGCCGGCGCTGGCGGTGCTGGTGGCGCTGCCGATGATGGCCGGCAGCGGTGCCCCGTCGATCGCGGTCGCCCTGGGACTGGTCGGCCTGGCGGTGTGCTGGCGCTCCAGCTATGAGCGCACCCGCGCGCTGGCGGTGTGGGTAGGCATCGCGATGCTGCTGGCCGCGGCAGTGGCCACGCTCTTCGGCGCGTGGGCCTGGCGAGTGCGCCCCGACCCCGACCCCGCGCAGCTGGCCCGCCTGCTGGTGTGGTTCACCTGGCCGGCCTGGCCAATGGCCGGCTGGACACTCTGGCGCTGGCGGCATCACCTGCTGCACCGGCACATCGCCGTGCCCAGCTTCTCGGCCCTGGTGGCGGTCGTTGCCTGCGTGCTGATGGACGGTTCGGACCGGGCCCTGATGCTGGCCTTGCCCTCGCTGGCCGTGCTGGCCGCCTTTGCACTGCCGACCTTGCGACGGGGCGTGGCCTCGGCGGTCGACTGGTTTTCGGTGTTCTTCTTCAGCGCCTGTGCCATCGCCATCTGGGTGATCTATGCCGCGATGCACACCGGCGTGCCGGCGCGCACCGCCGCCAACATCGTCAAGCTCGCACCCGGCTTCGAGGCCCGATCCTCGGTCCTTGCGCTGGTGTTTGCCCTCGCGGGCACGGTAGGCTGGATCTGGCTCGTGAAATGGCGGGCCGGGCGCCACCGCGATGTCCTGTGGCGCAGCCTGGTGCTGGCAGCCAGCGGCGTGGCGCTGAGCTGGCTGCTGCTGATGACCCTGTGGCTGCCGCTGCTCAACTACGCACGCAGCGATCGACCGTTGGTCGAGCGGCTGGCCACCCACCTCCCCGCCCGCGGCTGCGTACAGGCGCTGGGACTGCCGCGCAGCCAGATGGCCGCGCTCGAAAGCCTGGGCGGGTTTCGTGTCGTGCTGGCGTCGGGCCAAGCGCCGGCGGAGTGCGCCCACCTGGCGCTGATCGGGCCAACGACCCCGCCGCCAACGCCCACAGGCTGGACCTTCCTTGCCCGCGAGCGTCGCCCCACCGACCGCAGCAGCTTCACCTACCTGTACCGCCGCGCCACGACCGGCAGCCCGACGCAGTGACCACCCCCTGGAAGAAGATCGGCCGCGATGCCGGCTCGATCCTGCTGGGGCAGCTCGCCACCATCGGGTTCGGCGTGGCCGACACCATCATGGCCGGCCGCCATGCCAGCGAAGACCTCGCGGCCCTGTCGATCGGTGCTGCGCTTTACATCAGCATCTATGTCGGCCTGAGCGGCATTGTGCAGGCGCTGATCCCGACGGTGGGCCATCATCACGGCGCCCACGAGCCGCAGCGCATCGGTCAGGTGTTCCGCCAGGGCCTGTACCTGGCACTGGGGGTGAGCGTGCCGGGCATGTTGCTGATGCTTCATCCCGGCGTGGTGCTCGAGCTGGCCGACGTGACCCCCGAGGTGGCCCAGCGCGCCCGCGACTACCTCGCCTGGCTGGCCTGGGGTCTGCCGCTGGCCCTGCTGTTCCGGTGCTACAGCGGCCTCAACCAGGGCATCTCGCGTCCACTCCTCGTCACGGTGCTCCAGCTCCTGGCACTGGCCGCCAAGATCCCGCTGAATGCCTGGTTCATCTTCGGTGGCGCGGGCCTGGCGCCGCAGGGGACGGTCGGCTGCGGCATGGCCACCGTGTGCATCAATGCCTGCCTGCTGCTGCTGGCGGCCGGCATGCTGCGCTGGCACCCGGTGTACCGGCCGTTCAAGCTGTGGTCGGGATGGACCGCGCCGCACGGGCCCACCTTGCGTGAACTGCTGCGCCTGGGACTGCCCACAGGAGCGAGCTACTTCGTCGAAGTCACCGCCTTTGCGCTGATGGCCTTGTTCATCTCCCACTTCGGCACCACCGCGCTGGCCGGCCACCAGATCGTCGCCAACCTGGCCAGCGTGGTCTACATGCTGCCGCTGTCGATCGCGGTGGCCACCGGGGCCCACGTCGCTCAACTGCGCGGCGCTGGCGACCATGACCGCGCCCGGATCGCTGGCTGGCAGGGCATCGCCTTGTCGGTCGCCCTGTCGACGACAGTCGCGCTGGGGCTGTACCTGGGCCGCGAGCAGATCGTCGGCGCCTACACGGCAGACCCGGCTGTGCGACAGGTGGCCGTCGGCCTGTTCGGCTTTATCGTGCTGTATCAGGTGTTCGATGCTGCGCAGGTCACCACCGCGTTTGCGCTGCGCTCGTTCCGTGTGGCCCTGCTCCCGGCGTTGGCCTATGCCGTGTCGCTCTGGGGCGCCGGTCTGGGTGGGGGGTATCTGCTGGGGTTCAATCCCGGTGGCCAGGTGCCGCCGATGCTGCAGGGTGCCAGCGGCTTCTGGGCAGCCAATGCGATCTCGCTGGCCCTGGTGGCCGGCGTGCTGCTGATGCTGTACCGCCGGGTGACGCGCGCGGCGTGAGGCACCAGCGGCCCCAGCGGCCCCACGAGGCCCCTCAGCGCACGGCCGCCCGCACAACGCCTTTGGATGCGGGTGCTGCGTGTGCACCGCCCGCAGCGCGCCGCACACGCAGCGCCGGGTAGATCAGGCGGAATTGCGAGCCTCGACCCGGCTCGCTCTGCACGTCGAGCTCGCCGCCGTGGCGCTGCACCACATGCTTGACGATCGACAGTCCCAGCCCTGTGCCGCCCGTCTCGCGCGAGCGGCTGCCGTCCACGCGGTAGAAGCGCTCGGTCAGGCGCGGGATGTGCTCCTTTTCGATCCCGATGCCGGTGTCCTTCACCAGGAACTCCCCGCAACCGTCCGGGCGGACACGCCACTGCACATGCACCTGGCCATCCGCCGGGGTGTAGCGGATCGCATTGCTCACCAGATTGGTCAGGGCGCTGAGCAGCTCGCTTTCGGCCCCTGCGAGTTCATCGCCGGCGGAGACGGAAAAGACGATACGGTGGCGCCCCTGGGACAGCGTCAGTGCGTCGTTTTCGCAGTGCGCCATCATCTTGCTCACCGGCACCCATTGGTCCGCCGGCGGGCGCGGGCTGCCCTCGAGTTGTGCCAGTGTGAGCAGGTCGTTCACCAGAGTCTGCATGCGTTGGGTCTGCTGGCCCATCAGATTGAGCACCCGGCGACGCTCCACCTCGGTCAGCGGCAGGTTCGCCATGGTCTCGATGAAGCCGGACAGCACGGTCAGTGGCGTGCGGATCTCGTGGGACACATTGGCGACAAAATCGCGCCGCATGGTGTCGGCACGTTCGCGTTCGGTGATGTCCTGAGAGAGCACCAGCTTGTTGCCATCGCCATAGCGGCGAATGATCACTGACAGCATGGCCTGCCCGTGAGGGCTGGGGAATTGCACCTGCCCTGTGAAGTCACCGGCCTGCAGATAGGACACGAAGGCCGGCGAACGCACGAGGTTGGTCACGCGCTGGCGCACATCACGCTCGGGGTCGAGCGCAAAATGCTCGGCCGAGATGCGGTTGCACCACTCGATCTGATCGCCTTCGTCGAGCATCATCACGCCGTTGGGCGAGGCCTCGATGGCCGACAGGAACTGCGACAGGCGGCTCTTTTCCTGCACCACGCTGAGCTCGCGCGCGCGCACGGCGCGTTCGATGCGGTAGCCCAGCTCGCCCCAGATGCCTGGGTCGCGCGGCGCCGTCCCTTCCTGCTGCCCGCGCAACCAGCGCAGCAGACGCCCGACCCGCAGGGCGTCCACCAGCGCCACCAGGGCGATGCCGACGACCGCGCCAAGCACCATGCCGCTGACCGGCGCCTGCAGCACACGGCCCCCTACCCATCGCCCGATGAGACCGAACAGCAGCATCATCGCGGTGCCGGCGAACACGCGCGGCAGGAACCAGGACATGTCAGGTGGGCCTTTGCTTCAGGCGGCGGCCGAAACCTGCTGGGTCAGGCGGTAGCCCGCGCCGCGCACGGTCTCGATCATCTGCGAGCACTGCACCGGCGCAAGCGCCTCGCGCAACCGCTTGACGTGCACGTCGACCGTGCGCTCTTCAATGAAGACATGATCGCCCCAGACGCGATCGAGCAGTTGCGCGCGGCTGTGCACACGCTCGGGGTGCGTGAGGAAGAAGTGCAACAGCTTGAATTCGGTCGGCCCGACCTTGACCTCCTGGTCGCCGCGCGACACCCGACGCGTGGCGGGGTCCAGCCTCAGCTTGCCGACTTCGACGGCAGAGTCCAGCGCCTCGGGCGCCTTGCGGCGCAGCACGGCGCGGATGCGGGCCATCAGCTCGTTGGTCGAGAACGGTTTGACCAGATAGTCGTCGGCCCCAGCATCGAGGCCGGCAATCTTGTCCGGCTCACCACCGCGGGCGGTGAGCATGATGATGGGCACTTCCTTCGTGCGCGACTCGCTGCGCCAGCGCTTGGCCAGCGCCAGTCCGGACTGCCCCGGCAACATCCAGTCCAGCAGCACCAGGTCAGGCAGCACCCGGTCGACCTCCGCCGTGGCCTGGTCCGCATCGGCCGCCACGGTGACCTCGTAACCGGCATGACGCAGATTGATCGAGATCAGTTCGGCAATCGCGCTTTCGTCCTCGACGACCAGCACTCGGCTCATGCAAAAGTCTCCTTGGGTCGTGGATGAAGGGTCAGCTCACGGCGGACTCGACACTTTCCATCGGGATGTGCCGCACGTCCGTGCCCTTGACGATGTAGATGATCTGCTCGGCCAGGTTCTTGGCATGGTCGCCCACCCGCTCGATGGCCTTGGCCACGAACACCAGGTCGATGCTGGCCGAGATGGTGCGCGGGTCTTCCATCATGTAGGTGATGAGCTTGCGCATCAGGCCGTCGAACTCCATGTCGATCTGGTTGTCCTGCTTGAGCACCTCGACCGCCTTGTTGACGTCCAGGCGCGCAAAGGCGTCGAGCGTCTTGCGCAGCTGGTCGGTGGCCAGTGACGCCTCGAAGGACAGATCGGCCACCGGCAGGCGCAGCCGGCTGGACACACCGGTGTTGATCAGGCGCTGCACCGTGCGGGCGATGCGGGCGGCTTCGTCGCCCACACGTTCGAGGTTGCCGATGGTCTTGGAGATGGCAATCAGCAGACGCAGATCGCGTGCGGTGGGCTGGCGTCGCGCGATGATCGTCGACAGATCGCGGTCGATGTCGACCTCCATCTGGTTCACGCGCTCTTCCTGGGAGATGACTTGAGTGGCGATGTCGCCGCTGAAGTTCGTGAGGGCGTAGACGGCCTGCGCCACCTGGGATTCGACCAGGCCGCCCATCTCGAGCACGCGGGTGGAGATGCCGCTGAGCTCGGCGTCGAACTGGGTGGACAGATGCTTGTCGGACATGGAGTGCTCCTGGTGGAACGGCGGGTCAGCCGAAGCGCCCGGTGATGTAGTCTTCGGTGTCCTTCTTCTTGGGCTTCATGAAGAGGTCCGAGGTGGGGCCGAACTCGATCAGGTCGCCCAGGTACATGTAGGCCGTGTAGTCGGAGCAACGCGCCGCCTGCTGCATGTTGTGCGTCACGATGACCACCGTATAGTCGGTCTTCAGTTCGTGGATCAGTTCCTCGATCTTGCCGGTCGAGATAGGGTCCAGCGCCGAGCAGGGTTCGTCAAGCAGCAGCACTTCGGGCTTGATGGCAATGCCGCGCGCGATGCACAGGCGCTGCTGCTGACCGCCCGACAGGCCCGAGCCGCTCTGGCCCAGCTTGTCCTTGACCTCGTTCCACAGCGCCGCCTTCTTCAGGGCCCACTCCACCCGCTCGTCCATCTCGACGCGCGGCAGGTTTTCGAACAGGCGAACACCAAAGGCGATGTTGTCGTAGATCGACATCGGGAACGGCGTGGGCTTCTGGAACACCATGCCGATCTTGGCCCGGATCAGCGACACGTCCAGGCGCGAGGTCAGGATGTTCTCGCCGTCCAGGTTGATCTCGCCCTGCGCGCGCTGTTCGGGATACAGCTCGAACATCCGGTTGAAGGTGCGCAGCAGCGTGGACTTGCCACAACCCGACGGGCCGATGAAGGCCGTGACCTTCTTCTCGGGGATGTCGAGGTTGATGTTCTTCAGCGCGTGAAAGCTGCCGTAGTAGAAGTTGAGATTGCGCACCGACAGCTTGGCTTTTTCGGTGACGGGGAATTCGACTTTCGCGTCCATGAGTCGGCCTCGACGATCAGTGTTTGTTGCGGAACAGCACGCGCGCCAGGATGTTCAGCGCCAGCACGCCCAGGGTGATCAGGAACACGCCTGCCCAGGCCAGTTTCTGCCAGTTCTCATACGGGCTCATCGCGAACTTGAAGATCGTGACCGGCAGGCTGGCCATCGGCTCCATCATGTCGGACGTCCAGAACTGGTTGGACAGCGCCGTGAACAGCAGCGGAGCGGTTTCACCGGCAATGCGCGCCAGCGCCAGCAGCACGCCGGTCACCACGCCCGCACGGGCCGCCTTCAGCGTGACCGACGAGATCACCTTCCACTTCGGCGTGCCCAGGGCGTAGGCCGCCTCGCGCAGTGCATTCGGAATCAGTGACAGCATGTTTTCCGTGGTTCGGATCACCACCGGGATCACGAGCAGCGCCAGCGCCAGGATGCCGGCAAACCCCGAAAAGCCCTTCATCGGCGCCACGACTACCGCATAGATGAACAGCCCCACCACGATGGACGGTGCCGACAGCAGGATGTCGTTGATGAAACGCACCACCTCGCCCAGCCAGCCCTTCTGGCCATACTCGGCCAGGTAGATGCCGGCCAGCACGCCGATCGGTGTGCCCAGGGCCGTGGCCAGCGTCACCATCACCAGCGAGCCGAAGATGGCATTGGCCAGGCCGCCGGTTTCGGCCTGCGGCGGGGGGGTCATCTCGGTGAACACCGACAGCGCGATGCCACCCAGTCCCAGGCGCAGCGTTTCCCAGAGGATCCACATCAGCCAGAAGATGCCGAAGGCCATGGCACACAGCGACAGCGTGAGCGCCACCGCGTTGACCGTCTTGCGTTTGCGGTGCTTGGCCATGCGGCCTGCATCGAGTGCAGCAATGCTCATGAACGTGTCCCCTCACCCTTGCGCAAGCGCATCAGCAGCAGCTTGGACAGGGCCAGCACCACGAAGGTGATGAAGAAAAGCACCAGCCCCAGGTAGATCAGCGAAGCCTGGTGCAGGCCAGCCGACGCCTCGGCAAACTCGTTGGCCAGCGCCGACGTGATGCTGTTGGCAGCCTCGAACAATGACAAGGAATTCAACTGGTTGAAATTGCCGATCACGAAGGTGACGGCCATGGTCTCGCCCAGGGCTCGGCCCAGACCCAGCATGATGCCGCCGACCACACCCGTCTTCGTATAGGGCAGCACGACCTTCCAGACCACCTCCCAGGTGGTCGAGCCCAGGCCGTAGGCCGACTCCTTCAGCAGTGCCGGCGTGACCTCGAACACGTCACGCATCACCGACGCGATGAACGGAATGATCATGATGGCCAGGATGATGCCGGCCGAGAGAATGCCGATGCCCACCGGCGGACCCGAAAACAGCGCCCCCAGGTAGGGCACATCGCTGAAGGCACCCTGCAGGGGCTGTTGCACATAGGTCGCCAGGATCGGGCCGAACACCAGAAGACCCCACATGCCGTAGACGATCGACGGCACCGCGGCCAGCAGCTCGACGGCAATGCCCAGCGGGCGCTTGAGCCAGTTGGGGGCCAATTCGGTGAGGAACAGCGCAATGCCGAAGCTCACCGGCACGGCGATCAGCAGGGCAATGAACGAGGTCATCACCGTGCCGTAGATCATGATCAGGCCGCCGAACTCCTCCTGGACCGGGTCCCATTCGCTGCGCCACAGGAAGCTCAGGCCGTACTTCTCGATCGCCGGTGCGGCACCGATCAGCAGCGAGATGATGATGCCGGCCAGCAGCGCCAGGGTCAGCAGCGCTGCGCCGTGCACCACCACGGAAAACAGCGTGTCGACCCAAGGCGCGGCGCGACGCTCCGGTGGGGGCGACCCCGTCGGATCCGATCTGTCCATCTTGTCGTCTTTGTCGTAGGGAGATGCGGGGAGTGTAGCGGCCACGATTCCTCCGGAGCGAACAGTCCACGAGGGGGCCTGGCCCCCTCGTGCACTCAGGTTGGCTGCCTGGGGCAGCCGGGGATCACTTGGTGGCGACGGCCTTGCCGGACGCGTCCTTGATCTGCGCCCACTGGGCACGCACCAGGGTCTTCACCGAGTCAGGCAGCGGCACGTACTCGAGGTCGGACGCCATCTTGTCGCCGTTGTTGTAGGCCCAGTCGAAGAACTTCAGCGAGTTGGTGGCCTGGGCGGGCTTGTCCTGCGCCTTGTGCATCAGGATGAAGGTGGCGCCGGTGATGGGCCAGCTGTCCTTGCCGGGCTGCTCGGTCAACACCTGGTAGAAGCTCTTGGCCCAGTCGGCCCCGGCCGCAGCAGCCTTGAAGTTGACTTCGTCCGGACCGACGTAGTTGCCGTCCTTGTTGCGCATCATCACGTACGACATCTTGTTCTGCTTGGCGTAGGCGTACTCCACATAGCCGATGGAGTTGGGCAGACGCTGCACGAAGGCCGACACACCCTCATTGCCCTTGCCGCCCGCGCCCGTGGGCCAGTTCACCGCCGTGCCTTCACCGACCTTGGACTTCCATTCCGCGTTCACCTTGGACAGGTAGTTCGTGAAGATGAAGCTGGTGCCCGAGCCATCCGCGCGGCGCACCACGGCGATCGCCGCGTCCGGCAGCGGCACGCCGGGGTTCAGGGCGGTCAGTGCTGCGTCATTCCAGCGGGTGATCTTGCCCAGGTAGATGTCGCCGAGAACCTGGCCGGTCATCTTGATCTGGCCCGGGGTGATGCCCTTGATGTTGACCACCGGCACCACACCACCGATCACGGTGGGGAACTGCAGCAGACCGTCCTTGGCCAGCTCTTCGTCCTTCAGCGGCGCATCGGACGCACCGAAGTCGACCGTCTTGGCCTTGATCTGGCGGATGCCGGCGCCGGAGCCGACCGACTGATAGTTGATGCGTGCACCCGTGGCCTTGTTGTAGGCGTCGGCCCACTTGGCGTACACCGGCGCGGGGAAGGATGCGCCGGCACCCGTCACGTCCTGAGCCTGGACTGCAAAAGACACGCTCACAAGGGTGGCCGTGGCCAGGGCAGATCGGAGCAGGGAGAGTTTCATGGAATGCACCTTTCAACGGGATAAGGAATTCGGGTTGGACAGGAGCGTTCTCCTGACGCAGGCGGACTGTAAGACGGCTGTATGACAGCGCCGTGACAACCCCGACCCCTTAAGGCAACCGGCGCAGATGTGATGGGAACGTCATTTTTCCATCATGAATCTGTCACATGCGCTTTCTAAGCTTCGCGACGCTGCGGCCCGGTCCGGGCCGAGCGACCCCTTTTTCAGGATTCCCAGGAGTTTTCATGAACAAACGGACTTGGCTGATCGCCTCTGCCTCGGTGGTGCTGGCCGCTCTGGCGGG
The DNA here is from genome assembly GCA_965650765.1 of uncultured Burkholderiales bacterium. Lineage (GTDB taxonomy): Bacteria > Pseudomonadota > Gammaproteobacteria > Burkholderiales > Burkholderiaceae_C > Caldimonas. The sequence continues at coordinate 54,442 of CBFGPV010000005.1, forward strand.
TTGCGCGACCTCCCCCGCGCCCCGGACCATCGCCGACACCGCGGCTTCGACCGCCCAGCTGTCGACCCTCAACAAGCTGATCAATGACGCCGGCCTGAGCGACACGCTGCGAGCCCAGGGCCCGTATACCGTGTTCGCCCCGAGCGACGAGGCCTTCAAGGCCGTGCCCAAGAGCACGCTGGACGCACTGGCGCGCGACAAGGAGCAGCTCAAGGCCGTGCTGAGCTACCACGTGGTGCCGGGCAAGGTGATGGCTGCCGACGTGAAGGCCGGCAAGGTCAAGACCGTGCAGGGCGCCGACGTGGCACTGGCCAAGGCCGGCACCTTCGTGACTGTCGAGGAAGCGATGGTCGTGCAGGCCGACGTGGCCGCGAGCAACGGCGTGGTCCACGTGATCGACCGGGTCCTGATTCCGCCGAAGAAGAAGTAAACGCAGTGCCCGTGGGGGAGCGTCGGGTCGGGCTGCCCCGCAGGCATGCCAACTGAACGAGGCTCTTCCATGATGCATCCCATTCACCGCCGAAAGCTGCTGATCGGCACGGCAGCGGCGCTGGCCGCGCCAGCAATCCCGGCCCAGCCCACGGCCCGGGCCGCCCGTACGTCGGGCCCGGCCACGACCTCACGTGTCGCCCAGATCCTGGACATGTCGCTCGAACAGCAGGAACTGTCGCGCGACTATTCGACCGGCGTCCGACTCGCATGGGCAACGGCAGGATCGGCCACGGCGTCGGTGCCGCTCGTCACCTTCGAGACCGATGGCAGCCCGGCCTCGCTGGCACGCACGCTGGCGGCCATCCGCGAAGACCGCTCCATCTGCGCGCTGCTCGGCACGGCCGGCGAGCGCCTGGCGCTGGACTGCGCGGCCGCCTTGCAGCGCGAGCCGCTGGACATCGCGCATGTCGGTCCCTGGCTGGCCGACACCGCAAGCGACCGTGACGACAACACCCTGTGCCTGTTCGCCTCTCGCCATGCTCAGTTGCGGCACGCGCTGCGTAGTCTGGACGGCATGGGCATCAACGAACTGGGCGTGGTGTACGCTTGCACGGGCCAGCGCAACGCCCACGACGCCGAGATTGCGGCACTGGCCGACAGTCTGAAGCTCAAGGTCACCCGCTTCAGCCCACAGGCGGGCGAGGACATCGAGGCATTGGCGCGCAGGCTGCCCGCCAACGTGCCGGTGGTGGTCATCTTTGTGGGCGGGACGGTCGAAATGGCCCGCCTGGGCCAGGTGCTCAGCGCCCGGCGCATGCAGCGCTACCTCGTGGGGCTCGCAGACGTCAACGCAACAGCCCTCACTCAGATCGGCACCGGAGCTGGCACGTCGGTGATCCTCACCCAGGTGGTGCCGAATGCCCAGAACAGCACCTTGCCGGTCGTGCGTGACTATCGTCAGCGCCTGAAGGATCTCTACGAAGAAACGCCTACGGCGGTGAGCCTGGCGGGCTACCTGGTCGGCCGGTACGCGCAGCAGGTGCTGTCACGCGTTCCCGCACCCCTGACCCGCCCTGCGGTGCTGGCGGCGTTCCGCAGGCGGCCGTCCGAGGACCTGGGCGGTTTCACGATCGATTTTCGCAGCCAGACGCGCGGCAGCAGCTACGTCACGCAGACGATGCTGTCGAGTGAGGGGCGCCTGATCGGCTGACCTCGGCGTGGTTCGCCGCCGAGCGGCGAGCGCACCTCAGCCGAGGCGCACGGTTTCGGCCAGTCGTTCGGCGCAGCGGCGGGCCAGTTCAGCGTCCTGAGCCTCGACCATCACCCGCACCAGCGGCTCGGTGCCGGACGGACGGATCAGCACCCGGCCGCGATCGGCGAGTTCGGCCGCAACGGCCTCGCGCTCACTCGCCAGTCGGGCACTGCTGGCCCAGTCCTGCCCGGGTTGCAGCCGCACGTTGATCAGGGTCTGGGGGTACAGGGCCACACCGTCCAGCAATTCGGCAAACGAGCGGCCGCTGCGCATCACCGCCTGCAGCACCTGCAGGGCGCTGACGATGCCGTCGCCGGTGGTGTGCTTGTCCAGCACCAGCAGATGACCCGACCCCTCACCCCCCAGTTGCCAGCCGCGGGCCGTCAGCTCCTCGAGCACGTAGCGGTCGCCCACCTTGGCGCGCACCAGGCCCACGCCCAGGGCGCGCAGCGCGGTCTCCACGCCCAGGTTGGTCATCAGCGTGCCCACCGCACCCGGCACGGCCTGCCCTTGACGAAGCCGATCGGCCACCATCAGGTAGAGCAGTTCGTCGCCGTTGTAGAGACGCCCCTGGGCATCGACCAACTGCAATCGGTCGGCGTCGCCATCGAGCGCAATGCCGTAGTCGGCCCGGTGTTCCCTGACGGCCGTGACCAGGGCCTGCGGCGAGGTGGCGCCGCAGCCGTCGTTGATGTTGTAACCGTCGGGCGCGCAACCGATCGAGATGACTTCGGCGCCCAGTTCATGAAAGACGTCAGGCGCCACATGGTAGGCGGCGCCATGTGCGGCATCGACCACCACCTTGAGGCCCTTGAGGGACAGGTCGTTGCTGAAGGTGCTCTTGCAGAACTCGACGTAGCGGCCGCCGGCATCGTCAAGCCGGCGCGCCTTGCCCAGGGTGCGTGAATCGACCCAGGCCGGTGACTGCTCGAGCGCCCCCTCGACTTGAAGCTCCCATTCGTCGGGGAGTTTTTCGCCGCGTGCCGAGAAGAACTTGATGCCGTTGTCGGCAAACGGGTTGTGCGAGGCACTGATCACCACACCCAGGCTGAGGCGCAGTGCCCGGGTCAGGTAGGCCACGCCGGGCGTGGGCAAGGGGCCGCTGAGCAGGACGTCGACACCGGCCGATGCAAAGCCGGCTTCGAGCGCAGATTCGAGCATGTAGCCGGAGATGCGCGTGTCCTTGCCGATCAGCACCGTGGGGCGCTGCTCCTGCGACTTCAGCACGCGGCCCACCGCGTGCCCCAGGCGCAGCACAAAGTCGGGCGTGATCGGTGCCGCACCCACCGGGCCTCGAATCCCGTCCGTTCCAAAGTACTTTCTTCCCACCATCACCCCCGTCCAGGCTGCCTGCTTGCGCGATGCGGCATTGTCTCAGGGTGCAGGGGCTGCGGGGAGCCCCGCCCTCCCCCACACTTGAAGGGCGTCCACCGTGGCTGCGACGTCGTGGACCCTCACGATGGCCGCCCCGTGGAGCACCGCGGCCAGGGCCGCGGCCACGCTGGCAGGCACACGCTCGCCGACCGGCCGGCCGGTCACGGCCCCGAGCGAGGACTTGCGCGACCATCCCAGCAGCAACGGCACCCCGAGCGTGGTGAGTTCACGCTGGCGGGCCAGCAGGGCGAAGTTGTGCTCGACCGACTTGCCAAAACCGATGCCCGGATCGAGCGTGATCCGCTCGCGTGAGATGCCCGCCTCCTCGGCAGCGGCCAGGCGCTGCGCCAGGAATCGACCCACCTCGGACACCACATCGTCGTACTCTGGCTGGGCCTGCATCGAGCGGGGTTCACCTTGCATGTGCATCAGGCACACCCCGCACCGGCCGTGCCGCGCAACGATCTCCATCGCCCCGGGCCGCTGCAGGGCCTGGATGTCATTGACGATGTCCACCCCTTCGTCGAGCGCGGCCTGCATGACCTCGGGCTTGTAGGTGTCGATCGACACCGGCACGCCCAGCTTGACCGCTTCGCGCAGCAGCGGCAACACGCGGTCGAGTTCCGTCTGCAGCGAGGCCGCTTCGGCGCCGGGCCGGGTGGACTCGCCGCCGATGTCCAGAATGTCCGCGCCCTCAGCGACCAGTTGGCGACAGTGATCCAGCGCCCGGCTGAAGTCGGCATGCTGGCCGCCATCGGAAAAGGAGTCGGGCGTCACATTGACGATTCCCATGACCAGAGGCCGGTCCAGGGGCAGGCGGAATCGGGTGGTCTGCCAGTAGCGCATCGATGGGGCTCACAGTCTTGCGAAGTGGTCTGCGGCGGGCCGCAGCGCCATGCGGTCGAAAGCCGTCGGCTGCGGTGGGCCAGTTGGGGTTGTCGAGTCGGGCTCGTGGCCGTGCTTGCCTGCGTGAACTTTCCCGCACGAAAGAAAACGGGGCCCAGAGGCCCCGTCGTCAGGTACAGGCAGTGCAGTGGCCGGTCTTCAGGCCGTTGCCGGCGCGCTGTCCGGGTTCACCGGCGGTGAAGCACCACCGTTGGGCTTGGACCCGCTGGGCGTCCAGTCCTTGGGAGGACGCGGCGGCTTGTCGCCCATGATGTCCTCGATCTGCTCGGCGTCGATGGTTTCCCACTCGAGCAGGGCCTTGGCCATCGCGTGCATCTTGTCCTTGTTGTCTTCGATGAGCTGGCGCGCCAGGGCGTACTGCTCGTCGATGATCTTGCGGATCTCGTGGTCGACCTTCTGCATCGTCTGCTCGGACACGTTCACCTGCTTGGTGATCGAGCGACCCAGGAAGACCTCGCCTTCGTTCTCGGCATAGACCATGGGACCGAGTTCGTCGGTCATGCCGTAGCGGGTGACCATGTCGCGTGCAATCTGCGTGGCACGCTCGAAGTCGTTGCTGGCGCCGGTGGTCATCTGGTTCATGAACACCTCTTCAGCGATCCGGCCGCCGAACAGCACCGAGATGGTGTTGAGCATGCGCTCCTTGTCCATGCTGTAACGGTCACCTTCGGGCAACTGCATCGTCACGCCCAGCGCACGCCCACGCGGAATGATCGTGACCTTGTGCACCGGGTCGGTCTTGGGCAGCAGGCGCGCCACCAGTGCGTGCCCAGCTTCGTGGTAGGCGGTGTTGCGGCGCTCCTCCTCGGGCATGACCATGGACTTGCGCTCCGGGCCCATCAGGATTTTGTCCTTGGCCTTTTCGAAGTCCTGCATCTCGACCACACGTGCATTGCGACGCGCGGCGAACAGCGCGGCTTCATTCACGAGGTTGGCAAGATCAGCGCCCGAGAAGCCCGGGGTGCCACGCGCCAGGATGTCCGGCTTCACATCGGTACCGATCGGCACCTTGCGCATGTGGACGGTGAGGATCTGCTCACGCCCACGCACGTCAGGCAGCGTCACATAGACCTGGCGGTCGAAACGGCCGGGACGCAGCAGCGCCGGGTCCAGGATGTCGGGCCGGTTGGTGGCCGCGACCACGATCACGCCCAGGTTGGTCTCGAAACCATCCATCTCGACCAGCATCTGGTTGAGCGTCTGTTCGCGTTCATCGTTGCCGCCGCCCAGGCCCGCGCCGCGGTGCCGGCCGACTGCATCGATTTCGTCCACAAAAATGATGCACGGGGCGTTCTTCTTGGCCTGCTCGAACATGTCGCGCACACGGGCTGCGCCGACACCGACGAACATCTCGACGAAGTCCGAACCGGAGATCGAGAAGAACGGCACCTTGGCTTCGCCAGCAATGGACTTCGCCAGCAAGGTCTTGCCGGTCCCCGGCGGGCCGACCATCAGCACGCCGCGCGGAATGCGCCCGCCGAGCTTCTGGAACTTTTGCGGATCTTTCAGGAAGTCGACCAGTTCCTTGACCTCTTCCTTCGCTTCGTCGCAACCGGCGACGTCGGCGAAGGTGACCGAGTTGTTCGACTCGTCGAGCATGCGTGCGCGCGATTTACCGAAGCTGAACGCACCGCCCTTGCCGCCACCCTGCATCTGCCGCATGAAGTAGATCCACACGCCGATCAGCAGCAGCATCGGGCCCCAGGAGATGAGGATGCTCATCAGCAGGGACGGCTCTTCACGCGGCTTGACGTCGAACTTGACGTTGGCGTTGATCAGGTCACCCACCAGGCCGCGATCGAGGTAGGTCGCGGTGGTGCGGATGCGCTTGTCGTCATTGGTGATCGCGATGATCTCGGTGCCACCGCTGCCCTCTTGCAGGGTCACGCTCTTGATGCGCTTGTTGCGCACCTCGTCCAGGAACTCCGAGTAACCGATCTGGCCGGCGGCTGCCGTGCCACGGTCGAACTGCTTGAAGACCGTGAAAAGCACCAGGGCAATCACCAGCCAGACAGCCACTTTTGAGAACCATTGATTGTTCACCGCGGCTCCTTCTTGAGAACCTGAAGATAACTATTGCACATGTGGATGGGCATATGGGCCCGATTCTAGACGAGTCAAGCCCCCGCCCCCGGACGGCTTCCCCTCGTTTGTGACAGGTGTTTGGGCGCGCATCGCGCCACTGTGCGGGATTTCGACCATCACGCCTTGACCTTGAGCAAGCGGCCGACCAGGAAGGTCTCCGATGAGCGATCGCGTGATGCTTTCGGCTTGATCGCTTTCACGATGCGAAAGGTCTTCTTGAAAGTTTCGACCAGCTGGCTGTAGCCACTGCCATGGAACACCTTGCAGACCAGGGCCCCATCGGGCTTCAGGTGCGTCTGCGAAAACTCGATGGCCAGTTCGACCAGATGCGCAATCCGGGCCGCGTCGGACGACTCGATGCCCGACAGGTTGGGCGCCATGTCGGACACCACGACGTCTACCGGACGTCCGGCCACGGCCTCGTGGAGCTGCTGAAGCACCGCGTCCTCGCGAAAGTCACCCTGGATGAACTGCACGCCCTCGACGGGTTCCATCTCGAGCAGATCCAGTGCAATGATGGTGCCGTCGAGTTGCCCGGCGGCCGCCCCCCCGGCACCCGCGTCCTTCGGGGCAAACTTGCGACGCACGTACTGGCTCCAGGCCCCGGGCGCCGCGCCGAGATCGACGACCACCTGCCCGGGCTTGAGCAGCTTGAGCTCCTCATCGATCTCCTTGAGCTTGTACGCCGCACGAGCTCGGTAGCCCTCTTTCTGGGCCAGTTTCACATAGGGATCGGTCAGGTGATCGTGCAGCCACGCCTTGTTGACCTTCTTGCTTTTGGTTTTGATCTTCATCGACAAACGATAATACGTCCATGCCAGCCATTTACCTGACTCCGGCCCAGCGCAAGGAAAAACGCGCCGAGGCCCACCATCTCGATCCGGTCGTCATGATCGGCAACGAGGGTCTGACACCTGCCGTGACCAAGGAGATCGACGCCGCCCTCAAGGCGCACGGCCTGATCAAGGTGCGCGTCTTTTCCGACGACCGCGAGGTGCGGAACACACTGCTCGACACGCTCAGTGAACAGCTCAATGCAGCCCCGATTCAGCACATCGGCAAGCTGCTGGTGCTGTGGCGCCCCATTCCCCCCAAGGAAAAAGCCGAGGACGAGGACCGCAAGCCCGGCCCGCGTGTCGTCAAGCTCATCAAGTACTCGAAGCGTGGTGGCCAGCGACCTGAGATCCGCAAGGTCAAGGTCATGGGCAACGAGCGCGTGACGCCTGGCGGCACCATCAAGCGGGCCAAGAAGCGCGTCACCAGCGTCAAGAAGACCCAGCAGGAAGACTGATGCGCCCGGACTGGCGCCACACCAGCGCCAGCAGCGCCAGCCCCTTGACCCCGAAAAAGCCGAGCGACACGGCATGCAGCGTCGCAAAGGACCACGCTGACTGCCCTGCCCGCGCTGCTTCCATCATCGGCTGAACGGCAAAGTAGCCCGCCACGGTGCAGAACAGTGCCAGCAAGGCCAGGATCGTCTCCAGGCTCAGGGCCGACACCCCGGACACCCGCGCGGCCTGCACGGCCAGCCGGCGCTCCAGCAGCAGCACCGCCACGGCAAACACCAGACTGGCGTGCGCCTCCATGCTGAAGACCCGCCCCACGTAGGCCCCGGCCTGTGCCCGCTCGAGCACCGCAAAGGCCGCAGGTGCGGCAACAAACCCGACACTGGCCACCAGCCCAGCCCACAGGCCGGCCGCAACGATGCTCAGGCGCGCCAGCATGGTTGTCGTCAGACGTAGCGCACTTCGACGATCTCGTAGCGCTTCACGCCGCCGGGCGCCTGCACCTCGGCGACGTCCCCGGCCTCCTTGCCGATCAGGGCGCGGGCGATCGGCGAGCTGATCGAGATGAGCCCCTGCTTCAGGTCGGCCTCGTCGTCACCGACGATCTGATAGGTGGCCGGCTCGCCCGAGGCTTCTTCCTCGAGCTCGACGGTGGCGCCAAACACCACGCGGCCGCCGGCATCCAGCCCGGACGGGTCGATCACCTGGGCGACCGCCAGCTTGCCTTCGATCTCGAGAATGCGGCCTTCGATGAAGCCCTGCTTGTCCTTGGCGGCATCGTATTCAGCGTTCTCTGACAGGTCGCCTTGCGCGCGGGCCTCCGCAATGGCCGTGATCACGGCAGGACGCTCCACGGTCTTGAGGCGATGCAGCTCATCCTTGAGCTTTTCGGCGCCACGCTTGGTCAGCGGAATGGTGGCCATCAGTCATGTCTCCGGCAACAAAAAATGAGCCGCCGCCTCACTCCCTGACGGGAGGGCCGGCGGCGGCCTGGGTTGGGTGGATGCGTATCAGTTTAGCTGCTTGTGCAGCTCCTGCAGCGAATACACCACAAGATCATCCTGGTGCTTCAGCGCCTCGACCGCGGCCTCGCAGCCAGCCATCGTCGTGTAGTAGGTGACGCGGTTGGCGAGTGCGGCCGTGCGGATGTAGCGCGAATCGGCAATGGCGGTGCGGGTTTCGTCCACCGTGGTGAAGACCAGCTGGATTTCGCCGGCCTTGATCATGTCGGCAATGTGCGGCCGACCGTCCTTCACCTTGTTGACGATCTTCACCGGCACACCGGCCTCGGCGATCGCGGCACCCGTGCCCTTGGTGGCAACGATCTGGTAGCCCAGCGCGTGCAACTCGCGCGCCACCTGCACGGCACGCGGCTTTTCGCTGTTCTTCACCGAGATGCACACCGTGCCCTTGGCCGGCAGACGCGACCCCGCCGCCAGCTGGCTCTTGAGCATGGCTTCGCCGAAGGTCTTGCCCACGCCCATGACTTCGCCGGTCGAGCGCATCTCGGGGCCGAGGATCGGATCGACGCCCGGGAACTTGTTGAACGGGAACACCGCTTCCTTCACGCTGAAGTACGGCGGAATCACCTCGACCGGCGCGCGACCGCCCAGGGCCTTCTGGTCGGCCAGCTTCTGGCCGGCCATGCAGCGGGCTGCGATCTTGGCCAGCTGCTGGCCCGTGGCTTTCGACACGTAAGGCACGGTGCGCGACGCGCGCGGGTTGACCTCGAGCACGTAGACGATGGCATCGTCGCCCTCGCCCTGGATCGCGAACTGCACGTTCATCAGTCCGACCACCTTCAGTGCCTTGGCCATCAGGGCGGTCTGGCGACGCAGCTCGTCCTGCAGGCGAGCGCTCAGGGTGTAGGGCGGCAAGGAGCAGGCGGAGTCGCCGGAATGGACACCTGCCTGTTCGATGTGCTCCATGATGCCGCCGATCATCACGGCTTCACCGTCGCTGATGCAGTCGACGTCGACCTCGATCGCATCGTCCAGGAAGCGGTCGAGCAGCACCGGCGACTTGTCGGACACGCGCACCGCCTCACGCATGTAGCGCTCGAGGTCTTTCTCGCCGTGAACGATCTCCATGGCCCGCCCACCCAGCACGTAGCTCGGGCGCACCACCAGCGGATAGCCGATCTCGGCTGCAAGCGTGCGGGCTGCCTCTTCGGTGCGCGCCGTGCGGTTCGGGGGCTGCTTGAGGCCCAGGTCGTGGAGCAGCTTCTGGAAACGCTCGCGATCCTCGGCGATGTCGATGCTGTCGGGCGTGGTGCCGATGATGGGCACGCCGTTGGCTTCGAGGTCGAGCGCCAGCTTCAGCGGGGTCTGTCCGCCGTACTGGACGATCACGCCTACGGGCTTTTCCTTCTCGACGATCTCGAGCACGTCCTCCAGCGTCACCGGCTCGAAGTACAGGCGGTCGGAGGTGTCGTAGTCGGTCGAGACCGTCTCGGGATTGCAGTTGACCATGATGGTCTCGTAACCATCCTCGCGCATCGCGAGTGCCGCATGCACGCAGCAGTAGTCGAACTCGATGCCCTGTCCGATGCGGTTCGGCCCGCCGCCCAGCACCATGATCTTCTTGCGCCCGGACGGCGCGGCCTCGCACTCGTCGTCATAGGTCGAGTACATGTAGGCGGTCTGGGTGGCGAACTCGGCCGCACAGGTGTCCACACGCTTGTACACCGGGCGCACGCCCAGTGCATGGCGCGCCCGCCGCACTTCGTGCTGGTTCGTCGCGAGCAACTTCGCCAGGCGCTTGTCGGAAAAGCCCTTGCGCTTGAGGAAACGCAGCTCTTCGGCGCCGAGGTCTGCCAGCGCACGACCGGCCAGCTTGAGCTCGGTCTGCACGATCTGTTCGATCTGCGCCAGGAACCACGGGTCGATCGCGGTTTCCTCGAAGACTTCCTTCAGGCTCATGCCGATGCGGAAGGCGTCGGCGACGTACAGGATGCGCTCGGGGCCAGCCTCGCCGATCTCCTGGACGATCTCTTCACGGTCGGTGCTGCGTTCGCTCAGGCCGTCAATCCCGGTTTCCAGGCCGCGCAGCGCCTTCTGGAAGCTCTCCTGGAAGGTGCGACCCATGGCCATCACCTCGCCCACCGACTTCATCTGGGTGGTCAGGCGCGAGTCGGCTGCCGGGAACTTCTCGAAGGCAAAGCGCGGGATCTTGGTGACCACGTAGTCGATGCTGGGCTCGAAGCTCGCCGGGGTGGCGCCACCGGTGATGTCGTTGCGCAGTTCGTCCAGTGTGTAGCCCACGGCCAGCTTGGCGGCCACCTTGGCAATCGGGAAGCCGGTGGCCTTCGACGCCAGCGCGGAAGAGCGCGACACGCGGGGATTCATCTCGATCACGATCATCCGCCCGTTGTCCGGATTGATCGAGAACTGCACGTTGGAGCCGCCGGTGTCCACGCCGATCTCGCGCAGGATCGCGATCGAGGCATTGCGCAGCAGCTGGTATTCCTTGTCGGTGAGCGTCTGGGCCGGTGCCACCGTGATGGAGTCGCCGGTGTGGATGCCCATCGGGTCGAGGTTCTCGATGGAGCAGACGATGATGCAGTTGTCCGCCTTGTCGCGGACCACTTCCATCTCGTATTCCTTCCAGCCGATCAGCGACTCCTCGATCAGGAGCTCGTTGGTGGGCGACAGGTCCAGGCCGCGCTTGCAGATTTCCTCGAATTCCTCGGGGTTGTAGGCAATGCCGCCGCCGGTTCCGCCCAGCGTGAAGCTCGGACGGATCACCATCGGGAACCCGGTGGAGCCGATCTCGGCGGCGATGCGCTTTTGCACCGCCCAGGCCTCTTCCATCGAGTGCGCAATGCCCGACTTGGCCGAGTCCAGGCCGATCTTGGTCATCGCGTCCTTGAACTTCAGGCGGTCTTCGGCCTTTTCGATCGCATGCTCGTTGGCACCGATCATCTCGACGCCGTACTTCTGCAGCACGCCGTGGCGATGCAGGTCGAGCGCGCAGTTCAAGGCCGTCTGCCCGCCCATCGTGGGCAGCACCGCGTCCGGGCGCTCCTTGGCGATGATGCGTTCCACCACCTGCCAGGTGATGGGCTCGATATAGGTGACGTCGGCCGTGGCCGGGTCGGTCATGATGGTCGCCGGGTTGCTGTTGA
>CBFGPV010000006.1:0-65651 GCA_965650765.1 uncultured Burkholderiales bacterium
GCCGACCGACTCGCCGCCCTGCGCACTGCCTTGCGTGACCATCAGCTCGCTGCGTGGCTGGCGCCCACGTCCGACCCGCACCTGTCCGAGTACCTGCCCGATCACTGGAAGGCCCGCGAATGGCTGTGCGGCTTCACCGGCTCGATGGGCACCTTGATCGTCACGCCCGACTTTGCCGGGCTGTGGGCCGACAGCCGCTACTGGTCGCAGGCCGAGGCCCAGCTGGCCGGTACCGGGATTGCGTTGATGAAGATCCCGTCCGGGGTCAGCCTGCAGCACATCGACTGGCTGGCCGAGCAGGTGCCGGCCGGGCAGCAGGTGGGGGTGGACGGCATGGTGCTGGGCCTGGCTCACGCGCGCGCGCTCGAGGCCGCACTGACACCGCGTGGTGTCGGGCTGCGCACCGATCTGGACCTGCCCGGCCAGGTCTGGGCCGATCGCCCGCCGCTGCCGCGTGCACCGGTCAGTGAACACCGCCCACCGCATGCCGTGCGCAGCCGCGCTGACAAGCTCGCCGCCGTACGCGAGGCCATGCGTGCCCAGGGCGCCCGCTGGCACCTGATCTCCACCCTGGACGACCTCGCGTGGCTGTTCAATCTGAGAGGCAGCGACGTGACCTACAACCCGGTCTTCCTCGGCCACGTGCTGGTGGGCGAGACGACCGCCACGCTGTACGTCGATGCGGCCAAGGTCGACGCCGGACTGCGCGACGCCCTGGCACACGACGGTGTGCAGCTGGCGCCCTACGAAACCATCGCCGCCGCGCTTGCAGCACTGCCGGCCGGGGACTCGCTGCTGCTCGACCCGCGGCGCATCACGCTGGGCCTGCGCCAGGCCGTGCCGGCGGCGGTCCATGTGGTCGAGGGCATCAACCCGACCACACTGGCCAAGTCGCGCAAGAGCGCGGCCGAGGCCGAGCACATCCGCGCGACGATGGAAAGTGACGGCGCGGCGCTGGCCGAGTTTTTTGCCTGGTTCGAGCAGGCCCTGGGCCGCGAGCGCATCACCGAGCTCACGATCGACGAGCGCATCACCGCCGCCCGGGCCCGCCGGCCGGGGTATGTGTGCCCGAGCTTCTCGACGATTGCCGGCTTCAATGCCAACGGTGCGCTGCCGCACTACCGCGCCACGCCCGAATCGCATGCGGTGATCGAAGGGCATGGCCTGCTGCTGATCGACTCCGGAGGCCAGTACCTGGGTGGCACCACCGACATCACCCGTGTGGTGCCGGTGGGCGAGCCGAGCGCGGCGCAGCGCCGCGACTTCACCCTGGTGCTCAAGGCGATGATGGCGCTGTCGCGGGCACAGTTTCCGCTGGGCATCCGCTCACCGCTGGTCGATGCGATCGCGCGTGCGCCGCTGTGGGCCGAAGGCCTGGATTACGGCCACGGCACCGGCCACGGCGTGGGCTACTTCCTCAATGTGCATGAGGGCCCGCAGGTGATCAGCTACCACGCGGCGCCCGACCCCCACACGGCCATGCAGCCCGGCATGATCACCTCGATCGAGCCGGGACTGTATCGGCCGGGCCAGTGGGGCGTGCGCATCGAGAACCTCGCCATGAACCAGCCGGCCGTCACCAGCGAGTTCGGCGAGTTCCTGCGTTTCGAGACCCTCACGCTGTGTCCGATCGACACCCGATGCATCGAGCTGGCGCTGCTGCGGGAGGACGAACGGGCCTGGCTCAACACCTACCATGCCACCGTGCGCGAACGGGTGCTGCCGCATGTGCAGGGCGACGCGCGGGCCTGGCTGCTCAGGCGCACCGAGCCCGTCTGAACCCGCCGCGGCGCAGCACGCTTAGTTCACTTGGCAAATAATGGCCGGCTCCCCCCGACCAGGACGGCCCATTGAACGACCCCGCCAACGCATCCACCCTGTCGCCACGCAATGAGCGCTGGCTGCTGTTCAGCCTGACGGGCGTGCAGTTCACGCACATCGTCGACTTCATGATCATGATGCCGCTCGGACCGCAGTTCACGCGGCTGTTCGGCATCAGCGACGCGCAGTTCGGTGTGCTGGTGTCGGCCTACACGCTGGCGGCCGGTGCTTCGGGCCTGCTGGCGTCGAGCTACATCGACCGCTTCGAGCGCAAGCGGCTGTTGCTGTGGCTGTATGCCGGGTTTGCGCTGGCCACGCTCGCCTGCGGCCTGGCGCCCACCTACGGGCTGCTGATGGCCGCACGTGTGCTGGCCGGGTTGTTCGGCGGTGTGATGGGCGCGCTGGTGCAGACCATGGTGGGTGATGCCATCCCGTTCGAGCGCCGTGGTCGTGCGATGGGCATGGTGATGTCCTCGTTTGCGATGGCCACCGTGGCCGGCGTGCCCGCCTCGCTGTGGCTGGCCGAGTGGCTGGGCTGGCATGCGCCCTTCATTGCGATCGCGGCGTTGTCCGGACTGATCTGGCTGGCGGCCAGCTACAGCCTGCCGGTGCTGGCCGGGCATCTGCAGGCGCAACGCACGTTGTCCGCCTGGCAGGGTGTGCTGCATGTGCTGCGCGATGCCAACCATTGGCGTGCGTTCACGCTGTCGGCGCTGATGATGACGGCAAGTTTTGTCGTGATCCCCTACCTCACGATCTACTCGACCACCAACGTGGGCATCCGCACCGACCAGATCCCGGTGATCTACCTCGTGGGCGGGCTGGCCACGCTGGTGTCGGCACGGGTCTGGGGTGTGCTGGCCGATCGCTGGGGCAAGGTGCGCACGCTGCGGCTCGTGGCGATCTGCTCGATGGTGCCGATCCTGGCGACGACCCACCTGGTGCCGGTGCCGTTCTGGGTGGTGCTGATCGTGACCACCGCGTTTTTCGTGTTCGTGTCAGGCCGCATGGTGCCCGGCATGGCCATCATCACCTCGGCCGCGCAGCCGCACTGGCGCGGCACCTTCATGAGCCTGAACTCGGCCGTGCAGTCGGCTGCGATGGGCGTGGCGGCGCTGGTGGGGGGCTTGCTGATCCATCGCTCGCCGGCCGGGCTGGTGCAGGGCTACGACTGGGCCGGCTGGGTGGCCGTGGCGACCACCCTCGTGCTGCTGCCGCTGGCGGGGCGCGTGAAGATGTTCACAGCCCGGCCTGACGTGGTGCACAACGAGCAATGATCGCCCAAAAACGGCCCCTCGTGGGGACTCCCGGCGCCCCATTTCGGGTATTCCCGTCATCGGCTTGTCACGATCTGGTGGTGGGAGCACACTGGGCTCGAGCCTGTCGCCGGAATCGCGTCCGGAGCGCTCCGGGACGGCTCCAGTCCTTTGAAAGGAGGCTTTATGAACTTGACGATCAGCGGCCATCACCTTGAAGTGACACCTGCTCTGCGAGAGTACGTGCTCACGAAGCTGGACCGGGTCACCCGGCATTTTGATCAGGTGGTGGATGTCAACGTGCTCCTCACTGTCGAGAAACTCAAGGAAAAGGAACGTCGCCAGAAAGCCGAAGTGACACTGCACGTGAAGGGCAAGGACATCTTCGTCGAAACCTCACACGAAGACCTGTACGCCGCGATCGACCAATTGATGGACAAGCTGGACCGACAAGTGGTCAAGCACAAGGGCCGTCTGCAGGACCATCACCATGAATCGCCCAAGCGCATGAACGGTGCGCTGGCCGATGGTACACAGTGAGTCCGTGCACACATCCACGAACTCTCGGCGGCCTTCGGGCCGCTTTTGTCTTGTTGGGATTGCAACACCCGCTTGCTGCGCCGCAACAAGCTGTGCACAATCCCTCGAACAGGTGGGGAGCCTTCCCTACCCCCATTGGGGGGGCTTCCTATAATGCAACGTTTTGTCACTGACACGCGTGGGCCCAGGTTGGCAACAGCCGAAAGGCCGGGCGCGGTGACCTCATGAACCGTCTCGCCGCCATCCTTCCCGTCAGCAATGTGCTGGTGAATGTGGAAGCAACCAGCAAGAAGCGTGCCTTTGAGCAGGCGGGTCTGCTGTTCGAGAACCAGCATGCCATCGCGCGTGCCACGGTGACGGACAACCTGTTCGCCCGCGAACGCCTGGGCTCCACCGGCCTGGGGCATGGTGTGGCCATTCCGCACGGCCGTATCAAGGGCCTGAAGAATCCGCTGGCGGCAGTGCTGCGTGTGGACCAGGCCATTCCCTTCGATGCGCCCGACGACGAGCCGGTCAGCCTGCTGATCTTCCTGCTGGTGCCCGAGGCAGCGACCCAGCGGCACCTGGAGATCCTCTCCGAGATTGCCGAACTGCTGTCCGACCGCGAACTGCGCGAGCGGCTCAAGACCGAGCCCGAAGCGGCCAAGGTCCACGAGCTGATCTCCACCTGGGAACCGCTGAAGTCCGTCGCCTGAGCCGTGACACCGAAGGACGGACCGACACTGAAGTGAGCGCCGGTTGAAACCTTCCGTCATCAGCGCCGAGGCGCTTTTCGAGGCCCAGCGGGCCGATCTCAAGTGGCAATGGATTGCCGGCCATGCCCACCCCGAGCGTCGATTTGACGAAGTGGCGGTGCGCGACGCGCAGTCGGCGGCCGATCTGGTCGGTTACCTCAACTACATCCATCCCTACCGTGTGCAGATCGTCGGTCGCCGCGAGGTGCAGTACCTCGCCGAGGCCACCGCCGAGGACCAGGCGCGCCGCATCTCGCGCATCGTCACGCTGGAGCCACCCGTGCTGGTGGTGGCCGATGGTCAGACGCCGCCCGATCAGCTCGTGGCGATGTGCGAGCGGGCCGAGATCCCGCTGTTTGTCACCGAGGAGTCCGCCGGTTTCGTGATCGACGTGATGCGCAGCTATCTGTCGCTGCACTTCGCCGAGCGCACGACACGCCACGGCGTGTTCATGGACATCCTGGGCCTGGGCGTGCTGCTGACCGGCGAGTCCGGGCTGGGCAAGAGCGAACTCGGCCTGGAGCTGATCTCGCGTGGCAACGGCCTGGTCGCCGACGATGCGGTCGACCTCTTCCGGGTGTCGCAGTCGGCGATCGAAGGGCGCTGCCCCGAGCTGCTGATGAACCTGCTCGAGGTGCGCGGCATCGGCCTGCTGGACATCAAGGCGATCTTTGGCGAGACGGCGGTGCGCCGCAAGATGCGCCTCAAGCTCATCGTGCACCTGGTGCGCAAGGAAACCCTGGAACGCGAGTTCGAGCGCCTGCCCTACGAGCCGCTGTACGAGGACATCCTGGGCGTGCCGGTGCGCAAGGTGGTGATCGCGGTGGACGCCGGCCGCAACCTGGCCGTGCTGGTCGAGGCGGCCGTGCGCAACTCCATCCTGCAGCTGCGCGGCATCGACACCTACAAGGAATTCATCGAGCGTCACCAGCGTGCGATGGAGCGTGGTGACGAGGTCTGAGCGCTCCTGATCGCGCCTCCCCGCCTCGCGCGGGCCGGGCGCTCAGCGTTCGCCGGCCTGGCCCTTGCAGCCTTCGCGGCCGCACACCACGTAAAGCGCGAGCGAATGGTCCTGCAGCTCGTAGCCGCGATCCTTGGCGATCTGCTGCTGGCGCCGTTCGATCTCGGCGTCGTAGAACTCCTCGACCCGGCCACACACCACACACACGAGGTGATCGTGGTGCTTGCCTTCATTGAGCTCGAACACGGCCTTGCCGGCCTCGAAGTGATTGCGCGACAGCAACCCGGCCTGCTCGAACTGCATCAGCACGCGGTACACCGTGGCCAGGCCGATGTCCGAGCCCTCGGCCAGCAGCGCCTTGTAGACATCTTCGGCCGTCATGTGACGCTGGGCGCCGGACTGGAAGACTTCCAGGATCTTCAGACGGGGGAGGGTGGCCTTCAGGCCGCTGCTCTTGAGTTCGTCGACGTTGGTCATGTGCGGCTCCGTGCGCGATGGGCCGCTTGAAGCATCGGCGAGCCCACCCGGTAGAATCTTCGGATCATATCGAGGTTGTGCGGCGTCAAGCCGCGCCGGCAGACAAATCCCTATGTCGACTTTCATTCGGTGGAGCCTGCGCTCCGGTGGCCTGTGTGCCCTGACGCTGCTTGCGGCATGCGGCTCGCTGCAATCGTCGGACAACTTCCTCGGTGTCGTCACGCCCTACCGGATCGAAGTGGTCCAGGGCAACGTCGTGACCCGCGAGATGGCCGAGCTGGTCAAGCCCGGCATGAGCCGTGCGCAGGTGCGCGATGCGCTGGGCTCGCCGCTGCTGACCGACATCTTCCACGCCGACCGCTGGGACTACATGTTCACCATCCGGCGCCAGGGCGCCGAACCGCAGCGTCGCCGGGTCACGGTCTTTTTCGAGGGCGAACAGCTGGCCCGTCTGGAGGCCGACGAACTCCCTGCCGAAGAAGAGTTCGTCAATGCGATCAACGTCTTCCGCAAGCCTTCGTCGCTGCCGCGCCTGGAGCTGACCGAGGAGCAGGTGAAGGCCCTGCCGGTGCCGCCGCGCAAGCCCGAACCCGCTGCCACGGCCCAGGCGCCCCGCCGCGACTATCCCCCGCTGGAGCGATGATCCTGGCACGCCACCCGACGTGCCCACTCCCATCACCCCCGGACCGACCGAACCCACCTTGCCATCGTTGACATGAATCTACGCATCGCCATTGCCGGGAGTTCCGGCCGCATGGGTCGCACCCTGATCGAGGCCGTGCTGGCGGCCGACGACTGCCAGCTTGCCGGTGCACTGGACGTCGCCGGCAGCCCCGCGCTGGGACAGGATGCTTCGGCCTTCCTGGGCCAGGCCAGCGGGGTGATCATCACCGACGACCTGCGCCGTGCGCTGCAGGGTGTCGACGTGCTGATCGACTTCACCCGCCCCGAAGGCACGATGGCCCATCTGGAGCTGTGCCGCGAACTGGGCGTGAAGGCCGTGGTCGGCACCACCGGCTTCAGTGAGGCTCAGAAGGCCCGCATCGGCGAGATCGCCCGCGACATCGCCATCGTGATGGCACCCAACATGAGCGTGGGCGTCAACGTGGTGCTCAAGCTGCTGGAAACCGCCGCCCGTGCGCTGGCGCAGGGGTACGACATCGAGATCATCGAGGCCCATCACCGCCACAAGGTCGACGCGCCCAGCGGCACGGCGCTCAAGATGGGTGAGGTCGTGGCCCAGGCGATCGGCCGTGACCTCAAGAGCTGTGCCGTGTATGGCCGTGAAGGTGTCACCGGCGAACGCGACCCGTCCACCATCGGATTTGCCACGGTGCGTGGCGGCGACATCGTCGGTGACCACACGGTGCTGTTTGCCGGCACCGGCGAGCGCATCGAGATCACGCACAAGTCCTCCAGCCGCGCCACCTACGCGCAGGGCAGCCTGCGTGCGGCCCGCTTCCTGAAGCAGCACGCGCACGGCCTGTACGGCATGGACGAGGTGCTGGGCATGGCCGGCGGTGGCGCCGGGCAGTGAACGGTTTCGCGCACTTCTGGGAGCAGGGCGACGGCGTGAGCCGGACCGTGGCCCTGGTGCTGCTGCTGATGTCGGTCAGCGCCTGGGTGCTGATCTTCTGGAAGGCCTGGCTGCTGCGCCGCGCCCGGCGTGACCTCGAGCGCGGCGTGCCGGCCTTCTGGGCGGCGACGTCGCTCGACGAGGGGCGCATGCGGCTCGGGGCGATCGACCGCGAACGTGTGCTGCTGCCCCTGCTCGATGCGGCGCTGGCCGACCCGCCGGCCGGGTCGCTGGCATCGGCCGGCCAGCGGGCCTCGCAGCTGACCCGCCGCCTGCGCGACGCCCTGCACGGCATCCTGGACCACCTCCAGACCGGGCAGGTGCTGCTGGCCTCCATCGGCAGCACGGCGCCCTTCATCGGCCTGTTCGGCACTGTCTGGGGCATCTACCATGCGCTGGTCGGCATGGCCGCCGACGGGCAGATCACGATCGAGAAGGTCTCCGGACCGGTCGGCGAGGCGCTGATCATGACGGCCGCGGGTCTGGCGGTGGCCATCCCGGCGGTGCTGGCCTACAACGTGTTCGGCAAGCTCGTGGGCGGCTGCGAGGCCGACCTCGAAGGCTTTGCCCACGACCTGCGCGAGATGGTGGGCGAAACGCCCCACCCGGGCTGAGGCAGCACGCCATGGCTTTCGGTCGCCTCGAGCGCCGCAGCGGCCCGCAGCCGATGAGCGAGATCAACATGACCCCGCTGATCGACGTGATGCTGGTGCTGCTGGTGATCTTCATGATTTCCGCACCGCTGATCACCTCCGGCCTCAAGCTGGAACTGCCGCGCAGCGAGGCGGCGGCGCCCACCGATGCCCCGGTGTTCATCGAGCTCACCCTGACCCCCGACGGGCGCCTGCTGCAGGACCGGCAACCCGTCGAGAGGGTGGCGCTGGCGGTGCAGCTGGCCGAGACGGCTCGCCGCAAGCCCGAGACCGAGGTCCACCTGCGCGCCGATCGGGCCGTGCCCTACGGCCAGGTGGCCGAACTGATCGGGCTGGTCCAGCAGGCCGGGCTGCACCGCATCGCCTTCGTGGCCGATCCGACCCCGGTCATCGACCCGGCCGGACCAGCGGCCAGCCGTTGAGCTGCGGCCGGCGGCCGGCGCCAGGCCGCGGGCGCTTCCTATAATCTCAGACCTTTTCTCCCGAGCAGGATCGGCGCACACCTTGCGCCTTTGCACCGATGAGCACCCAACAGCCCACCGCCTTCGATCACCGCGCCGTGGAAGCGGCCGCGCAAGCCCACTGGCGCGCACGCGACGCCTACCGCGTCACCGAAGACGCGAACAAGAAGAAGTTCTACGCCTGCTCGATGCTGCCCTATCCCTCGGGCAAGCTGCACATGGGCCATGTGCGCAACTACACCATCAACGACATGCTGACCCGCCATCTGCGCATGAACGGGTTCAATGTGCTGATGCCCATGGGCTGGGACGCCTTCGGCCTGCCGGCCGAAAACGCGGCCATGAAAAACCGCGTGCCGCCGGCGCGCTGGACCTACGACAACATCGCCCACATGAAGGGTCAGATGCAGGCGATGGGCCTGGCGATCGACTGGAGCCGCGAGGTCGCGACCTGCTCGCCGGCCTACTACAAGTGGAACCAGTGGCTGTTCCTGAAGATGCTGGAGGCCGGCATCGCCGAGCGCCGCACCCAGGTCGTCAACTGGGACCCGGTCGACCAGACCGTGCTGGCCAACGAACAGGTGATCGACGGGCGCGGCTGGCGTTCGGGTGCGCTGATCGAAAAGCGCGAGATCCCGGGCTACTACCTCAACATCACGAAGTACGCCGACGAACTGCTCGACCATGTGCAGCACAAGCTGCCCGGCTGGCCCGAGCGCGTGCGCCTGATGCAGGAGAACTGGATCGGCAAGAGCGAAGGCGTGCGCTTTGCCTTCCCGCACGAGATCCGCGCGGCCGATGGGGCGCTCATCCAGGACGGGCGGCTGTACGTCTTCACGACCCGGGCCGACACCATCATGGGCGTGACCTTCTGTGCGGTGGCACCCGAGCACCCGCTGGCCAGCCATGCGGCGGCCACGAACCCGGCGCTGGCCGCCTTCATCGAGGAATGCAAGACCGGCGGCACCACCGAAGCCGAACTGGCCACCCAGGAAAAGAAGGGCCTGCCCACCGGCCTGTACGTCACGCACCCGATGACCGGCGAGCAGGTCGAGGTGTGGGTCGGCAACTATGTGCTGATGAGCTATGGCGATGGCGCGGTGATGGGCGTGCCGGCCCATGACGAGCGTGACTTCGCCTTTGCGCGCAAATACGGTCTGCCGATCCGCCAGGTCATTGCCGTCGAGGGCGAGACCTACTCGACCGACGCCTGGGCCGAGTGGTACGGCGACAAACAGCGCGGCGTGTGCATCGCCAGCGGCAAGTACGACGGCCTGGGCTACAAGGCGGCGGTCGACGCCGTCGCGGCCGACCTGGCCGGCAAGGGCCTGGGCGAAAAGAAGACGACCTACCGTCTGCGCGACTGGGGCATCAGCCGCCAGCGCTACTGGGGCACGCCCATCCCCATCATCCACTGCGACGACTGCGGTTCGGTGCCGGTGCCCGAGTCCGACCTGCCGGTGGTGCTGCCCGAAGACCTGATCCCCGACGGTTCGGGCAACCCGCTGAACAAGTGCGAGGCCTTCCTGAACGTGGCCTGCCCGAAGTGCGGCAAGGCGGCGCGCCGCGAGACCGACACGATGGACACCTTCGTGGACAGCTCGTGGTACTTCATGCGCTACTGCGACGCCACGAACGACCAGGCCATGGTCGGTGCCGGCACGCGCTACTGGATGCAGGGCGTGGGGGCCGCCGGTGGCAGCCCGGGCATGGACCAGTACATCGGCGGGATCGAGCACGCCATCCTGCACCTGCTCTACGCCCGCTTCTGGACCAAGGTCATGCGCGACCTGAAGCTTGTCGAACTCGACGAGCCCTTCACGAAGCTGCTGACCCAGGGCATGGTGCTCAACCACATCTACTCGCGCCGCACCGACAAGGGCGGCATCGAGTACTTCTGGCCGCACGAGGTCGACAACGTGTTCGACGAGCACGGCAAGATCACCGGCGCACGGCTCAAGAGCGACGGCTCGGAGGTGACCTACGAAGGCGTGGGCACGATGAGCAAGTCCAAGAACAACGGCGTGGACCCGCAGGACCTGATCGACCGCTACGGCGCCGACACCGCCCGCCTGTTCACGATGTTCGCCTCGCCGCCCGAGCAGACGCTGGAGTGGAACGATGCCGGTGTCGAAGGCGCGCATCGCTTCCTGCGCCGGGTGTGGAACTTCGGCACGCGCCAGCCCGAGGCGCTCCAGGCGTCGGGTGCCGCGCCGGGCGCTGCGGGCAAGGCGCTGCGCCGCGAGGTGCACACGGTGCTCAGGCAGGTGAGCTACGACTACGAGCGCATGCAGTACAACACCGTCGTCTCCGGCGCGATGAAGCTGCTCAATGCGCTCGAGGGCTACAAGCCCGAGGCCGCCGGTGGGGATGCCGCACTGCGCGAAGGCTTCGGCGTGCTGCTGCGGGTGCTGTACCCGGCCTGCCCGCACATCACGCATGTGCTGTGGGAGCAGCTGGGGTACGCCGCCGAACTGGGTGACCTGCTCGACGCCCCCTGGCCGCAGGTCGACGACACCGCGCTGGTGCAGGACGAGATCGAGCTGGTGCTGCAGGTCAACGGCAAGCTGCGCGGGGCGATCCGGGTGCCGGCCTCGGCCGACAAGGCCGCCATCGAGGCGGCCGCGCTGGCCAGCCCCGACGTGGCGAAGTTTTCCGAAGGCAAGCCCGCGAAAAAGATCGTGGTCGTGCCCGGGCGGCTCGTCAACGTGGTGGTCTGAACCGTGCCGCATCGTCTGCCGACCTCCCCCGTGCGCCGCCGCCTGGGCCGCGCGGCCGCCTCGGCGGTGGCTGCCGTGGCCCTGTCGGCCTGCGGCTTCAAGCTGCGCGGGGACATCCAGCTGGCGTTTCGCAGCATCCGGCTCGGTTTTGCGCCGCGTTCGATGATGGGCCTGGAAGTCCAGCGTCAACTGGCGCTGGTGCCCGACCTGCGCATCGTCGACACCGACGCCGAGGCCGAGGTCGTGATGGACGTGCTGACCGACCAGGTCACCCGGGTGGTCAGTGCCTCCACGGCGGCCGGCCAGGTGCGTGAGTTCGCCATCACCACCCGGCTGAAGTTCCGCGTGCGCACCCCGGCCGGGCGTGAGCTGGTCGGGCCCACCGAACTGGGGCTGGCGCAGACGCTGAGCTACAACGAAAGCGCGGCGCTGGCCAAGGAAAGCGAAGAGTCCCAGATGGTCGAGACCATGCGCCGCGAGATCGCCGCCCAGGTGATGCGTCGTCTGGCCGCCATCAAGCTGTGAACCGGCCGGCGCATGCAACTGCGACTTGACCAACTGGCGACCCACCTGCGGCAGGGCCTGCGGCCCGTCTATGCGCTGTACGGCGACGAGCCGCTGCTGGCCCAGGAGGCGCAGGACCTCATCCGCGCAGCGGCCCGGGCGGCCGGGCACACCGAGCGCAGTGTCCACACCGTGGTCGGGGCCCATTTCGACTGGAGCGAAGTGCTGGCCGACGTGCAGGCCCTGAGCCTGTTTGCCGAAAGGCGTCTGATCGAGCTGCGCATTCCCGGCGGCAAGCCCGGCAAGGAAGGCTCCCAGGCGTTGCAGGACTACTGCCGGTTGACGGCCGACGGTGGCGACGTGGTCACCATCGTGACCCTGCCCCGGCTGGACAAGGCCACCCAGTCGAGCGCGTGGTTCACCGCCCTGGATGCCGCGGGCGTGACCTTGCGCATCGATCCGGTCGACCGCAAGGCCCTGCCGCAGTGGATCGCGCAGCGGCTGTCGGCCCAGGGCCAGCGGGTCCAGCCCGGCGAGGGCGGTCAACATGCGCTCGCGTTTTTTGCCGACCGGGTCGAGGGCAACCTGCTGGCAGCGCACCAGGAGATCCAGAAGCTCGGTCTGCTGTATCCGCAGGGCGAGCTGACCTTCGAGCAGATCGAGTCCGCGGTGCTCAACGTGGCCCGCTACGACGTCTTCAAACTGTCCGAGGCGGTGCTGGCCGGCCAGGTGCCACGTGCCTTGCGCATGCTCGACGGCCTGGAGGCCGAAGGCGAAGCCGCGGTGCTGGTGCACTGGACCCTGTCGGAGGACATCCGCGCCCTCAAGCGGGTGCGCGATGCAATGGCCGCCGGCCGCCCGCTGCCGATGGCGCTGCGCGAGCAGCGGGTCTGGGGTGTGAAGGAAAAGCTGTTCGAACGCATCCTGCCCCGTGCCAGTGACGACGGCCTGCTGGCGCTGCTGAGCGCCGCGCAGGTGTGCGACGGCGTCGTCAAGGGGCTGCGCCACCCGGACTGGCCGCTCGACCCCTGGGCCGCGCTGCGCCGCCTGGTGCTGCAGGCGGCCGAATGCTGCACGGCCGGTGGCCCGGTGCGCCGCCTGGCCCTGATGCCCTGAGCCGCAGCGCACACGGCCCGGCCAGCTGACACGGGCGAACTACATCGACTACAAGCCAGGGGTATTCGCCGCGGGTTGACGGTGTAGTTTTGCTTCATGAGAATCCGCCGCACTGGTTCGGATGGCATCTCGCTCGTCATCTCATAACGTACTAAAACTACAAGCCCCGAACCCATGTCACAGGAGACAGGCATGTTCGGTTCGATCTGGCCGCGCTGGCAGCGCGGTGCATGGGCTCTGGCGCTGGGCGCCGGGGTCACCCTGCTGAGTGCGTGCGGCGGTGGGGGCGGGGGCAGCGATGGCGGGACTGAGCCACCGCCCGGCGGTGGCGGCACGACCGGCGTTGCGGCATCCACCTTGCGGGTGCACTACCAGCGCAGCGACAACAACTACACCGACTGGGCCGTCTATTCCTGGAGCGGCCCGACCACACCGTCCAGCGGCTGGCCCGGCTCGCCGCGGTTTGCCTTTGCATCGACCGACAGCTGGGGCGCGTACGTCGACATCGCGCTGGACACCAGCAAGGGCCGCATCGACTTCCTGCTGAACAAGGCCACCGGCGCCACCACCGCCGACAAGGACGGCGAATGCGACCGCAGCGTGAGCTTTGCGGCCGACATCACCACCCGCGGCCAGGAGGTCTGGCTCAAGCAGGGCGACTGTGCGGTGTACAGCAGCGCCGGTGCGGCCAGCGGCCTGAACCTGGCCAGCGCCAAGGCCATGTGGCTGGCACCGGGCACAATCGTCTGGCCGGGCGCGCCGGCGGGCAGCCAGTACCGGCTGCACCATGCCGCGCAAGGCGGTATCGCAGCCGGCACCACCGGGGTCACCGGGGCCGATGGCAGCGTCGAGCTGTCGCTCGCCGCCCTGCCGGCCGAGCTGGCGGCGCGCTTTCCGCATCTGGCCTCGGCCCAGGCACTCACGGTGCCGGCCGCAGCGCAGGCCAACGTGCCGGTCTGGCTGAAGGGTCAGCTGGTGATCACGCGCGAGGCGGCCGGTCAGGTCCAGGCGGCCACGCAGCTGCAGGTACAGGGCGTGCTGGATGCGCTGTATGCCGATCAGGCTGCCGGCGCCGTGCTGGGCACGAGCTTTGCGGCCGACGGCACACCGACCTTCCGCCTGTGGGCCCCGACGGCGCGCTCGGTCGAGCTGCGCATCGTGGGCGGCCCGCCCGTGCCGATGGTGCTGGATGCCGCCTCCGGCGTGTGGAGTGTGGTCGGTGACAAGGCCTGGACCAACCAGGCCTACTACACCTACCGCGTGCAGGTGTACTCGCGTGCCGACGCGGCGGTTGTCACCAACGACGTGACCGACCCCTATGCCGTCACGCTCAACGCCAATGGCCAGGCGGCCATGGTGGCCGACCTGTCGCACGCCATGTTCAAGCCCGCGGGCTGGGACACCCATGCCGTGCCCCCGCTGGCCGCACCGGAAGACAGCGTGCTGTACGAGCTGCATGTGCGCGACTTTTCGGTCAACGACGGCACCGTGCCGGCCGCCGACCGCGGCAAGTACACCGCCTTCGCACGCTCGCAGTCGCGCGGCATGCAGCACCTGCAGTCGCTGGCAGCAGCCGGGCTGACCCATGTGCACCTGCTGCCCACCTATGACCTGGCCACCATCGACGAGGTCGGCTGCCAGTCGCCGGCGGTCACCGGCGCCGGGCCGGTCAGCGAGGCGCCGCAGGCGACGATTGCGGCCGTGAAGGACCAGGACTGCTTCAACTGGGGTTATGACCCGCGCCACTACGGTGCACCCGAAGGCAGCTACGCCACCAACCCGGCAGATGGCGCGGTGCGCGTGCGCGAGTTCCGCGAGATGGTGCAGTCGCTGCACGGCAACGGCCTGCGTGTCGTGATGGACGTGGTCTACAACCACACCAGCGGCAACTTCCTGGATCGCATCGTGCCGGGCTACTACTACCGCCTCAGCGGCGATGGCGTGATCGAGCGCAGCACCTGCTGCGACAACACCGCGCCCGAGTACCGCATGATGGAAAAGCTGATGCTCGACACGCTGCGCACCTGGGCGGTGCACTACCGCGTCGATGGCTTCCGCTTCGACATCATGGGGCACATTCCCAAGGCCGCGATGGTCAAGGCGCGCACCCAGACCGACGCTGCCGCCGGCCGCGAGCTGCTGTACTACGGCGAGGCCTGGAACTTCGGCGAGGTCGAGAATGACCGGCAGTTCGTCCAGGCGCGCCAGGCCAATCTGGCCGGCACCGGCATCGGCTCGTTCAGCGACCGCATCCGTGATGCCATCCGCGGCGGCGGGCCTTTCGACTCCGGCCAGGACATGATCCGCAACCAGGGCTTCGTGAGTGGCCGCTGCTACGACAACAACGAGCTCAATGCCGGCGCCTGCACCGAGGCCCAGCGTGCCGACCTGCGCTACCGCCAGGACCTGATCCGCCTGGGGCTGGCCGGCAGCGTGCGCAACTTCATGCTCAACGGCAAGGCCGCCTCGGCCTACGACTACGGCGGCCAGCAGGCCGGCTACACCAGCGACCCGCAGGAAGTCGTGAACTACGCCGGCGTGCACGATGGTGAAACCCTGTTCGACATCGGCCAGTACAAGCATCCGATCGGCACGACCGCCGCAGAACGCGCCCGGGCGCAGGTGGTGGCGCTGGGCACCGTGCTGATGGGGCAGGGCATGCCGTTCATCCATGCCGGTGACGAGCTGCTGCGCTCCAAGTCGTTCGATCGCGACAGCTACAACTCGGGCGACTGGTTCAACCGCATCGACTGGACGGCCTCGACCAACTACTTCGGCGAGATGGGCCTGCCGCCGGCCGAGAAGAACCTCGACGGCTGGGACCTGATGAAGCCTTATCTGCAGGCGGCCCAGGCCCGCCCGGCGGCGGCCGACATCGCCGCCACGCGCGATGCGGTGCTGGACCTGCTGCGCCTGCGGCGCGACACCACGATGCTGCGCCTGCGCACCGGCGAGGACGTCACCGCCTGCGTGAGCTTCCCCGACGAAGCCGCGCAGAAGGACGGCCTGATCGTCATGCGCATTGCCGGCAGCAAGGCGGGTGGCGGTGCCTGTGGCGACGGCAAGTACCAGAGCCTGATCGTGCTGATCAACGCCCATGCGCAGGCCCAGTCGTACACCCTGCCGGCCTACGTGGGCAAGACGGCCGCGCTGCACCCGGTGCAGCAGGCCGGCAGCGACGCCCGTGTGCGCCAGGCGGCCTTTGATCCGGCGACCGGGGCCTTCACGGCGCCGGGCCGCACGATTGCCGTGTTTGCCCAGCCCTGAGCATCCGGGCTAACCCTCAGGCGTTGCCTCGGCACGCCGCTTGCAAGACCGCCGGTGCAGCCCGGCGGTCTTTTTTTGTGCAACTTCGGGCGAGAATGGCGGTTTCGTCATATTCCCAAGAGGAACGACTTCATGACTCAAGCTTCCCTGAGCCTATCCACGCTCACTCCGATGTGGCAGCGCGCTGCCATGCTGATGGCCGGCCTCGTGCTCGCCGCCTGCGGCAAGCAGGCTGAGCCACCGCCTCCGCCGCCCGCCGCTCCTGCGGTCGAGGCCTCGGCACCGGCCCCGGCTCCGGCCAAGGTGTACGTCGTCGGCACCGACGCGGCCTATGCGCCGTTCGAGTCCCAGAACGACAAGGGCGAGATCGTCGGTTTCGACATCGACGTGGTCAGCGCGATCGCGGCCAAGGCCGGCTTCGAGGTGAAGTTCGTCAACACTCCCTGGGAAGGCATCTTCAACACGCTGGCTCAGGGCGACCGCGACTTCCTCGTCTCGGCGATCACGATCACCGAAGAGCGCAAGCAGACGATGGACTTCTCCAACCCCTACTTCGACGCCAGCCAGCTGATCGCCGTGCGCGACAACTCCAAGGTCGCCAAGTTCGATGACCTGAAGAAGCTGAAGGTCGGCGTGCAGACCGGCACCACCGGCGACGAGGTCGTGACCAAGCTGCTGGGCAAGAACAGCACCAACGTCAAGCGCTTCGAGTCCACCCCGCTGGCACTGAAGGAGCTGGAAGCTGGTGGCGTCGACGCCGTCGTGGCCGACAACGGTGTGGTCGAGAACTACGTGGCCAACAACACCACGGCCAAGTTCAAGACCGTCTCGGACAGCAGCTTCACGCCTGAGCAGTACGGCTTGGCCGTGCGCAAGGGCAATGCCGAACTGCTCGAGAAGCTGAACAAGGGCCTGGCCGACATCAAGGCCGACGGCACCTACGACCAGATCTACGCCAAGTACTTCGGCGCCAAGCGGGACATGCCGGCAGCGGCTGCACCGGCGGCGTCGGCTGCGTCGAACTGACGCGCCAGCACGTCGTGCGATTTCTGCGACTCTAGGACGCCACCGTGGACTTGCGCTGGGAAATCCTCTCCGGATACACACCCCTGTTCATCGCCGGGTTGTGGATGACCATCAAGCTCACCATCGTCGCGATCGCCGGCGGGCTGGCGCTGGGTCTGTTGCTCGGGCTGGTGACGGCCTCGCGCAACGCCCCGCCGCCCAAGGCGACGTGGGCGCGTGTGCTGATTAGGCCGGCGCAGTGGTTGACGGTGGCCTACGTCACCTTCTTCCGCGGCACGCCGCTGTTCGTGCAGATCCTGCTGGTGCACTTTGCGCTGATGCCCACGCTGGTGCATCCCGAGCATGGCCTGCTGCTGAGCGGCGAGGCGGCCACGCAGTTGCGGCAGAACTACGGTGCCTTCCTGTCCGGTGCGCTGGCCCTCACGCTCAACGCGGGGGCCTACATCTCGGAGATTTTCCGGGCCGGCATCCAGTCGATCCACACCGGTCAGACCCAGGCAGCCTACAGCCTGGGTCTGACGCACGGGCAGAGCATGCGTTACGTGATCCTGCCGCAGGCGTTCCGGCGCATGGTGCCGCCGCTGGTCAACGAAGCCGTGACCCTGGTCAAGGATTCGTCGCTGGTGTCCGCCATCGGCCTGGCCGAGCTGGCCCTGGCAGCCCGCACCGTGGCCGGGGCGTACTCGCGCTACTGGGAGCCCTACCTGGCCATCTCGGCCATGTACCTGGTGATGACGCTGGTGCTGTCGCTGCTGGCCCGCAAGCTCGAGGCGCCCGCGCATCTGCGCGGCCGCTGACCCGGCGCGGCCGCTGAGGCGCGCATCGACTCCTTCCCCCAGCGGGGAGGGGGTGGCAGGCCCCGTCGCGGGCCTGCCGGTTCTTTCCCCCTTGAAACCGGCCTGACGGCCCCCATGTCAGCGCGGCAGCGTGTGTCGTCCACTCGTCCACGCGCGTGCCGTTCACCGTCAGCCTGCACAGAACACATCATGGAAAAGCAAACCCTGTCGTTCCAAGCCGAAGTCAAGCAACTGCTGCACCTTGTGGCGCATTCGCTGTACTCGAACAAGGAGATCTTCCTGCGTGAGCTGATCTCCAATGCGTCGGATGCCTGCGACAAGCTGCGTTTCGAGGCGCTGAACCATGCCCAGCTCTACGAGGACCAGCCCAACCTCGAAGTGCGCGTGAGCTTCGACAAGGCGAACCGCACCGTGACGATCAGCGACAACGGCATCGGCCTGTCGGCCGAGGAGGCGGTGGCCAACCTGGGCACGATCGCCAAGAGCGGCACGCGCGAGTTCATGGACAAGCTCTCGGGCGACCAGCAGAAGGACGCCCAGCTGATCGGCCAGTTCGGCGTGGGCTTCTACAGCGGCTTCATCGTGGCCGACCGCATCACCGTCGAGTCTCGGCGCGCCGGCCTGCCGGCCGAGCAGGGGGTGCGCTGGAGCAGCGATGGCACCGGCGACTTCGAGGTCGAGCCCATCACCCGCGCACAGCGCGGCACCGACGTGATCCTGCACCTGCGCGAAGAGGAGGGCGACTACCTCAGCCGCTGGCGCCTGAAGTCCATCATCGGCAAGTACTCCGACCACATCTCCCTGCCCATCCTGATGCGCAAGGAGGAGTGGGATCAGGACAAGGGCGAGCATGTGCTGAAGGACGAATGGGAGACCGTCAACCAGGCGGCGGCTCTCTGGACACGCTCCAAGTCCGACGTGGATGAGGCGCAGTACCACGAGTTCTACAAGCAGATCACCTACGACACCGAGGCGCCGCTGGCCTACACCCACAACCGGGTCGAGGGCCGCAGCGAATACACGCAGCTCCTCTACATCCCGGCCAAGGCCCCGTTCGACCTGTGGAACCGCGACAAGCGCGGCGGCGTGAAGCTCTATGTCAAGCGCGTGTTCATCATGGACGACGCCGAAGCCCTGATGCCGGTCTACCTGCGCTTCGTGCGTGGTGTCATCGACAGTGCCGACCTGCCGCTGAACGTGTCGCGCGAATTGCTGCAGGAAAGCCGCGACGTCAAGGCCATCCGCGAGGGCTCGACCAAGAAGGTGCTGTCCATGCTGGAAGACCTGGCCGAGAACCAGAAGGACAAATACGCGAGCTTCTGGAAGGAGTTCGGCGCCGTGCTCAAGGAAGGTGTGGGCGAGGACAACACCAACCGCGACCGACTGGCCAAGCTGCTGCGTTTTGCGTCCACCCATGCCGACGAAGGTGTGTCGCTCGACGATTACGTCGCCCGCATGAAGGAAGGCCAGGAAGCCATCTACTACATTACCGCCGACACCCTGGCAGCCGCCCGCAACAGCCCGCAGCTGGAGATCTTCCGCAAGAAGGGGATCGAGGTGCTGCTGATGACCGATCGGGTCGACGAGTGGATGCTCAACTACCTGTTCGAGTTTGCCGACAAGCCGCTGCAAAGCGTGGCCAAGGGCTCGGTCGACCTGGGCAAGCTGCAGGACGAGGAAGAGAAGAAAAAGGCCGACGAGGCCGCCGAGGCTTTCAAGCCCCTGCTCGAGCGGCTGCGCGAAAGCCTCAAGGACCGCGCCAAGGACACCCGGGTGACCACCCGTCTGGTCGACTCACCGGCCTGCCTCGTGACCGAAGAGGGCGACATGAGCGGTCACCTGGCCCGTCTGCTCAAGCAGGCCGGCCAGCAGGCGCCGCGCACGCTGCCCATCCTGGAGATCAACACCGAGCACACGCTGGTGCGCCGGCTGGCCGACACCGAAGGTGAACGCTTCGACACCCTGGCACAGGTGCTGTTCGACCAGGCCCTGCTGGCCGAGGGCGGGCAGCTCGAGGACCCGGCGGCCTATGTGCGCCGCGTCAACAGCCTGCTGACCCACTGAGCGGCTGAGCGGCAGCTCGGGGAGCGGGCGCGGTGCGCCCGCTCAGACGTGCAGCGGCGCCTGCGCCATCGCGTCGGCCTGCTCGCGCAACACCGTGACCTGTTCGGACCAGTAGGCCGACGTCCCGAACCACGGGAACGCGGCCGGGAAGGCCGGGTCGTCCCAGCGCCGGGCCAGCCAGGCGCTGTAGTGGATCTGGCGCAACGTGCGCAGCGGTTCCAGCAGACGCAGTTCGCGGCGATCGAACTCGCGGAAGTCCTCGTACCCGGCCAGCACGTCGCTCAGCTGGCGGGTCATCGTGGCGCGGTCGCCTGACAGCAGCATCCACAGATCCTGTGCGGCGGGCGCCATGCGCGCATCGTCCAGGTCCACGAAGTGCGGGCCGCCACCTTCGGTCCACAGGATGTTGCCGACGTGGCAGTCGCCGTGCACGCGGATCGTGGTCACGTCACCCGCGGCAGCAAAGGCCTCGCGCACGGCGTCGAGGGCGCGTGCCATCGCATCTTCCCAGGCCGGGCGGACGTCCGGTGGCACCGACTCGTGCGCCAGCAACCAGTCGCGCGGTTCCTCGCCGAAGCTGGTGATGTCCAGCGCGGGGCGATGCACAAAGGGCTGCTTCGCCCCGACGGCATGGATGCGGCCCAGGAATCGGCCGAGCCACTCCAGCGTCAGCGGATCGTCCAGCTCCGGCGCACGACCGCCCCGGCGTGGCGACACCGCCAGCAGGAATCCGTCGTGTTCGGCCAGGGTTCTGCCTGATGCCAGCGGCAGGGGGGCCACCACCGGCACCTCGGCATCGGCCAGGGCCCGGGCAAAGGCATGCTCCTCCAGGATCTGCTCGACCGACCAGCGTCCGGGCCGATAGAACTTGGCGACGACCACCTGGCCATCCTCGAGGTGCACCTGGAACACCCGGTTCTCATACGAATTCAGCTGGATCAGCCGCCCGTCGCCGCGCAGGCCGGCGGCGTCGAGGGCGTCCAGCACGCAGTCGGGCGTGAGGCGGTCATACGGGTGAGATGCTGCAGGTGCGGTCATGCGGCATCGTAGCCGCAGTCGGGGCGCAGGCCCTGGCCGAGACTGCCATCGGCGTTGCAGACTGCAGGCAGGTCAGCGGCCAGGCGGTGCGGCGTGATCGACCACCCGGCCCACGATGTCCGTGGCCGCGGGGGGTGCGGCTGTACGGGTTGGGGCCGGTGGGGGAGGGGGCGCCGGCGCCAGCGGGGTGAACCCGCTTTCGACCAGGCCTTCGAGGCGACTGTCCGGCGCAAAGAAGGAGTCGTGCGAAAAGCTGGAGTCCTGCCACAGCGCATCGCGCTGTTCGCGCCGACGCTTGACCGTGGTGGCCAGGGTGCTGCGCGCTTCGTCGAGCTGCGAGGGGCCGGTCACCGGGCCGCTGCCGGACAAGGCGGCCGCACCGGCGTCCTGCAGGACCATGCGCTGCACCTCGTCGAGCGAGGGCAGGTCATCGACCATGAAGCACAGGTAGCGCACCCGGCAGGCGCGCAGCACACCGGCCTTGATGGCCGAGGCTCGCCGCGATCCGCCGCGGGGCCCTTCGATGTCGATCGCGGCGATCACGCGCCCGCCCGGAGTGCAGATGGCGAAGGTGACGTGCAGGCTGGCGATCAGGTCGTGCCAGTACTTGACCCGCGCCGGTTCGCTGGGCTGCGTGAACCGCGTCAGCGGCAGCTTGACGAGCACCGCGTGCTGGGGAAAGGCCTCGACCAGTTGCGCAAACATGCGCCGCTCCTGGGCAGTGAACACCGGGCGCAGCGTCAGGTGCCACTCTCGTGGCAAGGCCTTGGAGCGCTGCCGGCGCAAAAGGACGTGGGCCAGCCCCGCTCCGACAAGCGCTGCGACCACCACCAGCACGATCAGCAACAGGGAATCCATGGCCTCACCACATCCGCCCGGATCACCGCCGCCCCTTGTGAGTGGGCATGCCGGACGCTCTGCGGCGCGATGTTACTGACGGCCACGATGGCCGCCCATCGCCCATATCGGGGGTCCGGGGGCGATGTCAGGCCCGGGGGGGCCTCATTCCGAGGCGGTGCTGCGGGTCGTGCCGAGCTGGGTCTTGATCTCGGCCACGGCGTCCAGCACGGCGTCGAGCCGCAGCGCATGCCGCTTTAGCCGGTAGTCCACCTCGGCGGCCTGACCTTCGATGATCTGCTCCACATGGGTGGCCAGCGTGTCCGGCGGCAACTTGAGGCAGGCCTGCGACTCGCTGCCGTGCCGTTCCACGACGGCGCCGGCCTTGCGTGCGATCTTCAGCATCGCGGTGTTTTCGCTCAGCGCATGCACATACAACGTGTCGATGCGGCGGTTGCGGGCATGCATCACGGCCCGGTCGAACAGCCGTGCACCATAACCTCGACCCCGGGCCGAACGGGACACCGAGACACCGAACTCCACCATGGCCGGTTCGCCGATGATCTGCTGGGGAGCACCGTAGGCCAGATGGGCCACGGCGATCAGCTGCAGCCTGCGATTGAAGATGCCGAACACCTCGTCGCGCTCGAAATCGAGCGACGCGACGTATTTTTCGATCTGCAGGTCGGTGGCCGGGTGGCCGAAACGCAGGTAGCGGTCCGACGCATCCAGCGCCAGCAGATGCGCCAGGATGCGCGGGCGATGCCGCGCCGCGAGCGAGCGCACCGGCACCCAGGTGAACAGGGGCGCAGCAGGCGGCTGGCCCGAGTCCGGGCGATCGTGGCGGCCCACACCAAAGCGGGGGCGGCTCAATGCGTCACCGGGATAGCCCATCACATGCTCCTTAAGGGTTAACCCTAGGATACCCGACCCGTGGCATCCTGCCCAGGGTCGGGGCCCTCAATTCCTGTGCCGAATCAGGGACTTGTACACATGAAGCCTGATTTTGCGGGGTACGTCCGGGCGCTTGCGCCGATCGGGTCGGGGCGGGTATACTCGCCGGCTTTCCCCGTGACAACCCCGGGGGAATGGCGCCTGGGCTCATGTGCCTGTCGTGGGTGACGACCGCAGCGGTGAAAGCCGCAACGTGGCCACCACACCCATTGAAGCACAAGACCTGCGCGCGGGGCGGCACCGGATGACCGCAAGCCTGCATCACTGCCGGCAATCTTCGCCTAAGAGGCTGCTCACCCATGAAGCAGCGCCGACCGCGAAGTGCATCACCGGCACGCCCCTGGGTTGAGCAAACCTCCATACTGGAATTCTCATGAAGACCTTCAGCGCCAAGCCGGCCGAAGTGACGCACGAGTGGTTTGTGATTGACGCCACCGACAAGGTGCTCGGACGAGTAGCCAGCGAAGTTGCTCTCCGTTTGCGCGGCAAACACAAGGCCATCTACACGCCTCACGTCGATACCGGTGATTTCATCGTCATCGTCAACGCCGACAAGATCCGTGTCACCGGCAGCAAGGCCGAACAAAAGGTGTACTACCGCCATTCGGGCTTCCCGGGCGGCATCTACGGCACCAAGTTCAAGGACATGCAGGCCAAGCATCCCGGCCGCGCTCTGGAGAAGGCCGTCAAGGGCATGCTCCCGAAGGGTCCTCTGGGCTACGCGATGATCAAGAAGCTGAAGGTGTACGCCGGTGCCTCGCACCCCCACACCGCCCAGCAGCCCAAAGTGCTCGAGATCTAAGGAGCGGCGATGATCGGAAATTGGAACTATGGCACCGGCCGCCGCAAGTCTTCGGTGGCCCGTGTGTTCATCAAGAAGGGCTCCGGCCAGATCGTCGTGAACGGCAAGCCGGTCGAGCAGTACTTCGGCCGTCAGACGTCCATCATGATCGTGCGCCAGCCGCTGGTGCTGACCGCCAATGACGCGGCCTTCGACATCAAGGTCAACGTCCACGGTGGTGGCGAGTCCGGCCAGGCCGGCGCCGTGCGTCACGGCATCACGCGTGCCCTGATCGACTACGACGCGGCCCTGAAGTCCGCGCTCAGCCAGGCAGGCTACGTCACCCGCGACGCTCGTGAAGTCGAACGGAAGAAGGTCGGTCTGCACGGTGCACGTCGCCGCAAGCAGTTCAGCAAGCGCTGATTTCGACCCTGGCGGATGTTCCGCTGGATACAAAGGCCGCCCTCGGGCGGCCTTTGTGCTTCTACAATCGTTTTCCACCTATGTTTCTCGAGGCGGCAGCCCATGACGCTCCCGCCCGCTTCGTTTGGAGTCTCACATGATCAAGGTCGGTATCGTCGGCGGCACGGGCTACACCGGGGTGGAGCTGCTGCGCCTGCTCAGCCAGCATCCCGGGGTCGAGATCACCGCCATCACCTCGCGCAAGGAAGCCGGCATGCCGGTGGCCGACATGTATCCGTCGCTGCGCGGCCGTGTGAAGCTGGCTTTCGTGAGCCCGGACGAGGCACAGCTCGATCAGTGCAACGTCGTCTTTTTTGCCACGCCGCACGGTGTGGCGATGGCCCAGGCGCGTGAGCTGCTGGCCGCAGGGGTCAAGGTCATCGACCTGGCCGCCGACTTCCGCCTCAAGGACACCGCCGAGTTCGAGAAGTGGTACGGCATGCCGCATGCGTGTCCCGACCTGCTGGCCGAAGCCGTCTATGGCCTTCCCGAACTGAACCGCGAGGCGATCCGCAAGGCCCGCATCATCGGCAACCCCGGCTGTTACCCGACGAGCGTGCAGCTCGGCCTGGCACCGCTGCTGCGCACGCCCGGCCTGGTCGATGCGTCGCACCTGATTGCCAACTGCGCCTCGGGCGTGTCCGGCGCGGGCCGCAAGGCCGAGGTGCACACCCTCATGTCCGAGGCCAGTGACAACTTCAAGGCCTATGGCGTGAAGGGTCACCGGCACGGGCCCGAGATCAATCAGCAGTTGCGCACCATCGCGGGCGTCTCGCCGGGCTCCTCCGAAGTCCACTGCCTGTTCGTGCCGCACCTGATCCCGGCGATCCGCGGCATCCACTCGACGCTGTATGCGCGCCTGACACCCGCTGGTCAGGCGGTCGATCTGCAGCAGCTGTTCGAGGACTGCTACCGCGGTGAACATTTCATCGACGTGATGCCGCCGGGTTCGGCGCCCGAAACCCGCTCGGTGCGCGCGTCGAACTACGTGCGCATTGCGGTGCACAAGCCCCAGCCTGATCTCGCGATGGTGCTGGTTGTCGAGGACAACCTCACCAAAGGCGCCTCGGGCCAGGCCGTGCAGTGCATGAACCTGATGTGTGGCCTGGACGAGACCGCCGGGCTGACCCTCGTGCCGGTCCTGCCCTGAGACCCGCGGCGCAGGCTCGCACGTGCGCTGGAAGCTGCTGAAGCGCCGGCTCTCGATCAGCGCCCCGCGCGTGATCGTCCGCAGCCACCTGCCCTGGCCGCTGCGCTGGGCCGTGTTTGCGCTGATGCTGGGCTTTTCTGCGGCCCTGGCACTGTGGGCCTTCGAGTTCGGCAAGTCGCTGGCCGGGGTCGGGCAGGCCAATCGCCAGGAACTGCTCGAACTGCGCGCCGAACTGGCCGCGTTGCGCGGCGAACGCGAGCAGGCCCGCTCGATCGCGAACACCGCCGACAGCCTGCTGCGCAGTGAACGTGTGGCCCAGGAGCGGCTGGCGGCCCAGATCAAGGTGCTCGAAGCCGAGAACCTGGCGCTGCGCGAGGACCTGGGCTTTTTCGAGCAACTGATGCCCGCGGGTGAGTCCGGTGCCTTGATCGTGCGGGGCCTGCACGCCGAGCTGGTGATGCCCGGACAGCTCAGGTTTCAGATGCTGGTGATGCGCAACGGGCGCAACCTGCCGGACTTCCGCGGACGCTATGAGCTGTCCTTGCGCGGCCGACTCGACGGCCGCCCCTGGACCCATGCCATGCCGGGGGGCGCGCGTGCGCTTGAACTGAAGCACTACCAGCGCACGGAAGGTGTGATCGATTTCCCGGCTGCGGCCGTTGTCGAGGCGGTGGAGGTCAAGGTGACCAACCTGCAGGGCGCTGTGCAGGCCCGGCAGACGACCGATCTGTGAACCCGGGCCCGGGCCCGCGGCCCGAGCTGCCCACACTCAGGAGACACACATGTTTGGCAAGAAGCAGCAGCCGCCCATCCGCAGCCTCATCGGTGAGGGCACCCGTGTCGAAGGGCAGCTCCACTTCACGGACGGCCTGAGGATCGATGGGGAGGTGGTTGGCGACGTGATCTCGCAAGGCGAGGGCCCGAGCATCGTGGTGATCAGCGAAAAAGCCCGGGTGGCCGGCAAGGTCAAGGCTGACCATGTCATCATCAACGGAACGGTGGAAGGCCCGGTCCTGTCGCTGGAGCTGCTGGAACTGCAGCCCAAGGCGCGCATCGTGGGCGATGTGAACTATCAAGCCCTCGAAATGCACCAGGGTGCCACGATCGACGGGCTGCTCCATCCGCTGACGGCCGAGGAAAAGCCCGGCCTCGCCGCGTTGAAGCTGGCGTCCAGTAACGGATAATCCCGTCATCCACGGGTTCCCAGGAGTATTCATGAGTGCAGTTGCCGCAGAGATCCAGACCGAGATGCCGGCACCCATCGTCTTCACCGACAGCGCCGCCGGCAAGGTCAAGGAGCTGGTCGACGAAGAGGGCAACCCCGAGCTGAAGCTGCGCGTGTTCGTGCAGGGCGGTGGTTGCTCCGGCTTCCAGTACGGGTTCACGTTCGACGAAATCGTCAACGAAGACGACACCCAGATGCAGAAGAATG
The DNA here is from genome assembly GCA_965650765.1 of uncultured Burkholderiales bacterium. Classification (GTDB taxonomy): domain Bacteria; phylum Pseudomonadota; class Gammaproteobacteria; order Burkholderiales; family Burkholderiaceae_C; genus Caldimonas. Next base: position 26,628 of record CBFGPV010000006.1, read on the forward strand.
GCGTGACGCTGCTGATCGACGCCATGAGCCTGCAGTACCTCGTCGGTGCCGAGATCGACTACAAGGAAGACCTCGAAGGCGCCCAGTTCGTGATCAAGAATCCGAACGCGACGACCACCTGCGGCTGCGGGTCGAGTTTTTCCGTCTGAGGTTTCGCTTTAAGGCCCGCGCCCGGCCGGCCTTGGCGCGGGTCCGGGCCTGGGTTTGCGCGTCGGCCTGAACGTCAGGCCGGATACACAGCACCCAGTACACGGGGGCCATGCGCCCCGGTGACTTCCTGTCGGTTGCCCGGTTCACCGGCCAGACACGCGCTGGCCAGCCATGCAAAGGCCGCAGCTTCCACCTGCAGCGGCGGCAGGCCCCATGCTGAAGAGTCGCGCACCCGCAGCATCGGCCGCCGAGCCGCCAGGCGCGTCATCAGGTGCGCATTCAGCGCCCCCCCGCCACAGACGACCAGCTCTTCCGTCTGCGGGGCATGGCGTTCCAGGTGCAGCACCACACAGCTTGCCGTGAACTCGCACAGCGTCGCCTGAACATCGGCGGGCGCGAGCCCAGGCCAGCGGCCCAGATGCGCGTCGAGCCAGTCGGCGTCGAACAGATCACGCCCGGTGCTCTTCGGGGGCGCCAGCTGCAGCCAGGGCTCCCGCATCAGGTCGGCCAGCAGGCCCGGATGCACCTGCCCGGACGCGGCCCAGCGGCCACCTGCATCGAAGGGCTGGCCGTGATGCCGGCGAATCCAGTGATCCATCAGTACGTTGGCCGGGCCGCAGTCGAATCCACGCACCGGCCCGTCGGACGGCAGCAGGCTGAGGTTCGCGATGCCGCCCAGATTGAGCGCGGCCACGTCCCGATCCGGTCGGTGCCACAACATCCGGTGGAAGGCCGGCACCAGCGGTGCCCCTTGTCCACCGGCAGCCACGTCGCGGCTGCGGAAGTCGGCCACGACGGCGATGCCGGTCAGCTCAGCCAGGAGGGCCGGTTGGTTGATCTGCAGGGTGTAGCCCCGGCCGTCGTAGGCCTGGGGCTGATGGCGCACCGTCTGGCCGTGGGCGCCGATGGCGCGTATCGCCGTGGCCGTGTTGCCGGTCTGTGTGAGCAGGCGGTGCACGACCTCGGCATAGGTTTCAGCCAGGCGATTGGCGGCCAGCGCCGCACGGTGGAGTTCGTTGTCACCCGGCCGGTTGAGCAGCAGCAGGGCCTCGCGCAAGGCAGGATCGAAAGGCTGGCTCGCATGGGCCAGCACCTTGACCGTGGCCGAATCGCCCTGCGCCTGCGGATGCAGTTCGGCGAGCACGCCGTCCACCCCGTCCAGCGAGGTGCCGGACATCAGGCCGATGAAAAGCCCGCTCACTCCGCCACGGCAAACCGCTGGCCGCTTGCCGCCGCCAGCTGGGTCTTGAGCGACAGCGCATGGGCCTGGAAGCGCACCATGGCCGCGGGCGAAATCGTCATCGCCTCGGAGGCGCGCGCCACCTGCAGCGGGTCGACATGGTTGCCGCCCTGGCGGAACTCGAAGTGCAGGTGCGGCCCGGTGGCCCAGCCGGTGGCGCCCACGGCGCCGATCAGCTGACCTTGCTCGACCCGCTGCCCCTTGCGCACATCGATGCGGCTGAGGTGGGCATAGACGGTTTCGCGGTCGCCGCTGTGGCGGACGTAGACCACGTTGCCGTAGCCGTTCTGCACGCCGGCGAATTCGACAATGCCGTCACCGACCGTGCGCACCGGCGTGCCGGTGGGGGCACCGTAGTCGACGCCCAGGTGCCGTCGCCAGGTCTTGAGCACGGGGTGGAAGCGCATCGAGAACCCGGAGGTCACGCGTGAGAATTCCATCGGCGAGCTCAGGAACGCGCGGCGCATGCTGCGGCCCTTGAAGTCGAAATAGGCGCCCTTGTTGCCAGGCTCCTGGAACCACACGGCCTCGTAGGCCTTGCCGTTGTTGGTGAACTGGGCCGCCAGCACACGGCCGGCCGCCTGGTTCCAGGTGATGGCCTCGCCGTCGGCTTCCAGGCCTTCGTAGACCACCGTGAAGTGGTCGCCGCGGCGCAGGTCGCGGCGGAAGTCGATTTCGGTCGAGAAGATCTCGGCGAGCTGGATCGCGACGTTGTCGGGCAGGCGAGATTCATCGGTCGCGGCAAACAGCGACGAGCGGATGATGCCGCCACTCAGGCGTACGCTGGCCTGCAAAGGGGCCTGCTCGATGCGGGTCTGCCAGCCGGCTGCGTCGCGCGTGACCGTCAGGCGGGTGAAGTGAGTGCTGAACCGCTCGGACTGTTCGGCCGGGTAGCGTGCGACCAGCTGGCGCAGCTCGCCCAGGTCGCCGGTCTGCGCCTGCACCATCTTGCCCGGCCGGCCGGCCAGCAGCTTGCGTGCCACCGGGTCGGTGCGCAGGAAGCGCGCGGCTTCGGCATCGACCACCCCGAGGCGGCTGAGCAGGCTGTCGGCCGTGTCGCTCGCGCGGGTCAGGTCACTGCGGGTGAGTTCGATCGAGTGCTCATCCAGGGCCTCGATCTGATCGTCGAGCGCCAGAGGGGTGACCGACTCGGCAATCACACGCTTGGGCAGATCGGCCGCATCGGGTGCCAGCGGCGCAACGCCGAAGGCAGTGATCCCCGTTCCCAGCAGCACGGTCACGACAGCGGCGGCGATCGCCTTGTGGTGACGGTGGGCCCATTGTGTGGCGTCGGCAAACCCGCGCTCCAAAGACTCCAACGATTTCAATTCTGGTCTTTTGGCTGGGAGGCAGACTGCAGCAGGCGCCGGGCGCTGGCTGCAGGCCGCCAGGTGTTGAACCTGGCCCGCGGACCCGAGGCACCAGAGGGTGTCCACTAGAATCCGGGGTCGCTTGGGAATGCTTGTTCTTGGCGCGGCGGAGTATATCAACCGCCTTCTGCCGTCCCTCTCTGAAAAAACCCGTATGTCCACTCCTGCTGCTCAGTCTTCCGTCACAAGTACTCACCAAGTGTCGGCTTCTGCCCCGAAGTACCCGATCACTGACAAGGTTCGTGAGGCGATGAGCGTTTCCTTGCGAGGATGTGACGAACTTTTGCCTCAGGAAGACTGGCTGCACAAGCTTGCACGTTCTGAAGCAACTGGCGTGCCACTGCGCATCAAGCTCGGGCTGGACCCGACGGCGCCGGACATCCATGTCGGCCATACCGTCGTGCTGAACAAGATGCGTCAGCTCCAGGACCTGGGGCACACGGTGATCTTCCTGATCGGCGACTTCACCTCGATGATCGGCGACCCGTCCGGGCGCAACACCACCCGCCCGCCGCTGACGGCCGAGCAGATCAAGGCGAATGCCGAAACCTACTACCGTCAGGCCAGCCTGGTGCTCGACCCGGCGCGTACCGAGATCCGGTACAACTCCGAGTGGAGCGATCCGCTGGGGGCGCGCGGCATGATCCAGCTGGCGGCCCGGTACACCGTGGCCCGCATGATGGAGCGCAACGACTTTCATGACCGGTTCAAGGCCGGCACGCCGATTTCCGTGCACGAGTTCCTGTATCCGCTGATGCAGGGTTATGACTCGGTGGCCTTGCGCAGCGACCTCGAACTGGGCGGCACCGACCAGAAGTTCAACCTGCTGATGGGGCGCCACCTGCAGCAGGAATACGGCCAGGAGCCTCAGTGCATCCTCACGATGCCGCTGCTCGAAGGGCTGGACGGTGTCGAGAAGATGTCCAAGTCCAAAGGCAACTACATCGGCATCGCCGAGCCGGCCAAGGACATGTTCGCCAAGCTGCTGTCGATCAGCGACACGCTGATGTGGAAGTACTTCACGCTGCTGAGCTTCCGCTCGGAGGCCGAGATCGCGCGCCTGAAGGCCGAGGTCGAGGCGGGTCGCAACCCCAAGGAAGCCAAGGTGATGCTGGCCAAGGAGATCACCGCACGCTTCCACAGTGCCCAGGCCGCCGACGAGGCCGAAGCCGACTTCAACAACCGCGCGCGTGGCGGTGTGCCCGACGACATTCCCGAGCTTTCGCTGTCCGGTGCGCCCCTGGGCATCGGTGCCTTGCTCAAGCAGGCCAACCTGGTGGCCTCGGGCAGCGAGGCCATGCGCATGGTGGAGCAAGGTGGCGTGAAGATCGACGGCACCACCATCAGCGACAAGGGCCTCAAGGTCGAAGCGGGCACTTACGTCGTGCAGGTCGGCAAGCGCAAGTTCGCCCGCGTCACGCTGGCCTGACACCCGCTCTGGCGCTGCCGCATGAACCTCACGCGCTACCTGAAGCTGTCGGTCGCGGCAGCGGTGGCGACGATCGGCCTGAAGATGGCCGCCTGGTGGGTGACCGGTTCGGTCGGGCTGCTGTCCGATGCGATGGAGTCCTTCGTCAATCTGGCGGCGGCGCTGTTCGGCCTGGCCATGGTTGCGGTGGCCCACACGCCGCCGGACGATGACCACCCGTATGGCCATGGCAAGGCTGAGTACTTCTCCAGCGGTTTCGAGGGCCTGCTGATCCTGGCGGCCGGTGCGGCCATCGTCTGGGTGGCGGTGGAGCGGTTGATTTCGCCCCAGCCGGTCGAGGCCATCGGGCTGGGGGTGGTGCTGTCCCTGGTGAGTTCGGTCATCAACGGTGCCGTGGCCTGGGTGCTGCTGCGGGCGGCCCGGGCCCATGACTCGATCGCGCTGGAGGCGGGTGGCCGTCACCTGATGACCGACGTCTGGACGTCGGCCGGCGTGGCTGGCGGCGTGCTGCTGGTGCCGGTGACCGGTTGGCTGTGGTTGGACCCGCTGCTGGCCATCGCCGTGGCGCTCAACATCATGGTCGAGGCCTGGAGCCTGGTGCGTCGTTCGGTCGACGGCCTGATGGACCGGGCCCTGTCCGACAGCGAACGGCAGGCCATCGATCGGGTGCTGGTGGATCTGGCTGGCGCCGAACTGCGGTTCGATTCGGTCCGCACGCGCCGTGCGGCCACCCTGAAGTTCTGTGAGCTGCACATGCATGTGCCCGGCAGCTGGTCGCTCGCAACGGCGGCCGCGCAGCGCGAGGTCGTCGAGCGCGCGCTGATGGACGCCGTGCCCCGGCTGCGTGTGACCATCGAGTTGCTGCCCACCCATGTGGAACCGCTGTCCGAGCGTGCGCCCGACGCACCGGAGGCCTCCTGATGCTCGCGCTGGTGCAGCGGGTGCGCGAGGCGCGTGTGGAGGTCGACGGGCGTGTCACCGGCGCCATCGCCCAGGGCCTGCTGGTGCTGGTGTGCGCCGAACGCGGGGACACCGATGCCCAGGCCGACCGTCTGGTCGACAAGCTGCTCAAGCTGCGCATCTTCAGCGACCCGGCGGGCCGGATGAACCTGAGCGTGCAGGACGTCGGCGGCGGCCTGCTGCTGGTTTCGCAGTTCACGCTCGCCGCCGACACCTCGGGCGGCAACCGGCCGAGTTTTGCGCAGGCCGCTGGCGCGGACGAAGGGCGCCGGCTCTACGAGCGCGTCGTGACTCAGGCGCGCCTGCGCCACCCTGAGGTGGCCACCGGCGAATTTGGCGCCGACATGCAGGTTCACCTCGTCAATGACGGCCCGGTGACGATCCCGATGCGGCTGGCCCCGCCCGAATGAAAAAAAGCCGCCGGGGCACTGGTGCCCGGGCGGCTCATACCGGTGGAAGCCCCGCCGCGGCGGCAGCTTCCGGTCGACGTGTCGGTCGACGGGGGTCGATCAGTCGGCGTACTGGCCGGCGGCCTTGATGACCGGGCCCCACTTGTTGATCTCGGCCTCGACGAACTTCTTGTGGTCAGCCGGGTTCACGCGGGCATCGGTCGTCACCACGGCACCCAGGGCTTCCTGGCGCTTGATGAAGTCGGGGTCCTTCAGGGCGACCTTCAGTGCAGCATTGATCTTGTCGAGTACCGGCTTGGGCGTGCCCTTCGGCGCGTACAGGCCGTGCCAGATCGACACGTCAAAGCCCTTCAGGCCGGCTTCGTCCAGCGTCGGCAGGTCCTTCAGCGTCGGCGTGTTCAGGCGCTTCGTGCTGGTCACGGCAAAGGCCTTGACCTTCTTGCCTTCGATCTGCGGCGTGGTGTTCGTGGTCTGGTCGCACATGATGTCGACCTGCCCGCCGATCAGGTCGGTCATGGCCGGGCCGGTGCCCTTGTACGGGACCGTGACCATGTCGACCTTCCAGGTCGACTGCAGCAGCAGGCCGCACAGGTGCGACGCGGCGCCCAGGCCGGCATTGGCCAGGTTGATCTTGCCCTTGTTGTCGTTGATCCACTTGCTGAGCTCGGCGTAGTTGTTCGCCGGCAGCGTCGGGCGCGAGATCAGCGTCATCGGCACTTCATTGATCAGGCCGAGGTACTCGAAGTCGTCCAGGGGCTTGAACTGCAGGTTGCGGTACAGCGCCGGGGCGGTCGAGATGCCGATGTGCCACAGCAGCAGCGTGTAGCCGTCGGCCGATGCCTTGGCAACCTTGGTGCCGCCCAGCGTGCCGCCGGCGCCAGCCACGTTTTCGACGATCACCTGGCCGCCCAGCGGTTTGCGCATGGCTTCGGCGAGGTCACGAGCCACCTTGTCGGTCGGGCCGCCGGCTGCGAACGGCACCACAAACGTCACCGGCTTGGAGCCGGGAAAGTCCTGGGCGAAGGCCCCGGACACCGCCAGAGCCGCGGTGGCGGCCAGCAACAGCTTCTTCATGTGTGCGTCTCCTGAAATGTGGACACGGTGGTAAGAACGGCTGAATCGTAGGGCCCTGTCCGGGAGGCGCCATGACGGAAACTACGTAAGGGGGCTGCCGCGCATCAATCAGGAGGGTCATATCGCCTTATTGCTTCAGGCGATATGTAGATGACGATTCCGTATTGGACGCGAATAAGGGGCCCGCCTACCCTGACGGACATCCGTTGTTCTGTCCAGGTGGTCGTGATGTCCCGGTTGTCCTCCCCGAATGCGCAGTGGCTTGGCTGGCGTGGCATGGCCCAGGCCGCCGTGCTCGTGACGGCCGTGCTGGGCAGTGCCAGCGTGGCGCGGGCCGAGGTGGTGGGGGCCCATGTTGCGCAAGCTGCGGTGTCGCGCGGCGCCATCGTCTGGGACCTGCGTGAACGCACTGACTACCTCGCCGGTCACCTGCCCGGGGCCGTGCAGGCCCGGACCGACTGGCTGGGCGATGGCTCGGCCGAGCCCGCGCTGGACGCACTGCAGCAGGCCGTCTCGGACGCCGGGATCGACCTGTCGCGGGAGGTGATCGTCTACGGCCAGCCCGGTGACGCCCGCGTGATGGCGCTGTACCGCACGCTCGAACGCGTCGCGGCCGGCAAGGTGCACTGGCTGGTGGGTGGCGTGGCCGAATGGCAGCAGGCCGGCGCGGCACTGTCACAGGATGAGTCGCTGCGCCGCCCGGTGCCGCAGCGCCTGACGGTGCTGCGTGACGATGGCCAGGCCGGTCCGATGGCCGGTGATGCGCTGCGCCGTTCACACGTGTGGTCGCCTCGCGCCGTGGCTCGGCTCGAGGCAAGCGCGCACTGAACGGGCGCTGCGCCGGCGTCCGCCGGCCGGCGCACGCCAGCGGCCACAATGCGAGGTGTTCCATCCACCCCGCCTTGCCATGACAACCCCCCAGATTGTCCGTTTCGATCCGCCGGCCGGTGATCCGGTCGTGGACTTCCCCCGCGAAGAACGCCGCGTGCAGGGCGCGCCGCGCCGCGAAACCTGGTCCCTGTACGAAAGCGCGCGCGGCGACCTGAGCTGCGGCATCTGGCAGTGCGAGGTCGGCAGCTGGCGCATCGTGTTCCCGCCCGGCGAGGACGAATACTTCTTTGTGCTCGAAGGCCGCGTGCGCCTGCACGATGCCCAGGGGCGGGTCACCGAGGTCGCGGCCGGCCAGGGTGCGGTGATCCCGGCCGGTTTCGAAGGGATGTTCGAGGTGGTCGAACCGGTGCGCAAGCACTTTGTGGTGGTCACACGCGCCTGAGCGAGTGAACCCACGCCGGGGCAGCCCGCGCGGGCCTGCTCACCCTCACGCTCACCCTCACTGGTAGCTGCGTGCGTCCTCGATCACCTTGCCGTCATTGGGCAGGCTGCCGGGTGCCACCAGTTCAACATCGGCGCGCAGTTTGGTGACGTCGCGCACGGTGTCGGCCAGCCGCTGGCTGAGCCCTTCCGGGATGCCCGCCACCTCGACCTTCAGCGCCATGTGGTCCTGGGCCATCTCGCCGCTCACCACCAGCCGCGCCCGCTGTACCTCGGCATGCCGGCGTGTGATCTCGGCCACCTGCGCCGGGTGCACGAACATGCCGCGCACCTTGGTGGTCTGATCGGCCCGCCCCATCCAGCCCTTGATGCGGGTGTTGGTGCGCCCGGTCGGGCAGGGGCCGGCCAGCACCGCCGACAGATCGCCGGTGCCGAAGCGGATCAGCGGGTAGTCCGGGTTCAGCGTGGTCACCACCACCTCGCCCACTTCACCGTCCGGGACCGGGTCCCCGGTGCCGGGTCGCACGATCTCGACGATCACCTGTTCATCGAGCACCAGCCCCTCACGGGCTGAGGTTTCATAGGCGATCAGGCCCAGGTCGGCGGTGGCATAACACTGGTAGGCCGCGACCCCGCGGTCACTGAAGTACTGGCGAAGCGACGGCGGGCAGGCCTCGCCTGACACCATGGCCTTGCTCAGCGATGCCGGGGGCATGCCGTCCTCCGCCGCCTTGTCGAGCAGGATGCGCAGGAAGCTGGGCGTGCCGGCGTAGGCTGCAGGCCGCAGTTCACCGATGGCCTGCAACTGCAGCTCCGTGTTGCCCACACCACCGGGGAACACCGTGCAGCCCAGCGCCTGGGCGCCGGTTTCCATCATCGAGCCGGCCGGTGTGAGGTGGTAGCTGAAGCTGTTGTGCACCAGGTCGCCGGCACGAAAACCGGCGGCAAACATCGCGCGAGCCATGCGCCAGTAGTCGCTCGCCTCGCCCTCGGGCTCGTAGATGGGGCCGGGCGACTGGAAGACCCGGCGCGCACCGGCGCCACCGCCCATGCCACGCCAGCCGATGGCCGAGAAACCGCCGAACACGTCGGCCTGGCGTGTGGCCTTCTGCCGCTCCAGCAACTCGTGCTTGCGCGTGACCGGCAGCTTTGCCAGGGCCGCGCGGCTGGTGATCGCCAGCGCGTCGACACCGTCCAGCACGGCGGCAAACGCGGCCGTGCGGGTGCGGGCATGCTCGACCTGGGCCGGCAGGCGAGCCATCAGGGCCGCCTCGCGGGCATCGGGGCTGCGGGATTCGAGGCTGTCGTAAAGATCCATCGAGGCGCTCATTCGTCGCTCCATCGGTTCAGGCGGCGCTTCACCTCGTCGATGAAGTCGCGCACGTCGGCTGCACTGCGCAGGGTGCGAAGGTCCCACTCCGGGCTGCGTGCGGGCTGGCGCACCAGGCGGGCCTGCAGGTGATCGCCCTGCGGCCCGAGTGCGAGCTGCACCACCGGCTGTCCGCGCAGCTCGAAGCCCTCGTTGCGCTCCGACAGTGCGCGCAGCTCGCGCAGGCTGCGGCGCAGCTGGACGAGGGCGTCGTCGGGCTTGAACGGGGGAAGCGCAAAGAAGTCGTCAGAGGTCATGGTCGCAGGCCGCAGTCCGATCCGGGTTCAGGAAACGTCTGATCACAGCGCAAGGGGCATCAGGCCAGCCAGCGCTTGCGGCGCTTGTAGCTCTTGACGTCGCGGAAGCTCTTGCGGTCGCCGCCGCCCATGCCGAGGTAGAACTCCTTCACGTCCTCGTTCTCGGCCAGGGCCCGGGCGGCACCGTCCATCACGATGCGGCCGTTCTCGAGGATGTAGCCGTAGTCGGCATAGCGCAGCGCCATGTTGGTGTTCTGCTCGGCCAGCAGGAAGGTCACGCCTTCCTTGCTGTTGAGGTCACGCACGATCTCGAACACCTCTTCGACGATCTGCGGCGCAAGACCCATCGAAGGCTCGTCGAGCAGCACCATCTTCGGATTGGCCATCAGCGCCCGGCCGATCGCGCACATCTGCTGTTCACCGCCCGAGGTGTAGGCGGCCTGGGAGGTGCGGCGGGTCTTGAGCCGCGGGAAGTAGTTGTAGACCTTCTCCAGCGTGGCCTGGATCGCGGCCTTGCCGTCGCGCCGGGTGTAGGCGCCGGTCATCAGGTTGTCCTCGATGCTCAGGTGGCCGAAGCAGTGCCGGCCTTCCATCACCTGGATCACGCCGCGATCGACCATCTGCGCCGTCGACAGGGCCTCGATGCGCTCGCCGCGCAGCTCGATGCTGCCCTTGGTGACCTCGCCGCGCTCGCCGGCCAGCAGGTTGCTCACCGCCCGCAGGGTGGTGGTCTTGCCTGCGCCGTTGCCGCCAAGCAGCGCCACGATGCTGCGCTCGGGTACCTGCAGGGACACGCCCTTGAGCACGAGGATCACGTGGTTGTAGATCACCTCGATGCCGTTGACGTTGAGGAGGATGTTCTGTGTCGTCATGGTTCCACCTTGTGCTCGCCGCAACGCCGCACGCGACGCTGGGGCGAGGGCTCCGTGAAGGAGCCCGGCGGGGCGCTCGTGCCGCCCCGCCGCCTAAGTCTCAGACGATCAGCTCTGGCACTGCTCGGGCGTGCGCGGCGTGATCTTCTTCTCGGCCGCGTACTTGGCGGCGGCCGCCTTCACCATCGGCTTGATGATGGTGTCGTCAGCCTGGTACCAGTCGGAGCTGAAGGCCCACTTGCTGCCGTCCCAGGTGTGGATGCGTGCCCAGGCCGGGCCCATGTGGTCGGTGCAGCTGGTGGACACCGGGCGCATCACCCCGGCAAAGCCGAGTGCATCGAGCTTCTTCTGGTCGAGCGACAGGTTTTCCAGGCCCCAGCGGGTCTGCTCGCCGGTCATGACCTTGCCCTTGCCGAAACGCTCCTGGGCACGGCGCACCCCTTCGACACCCAGCATCGCGCTCATCGCGCCACGCATGTAGAGCACGCTGCCAACCTCTTCCTTCGGCCCGGTGCCCTGGCCCTTGGCATGCACCAGCTCGAGGATGTCCTTGGTGACCTTGGCATCGGGGTGCACACCGTGCTGCATGGCCAGGCCGTGATAGCCCTTGGCGCCGTCGCCCACGTCCTTGACGTCGGGTTCGGCGGCCGACCACCACACGCCGTACATCTTGTCGCGCGGGTAGCCGGTGGCGATGGCTTCCTTCAGCGCGACCGAGTTCATCACGCCCCAGCCCCACAGGAAGACGTAGTCCGGACGGCTCTGGCGCACCTGCAGCCAGGTGGCCTTCTGTTCCACGCCGGGGTGGGTCACCGGCAGCAACTGCAGGTCGAAACCATGCATCTTGGCGCGCTCCTGCAGCAGCGGGATGGGCTCCTTGCCGTAGGGGCTGTCGTGATAGACCAGGGCGATCTTCTTGCCACGCAGCTTGTCGTAGCCGCCGTTGACCTTGGCCACGTGCTGCACCAGCACGTCGGCCGCCACCCAGTAGGTGCCGGCCAGCGGGAAGTTCCAGCCGAACACGGTGCCGTCCTGCGATTCGCTGCGGCCATAGCCGGCAGTGATGATTGGGATCTTGTCGACCGGTGCCTTGTCGGTCAGCGCAAAGGTGATGCCGGTGGACAAGGGGTGGAACACCGTGGCGCCGCCGTGCTTGCCCTTCAGACGCTCGTAGCATTCGACGCCGCGGGCGGTGTCGTAGCCGGTTTCACACTCTTCGTACAGGATCTTCACGCCGTTGATGCCGCCCTTGGCATTGACGAGCTTCAGGTAGTCGGCATAGCCGTTGGCCCAGGGTGCACCATTGGGGCCGTAGGCGCCGGTGCGATAGGGCAGTCCGGGAAAGAACTGTTCCTTGGCCTGCGCGTGTGCAGTCAGCGTGGTACCCAGGCCGGCAGCCATGAGGCATGCGGCGAGAGCGAGAGACTTCAGTTTCATGTCTGCCTCCAGAGGTGGAAAGGATGCACTCTGCGGTGCGGGGGAAACGCAGCAATGGCCTGCGCGAACCGGGGTGTCATGGCCTGGTGCTCAGTGCGGGAAGGGCCACAGACGCAGCTTTTCCTTGCCGATCGACCACAGCCGGGCCAGCCCGTGCGGTTCGACGATCAGGAAGAACACGATCAGCGCGCCGAAGATCATGAACACGATGTGCGAGACGGTGGCCGTGTCGATCGGCACGCCCACCGCGCTGCCCAGGGCCGGCAGGGCCTGGTCCAGGAAGATGGGCAGCAGCACGATGAAGGCCGCGCCGAAAAAGCTGCCCATCACCGACCCGAGTCCGCCGATGATGACCATGAACAGCAGGTCGAACGAGCGGTTGATGTTGAAGGCCGCCGGCTCCCAGGACCCGAGGTAGATGAAACCCCACAGCGCACCGGCCACACCGACGATGAAGGAGCTGACCGCAAACGCGGTGAGCTTGGCATAGACCGGGCGGATGCCGATCACCGCGGCGGCCACGTCCATGTCGCGGATGGCCATCCATTCGCGCCCGATCGCACTGCGCACCAGGTTCTTCACCAGCAGCGCGAACAGCACCACCACCGACAGGCAGAACAGGTACTTGGCCATCGGCGAGTCCAGCGGGATGCCGAAGGCCTTGAGATTGCCCACCGAAACCGAACCGGAGGCCGAGTCGTTGGTGATCCACTTGATGCGCAGCGTGGCCCAGTCGACGAAAAACTGCGCTGCCAGTGTGGCCACCGCCAGGTACAGGCCCTTGATGCGCAGCGAGGGGATGCCGAAGAACACCCCCACGACGGTGGCGCAGGCGCCGCCCACCAGCAGGGCCACCACCAGCGGCATGCCGTCGAAGCGCACGAAGCAGTTGTAGGCCGCATAGGCGCCCACGGCCATGAAGGCGCCGGTGCCCAGCGAGATCTGCCCGCAGTAGCCCACCAGCACGTTCAGGCCGAGTGCGGCCAGCGCCAGGATCAGGAAGGGGATCAGGATGGCGCGGAACACATATTCGTCAGCCACCAGCGGCACGCCGACAAAGGCCACCAGCAGGATCAGGCCGATGGCGATGCGGTCCTGCAGGATCGGGAAGATCTGCTGGTCGGAGCGATAGGCCGTCTTGAACTGGCCGTTTTCGCGGTAGAGCATGTCGTACTCCTTCTTGTGCGCTCAGACGCGATCGATGATCTTTTCGCCGAACAGGCCCTGCGGCCGGATCAGCAGGAAGACCAGCGCGAGTGCATAGGCAAACCAGATCTCGATGCCGCCACCGAGCATCGGGCCGATGTAGATCTCGGACAGCTTCTCGCCCACACCGATGATCAGCCCGCCGATGATGGCGCCCGGCACCGAGGTCAGCCCGCCCAGGATCACCACCGGCAGGGCCTTCAGGGCCACCAGCGACAGCGAGAACTGCACGCCCAGCTTGGAGCCCCAGATCACGCCGGCCACCAGTGCGACGAACCCGGCCACCGACCACACGATCACCCAGATGCGGTTGAGCGGAATGCCGATCGACTGCGCGGCCTGGTGGTCGTCGGCCACCGCCCGCAGGGCCCGGCCGGTCGAGGTCTTCTGGAAGAACAGTGCCAGCGCCCCCACCAGGGCTGCGGCCACGACCGCGGCGAGCATGTCCTCCTGGCTGAGCAGCACACCACCCTCGAACACCGACTCGAACAGGAACAGCGGCTCCTTGGGCATGCCCACGTCGATCTTGTAGATGTCCGAGCCGAACAGCGTCTGGCCGAAGCCGTCGAGGAAGTAGGTGATGCCCAGCGTGGCCATCAAGAGCGTGATGCCTTCCTGGTTGACCAGCTTGCCCAGCACCAGGCGCTCGATCAGCCAGGCGCAGGCCACCATCACCAGCATGGCCAGCCCGAAGGCGACCACGTTGGCGAACAGGCGGCTCTCGATGCCGGTCCACTGCGGGATCCACTCCGAGAAGCGCGCCATCGCCAGCGCGGCGAACAGCACCATCGCGCCCTGGGCAAAGTTGAACACGCCGCTGGCCTTGAAGATCAGCACGAAGCCGAGGGCGATCAGCGAATACAGCATGCCTGCCATCAGGCCGCCGAACAGGGTTTCGATGAAAAATGCCATGGCCGGTCCTCAGTGGCTGGTGCCCAGGTAGGCGCGGATCACATCGGGGTTGTTGCGCACCTCGTCGGGCGTGCCGTCGCCGATCTTCTTGCCGTAGTCCAGCACCACCACGCGGTCGCTGATGTCCATCACCACGCCCATGTCGTGCTCGATGAGCACGATGGTGGTGCCGAACTCGTCGTTCACATCGAGGATGAAGCGGCACATGTCCTGCTTCTCCTCGACGTTCATGCCGGCCATCGGTTCGTCCAGCAGCAGCACCTGCGGCTCCATCGCCAGCGCCCGGCCCAGGTCGACGCGCTTTTGCAGGCCGTAGGGCAGGCGACCCACCGGGGTCTTGCGATAGGCCTGGATCTCCAGGAAGTCGATGATGCGTTCGACAAAGGCGCGGTGAGCCATCTCCTCGCGCTCGGCCGGGCCGATGCGCAGCGCCTGCAGGAAGAGGTTGCTCTTCATGCGCAGGTTGCGCCCGGTCATGATGTTGTCCAGCACGCTCATGCCCTTGAAGAGCGCAAGGTTCTGGAAGGTCCGCGCCACGCCCATCTCGGCCACCTGGCGGGAATTCATGTGCTTGAAGGTCTTGCCGCGAAAGGTGATCGACCCCTGCTGCGGCGTGTACACGCCGTTGATGCAGTTGAGCATCGAGCTCTTGCCGGCACCGTTGGGGCCGATGATGGCGCGGATCTCGTGTTCGCGCACATTGAAGCTGATGTCGGTCAGTGCCTTCACGCCGCCGAAGGACAGCGAGATGTTCTGCACGTCCAGCACGACATTGCCGATCTTGCGCTCGGTGCCGAGCGAGCTGTCGTCGCCCGCGCCCGGCAGGGCGGTCGGGCCATTGGCGGCGGCGGGCATCGAGGCCGCCCTCAGGACAGTGGCTGCACTCATCAGGCGGCCCTCCGCATGGCCGGGAAGGTCTTGACGTCAACGATGCGCAGGTCCGCGGACACCATCCCGGTGCGGCCGTCCTCGAACTTCACTTGCGTCTCGATGTACTGGGAAGAGCGCCCGTCGTACAGGGCATCGACAAGCACGCCGTACTTGTCGCCGATGTAGCCGCGGCGCACCTTGCGCGTGCGGGTCAGTTCACCATCGTCGGCGTCCAGCTCCTTGTGCAGGATCAGGAAGCGGCTGATCTGGCTGCCGGCGAGCAGCTCGTCCTGCGCGAGGTCGGCGTTGACCTTCTCGACGCAGTCGCGGATCAGCTCGTACACCTCGGGCTTCTGGGCCAGGTCGGTGTAGCCGGCATAGGGCAGGTTGCGCTTCTCGGCCCAGTTGCCCACGGCCTCGAAGTCGATGTTGATGAAGGCGCAGACCTTCTCGCGCCGGTCGCCGAAGGCCACGGCCTCCTTGATGTGCGGGAAGAACTTCAGCTTGTTCTCGACGTACTTGGGCGCGAACATCGCGCCGTCGCTCGCACCGCCCTGGATGCGGCCCACGTCCTTGGCCCGGTCGATGATCTTCAGGTGGCCGGTGGCATCCAGGAAGCCGGCATCACCCGAGCGATACCAGCCATCGGCCGTCTTGACCTCTTCGGTCGCGGCGGCATTCTTGTAGTACTCCTTGAGCAGGCCGGGCGAGCGGATCAGGATCTCGCCATTGCTGTCGACCTTGAGCTCCACGCCGTCGATCGGCACACCCACCGTGTCGGCCTTGACCTCATGGTCCGGCTGCAGGCACACGAACACGGCGGTTTCGGTCGAGCCGTAAAGCTGCTTCAGGTTGATGCCGATCGAGCGGTAGAAGGTGAACAGGTCCGGCCCGATCGCCTCGCCGGCGGTGTAGGCCACCCGGATGCGGCTCATGCCCAGCGTGTTGCGCAGCGGCCCGTAGACCAGCAGGTTGCCGAGCATGTAGCGCAGCGAGTCGGCCAGGCCGAGCTGCTTGCCGGCCATGCGGGCGGGGCCCACGCGGCGCGCCACGTCCATGAAATGGTTGAACAGCCAGCGCTTGAGTCGCCCGGCGTCTTCCATGCGGATCATCACGCTGGTGAGCAGGCCCTCGAAGATGCGCGGCGGCGCGAAGTAATAGGTCGGGCCGATCTCCTTCAGGTCGATCATGACCGTCGAGGCCGACTCCGGGCAGTTCACCACATAACCGCACACCAGCCACTGCGCATAGCTGAAGCAGTTCTGCCCGATCCATGCCGGCGGCAGGTAGGCCAGCACTTCCTCGCGGGCGGTGAGCTTGTCGAAGCGCGCACCGGCCTGGGCCCGGTCGATCAGCGCGAAGTGGGTGTGAACCACGCCCTTCGGATTGCCGGTCGTGCCTGAGGTGAAGAACATCGAGGCGACGTCTTCGGGGCGGGCCTTGTCCACCTCGGCCTGGAACCAGCCGGGGTGCTGCTGGTTGTGGGCCTGTCCGGCCTCGATCAGGTCGTCGAGCGAGGCCAGACCCGGCTCGCGATACTTGCGCAGACCACGGGGGTCGTCGTACCAGATGTGCGTGAGCCCGGGGCACTGTTCGCGCACCTCGAGCATCTTGTCGACCTGCTCCTGGTCCTCGACCACGGCAAATGCCACCTCGGCATTGGTGACCGGAAACACGAACTCGGCAGCCACCGCGTCCTGGTAAAGCGGCACCGGGATCGCGCCGACCGACTGGGCTGCCAGCATCGTGGCGTACAGGCGCGGGCGGTTTTCGCCGACCACCACGATGTGCTGGCCGCGCTGCAGGCCGGCGCGCGACAGGCCGCCGGCCAGTGCACGCACCATGGCGGCCAGCTCGGCCCAGGTCAAGGTCTGCCAGATGCCGTATTCCTTCTCGCGCAGCGCCGGCGCGTCGGGCTGGCGGCTGGCATGTTCGAGCAGCAGACGGGGGAACGTCGTTTGCACCGTCGGTCTCCTGGTGGGGCGCTCCGGACAGGGCCGGAGCACGGGGTTGGAGTTGTTGGATCCGATGCTAGGCACAAGTTTGACGTCAGGTTGTCGTTGTGACGACAATCCTAGGGTCCGCCCTCAGGGGACTTACCCGGGTTGGCATGCGCAGGCCGCAGCGAGCATGCTTGCGCGCCCGATTTCACGCCGTTCCATGTCCGACCCTGCCGGCTTTTCCACCCTGCGCCGACGCGCGCGCATGCCCACCGACCGCGAACTGGCCGACGTGCCCTGGCTGCAGGTGCTCGATGGCCCCGACCGGGAGCGGGTGGCGCGCAGCATCCAGGTCGCACCGGCCGATCCGGGCGACCTGGTCTGCCGCCTGGGGCGCGCGCCGACCTACTGGTTCGGGGTGATCGACGGCCTGCTGAAGATGAGCAACGACGGCTCCACCCGGGCCGCCGTGACCTTTGCCGGCCTGCCGCCCGGCGCCTGGTTCGGCGAGGGCACCCTGCTCAAGCGTGAGCCCTATCGCTACAACGTGCAGGCCCTGCGCCGCAGCGTGGTGGCGGGCCTGCCGATCGAGACCTTCCACTGGCTGCTGGACAACAGCATTCCGTTCAACCGGTTCGTGATGCGCCAGCTCAACGAGCGGCTCGGCCAGTTCATCGCCGCGCGCGAGATCGACCGCCTGAACGACCCGGACGTTCGTGTGGCCCGCAGCCTGGCGGCCCTGTTCCACCCCATCCTCTATCCGGGTGTGGGCACGATGCTGCGCATCACCCAGCAGGAGCTGGGCGCCCTGGTCGGCCTGTCGCGCCAGCGCGTGAACCAGGCCCTGCATGCCTTGCAGGGGCACGGCCTGATCCGCATCGAATACGGTGGTGTGCGAGTGCTTGACCTCGACGGCCTGCAACGCCGGATGTTCAGCGAATGATGCGGGCGCGAGCGGTGCGCTGGGGCGTGCTCAGGCGCGCGCCTTGAGGTTGGTCACGCCGGCCGAGACATGACCGGCCGGCACGTGCGGGGCGGCATTCTCGACATGGCGCACCTGGTCGTCGAAGAAGAAGTCGGGCTCGAACTCCCGCAGGAACTCACCCTTGGGCAGCCCGCCCAGGAACATGGCTTCGTCGACTTCGATCTGCCAGTCCATCAGCGTGCGGATCGCCCGCTCGTGCGCCGGTGCGCTGCGCGCGGTGACCAGCGCAGTGCGCACCCGCATCGCCGGCGTGGCGTTGCGCTGCAGCCGGTGCAGGGCCTCCAGCAGCGGCTTGAACGGGCCGGCCTGCAGCGGGCTGGCCGCACGGCTGCTTTCGTGGGCCTGGAAGGCGTCCAGCCCGTCGGCCTGGAACACCTGCTCGGCCTCGTCGGAGAACAGCACCGCGTCGCCGTCGAAGGCGATGCGCACCTCGTTCGGGTGGGCATCCGAGGCGCGGGCCGACAGTGGGTAGACCCGCGCGGCCGGAAACCCTGCGTCGAGAGCTGAGCGCACATCGGCCTCATTGGCCGACAGGAACAGGTGCGCATTGAGCGGGCGCAGGTAGCGGTAGGGGGACTCGCCCCGGGTGAACACCCCGCGCTGGATCGGCAGCCCGTAGTGCTGGGCCGAGCGGAACACCCGCATGCCCGAGACCGGATCGTTGCGCGACAGGATCACCACTTCGACCGACGGCAGCACCGCGTTGAAGGCCAGCAGCTTGTTGACCAGTGAAAACGCCACGCCCGGCTTGGCTGGCGCCTCCAGGCGCGCCAGTTGCAGATGCATGTAGGCGCGGTCGTCCTGCGCCTCGAACAGCTGGTTTTCTTCCTCGAAGTCGAACAGGGCGCGCGACGAGATCGCCACGACGAGGTGGTCGGCAAGGGTGATGGGCATGAGGCCGGATGATACGGCCCGGTGCCCGGCCCGTACCGATCTCAGTGCACGAAGCCGATGCCCTGCTTGCGCACCCCGGCGTCGGGCAGGTCGCGCACCTCGATGCGGTCGCGGTGCTCCAGCTTGGCATTGCCGAAGGCCGTCATCCAGGCGCGGCGCATCTCGCGCGGGGCCATGTCGGCAAAGCGTTCCAGCACGGCCTCCTGCGGCTGCGGGTCGAAGCGCGAGCCCCAGTCGTGTTCGCCGCGGATGCCGGTGTACAGCCGCAGCGCGATGCGCCGTGCCGCGTCACGGTCGGGCGCCGGCACGCTGTAGACATTCATGCGGTTCAGGATCGGCTCCGGGATCGCACGCTCGTCGTTGGCCGTGGCCACCCAGATCACCTGGCTGGCATCGATGGGCACTTCGGCGAACTCGTCGGTGAAGGTGCCGGCGGTGTCGTGCTCGAGCAGGCTGTAGAGCGCGCCCAGCGGGTCGTAGGCCGAATCGGTGCTGGCCTTGTCGATCTCGTCGACCACGATGACCGGGTTGGCGTACTGCCCGTCCACGAGGGTTTCGAAGACCTTGCCCGGTCGGGCGCCCTTCCATTGCGAGGACGCTCCGGACAGCACCCAGCCGGCGGTCAGCGAGCTCATCGCCATGAAGCCCATGCCGGTGCCCAGCAGCTGGGACAGGCGGCGCGCGAAGTGGGTCTTGCCGATGCCGGGCGGGCCCAGCAGCAGCATCGGCGTGATCTCCAGCGCGTCGCGGCTGTCCTCGCACAGCGCGAGCTGGCGCTTCACGTCGTCCAGCGCGTCGCCGAAGTTGGGCAGTTCGTCATACAGCGAGTCCATCGCTGGCAGGCCCGAGGGCTTGACCTGGAAGCGCTCGGGGCCGCGTTCGAGCATGCGCTCGTACGTGGCACGCAGGTTCTCGTGTTCCTTGTGGGGGAGCTTGTCGAGCCGGCGCTCGACGTCGGTCATGCGATAGACCGAGCGCATGTGTGCGATCGGGATGTGGGCGCCGCGAACCGGGACCAGATCATGGGAACTCATGACAAACCTCCACGAGAAGACCACTGATGGAAACCATTGAAGCAAAAGCCTATCGGCCTGCAGCCCCGGAACAACGGGGCAAACCCCGGTCTGTTGCATGCAAGCGCCGTGCCCGTGCACACTGCGCGTGACACAGGTCACATCTTCTGACCTGAAGGCTTGGAGGGGCGGTGATGCGAGGTGTTCCGTGGCAGGGGTGGCGCGCTGCCGGGCTGGCGGCGTGGCTGCTGGTGGGGGTCTGCGCGGTGCCGGCGCAACCGACGCCCGGGTTCGAGGCCTTCCTGAAGCGCTTTCGCACGGCCATGGCGGCCAACGATGCCCAGGCCGTGGCCGACCTGACCGCCTTGCCCTTCCTGTTCGACAGCCGGCCGCGCGACCGGGCCGGATTCGTGCGGATCTACCCCGAGCTGTTCACGGCCGCGGTGCGGCGGTGCCTGCAGCGCGCGACCCCGGTGGCCGAAGACGGCCGGCAGGTGATGTTCTGTGCGCCCTACGGCTTCTACTTCGGGGTGCACGACGGGGCGTGGCGACTCATCGAGTTCGGCGCCGACGGCGGGTGAACGCGGGGGCGTGTCCCCAGTTCTTGGTCTTTTCGGCGGCCGCGGGCTGTGCGAGCATGCGCGCTTGTTTCGAACACGACCTGAAAGTCAGCTGGCATGAGCCTCGAACCCCCGACCCTGCTGGTGGTCGACGACGAACCTGAACTGCGCGACCTGCTGGCCGAGTATTTCGTTCGCCAGGGTTACCGTGTCGAGCTGGCGGCTGATGCGACTGCCGCGCGCAGCCGGGTCGAAGCCGGTGCGCCACATGCCGCCATCCTCGACGTCCACCTGCCGGGCGAAGACGGCCTGAGCATCGCGCGCTGGCTGCGTGAGCGTCACCCTGGTGTGGCCATCGTGATGCTCACGACGGCGGCCGACACCGTGGACCGCATCGTGGGCCTGGAGATGGGGGCCGACGACTACGTGCCCAAGCCCTTCGACCTGCGCGAACTGCATGCACGCATCAAGAGCGTGCTGCGCCGCCTGCAGTCGCCCATCGCCAGCGCGCCGGCGCCGCTCAATGCGCTGGCGGCAGGCCACCGCGTGGCCTTTGGCCAGTGCCAGCTCGACCTCGAAACCCGCCTGCTGCGCGGCCCCGACGGGCAGGACATCGACATCACCGCGGCCGAGTTCGACCTGCTGGCGCTGTTTGCGCGCCATCCGAACCGGCCGCTCAACCGGGACCAGATCATGGAACAGGCCCACCATCGCGGCTGGGATGTCTTCGACCGCTCGATCGACCTGCGCATCATGCGCCTGCGGCGCAAGATCGAGCGCAACCCCGACAAGCCCGAGGTGATCAAGACCGTGCGCGGTGTGGGTTATGTGTTCGTGAGCCAGCCTGGAGCCGAACGTTGAAGCCCGACCTGCCGGCTCTGCCGCCCGGGTTTGCGCCGGCCGATCCGCCGGGCATCACCGCCCCCGCGGCCCTGCCGCCACCCGACCTGGCCACGCTGCAGACCCTGTTCGATGCCGTGCCCGCGCGTGTGTCGATGATCGATGCCGCACACCGCTTCGTCTACCTGAACCATGAGGCCCTGGCCTTCGTGCGCCTGCCGATCGAGCAGGTGGTCGGGCGCCATCTGTCCGAGGTGCTGGGCGAGGCCGCCTACCAGTCCTATCTGCCGGTGGCCGAGCGGCTGTTTGCCGGGCAGTCGCTGCAGCGTGAGGGCTGGATCGAGTACCGTGGCCACATCCGCCGTTACGTCAAGGAAAGCCTGGTCCCCTATGCCCCGGGCGGCGGCCCGGTGCTGGGCGTGGTGGCCTTCGTGCGCGACCTCACCGAGCTGCGCCAGCGCGAGATCGACCTGGCCGCCCGTCTGGCCGACCTGCAGACCACCGAGGCGCTGAAGGCGGCCATCGTCGACAACGCGCTGTCGGCCATCGTGCTGGCAGACGAAGACGGCCGTATCGTCGAGTTCAACCCCGCGGCCGAACAGGCGTTCGGCTTCCGGCGCGAGGAGGCGGTCGGCCGGCTGGTGAGCGACGTGATCATTCCGCATCACTACCGCGAGGCCCACCTGGACGGCATGGCCCGCATGAAGTCCGGCGGGCCGGCGCGCGTGATCGGCAAACGTGTCGAGATGAATGCCTTGCGGGCCGACGGCAGCGAATTCCCGGTCGAGATGGTGCTGTCGCGCACCGTGGTGGACGGGCGCACCTTCTACAGCGCCTTCCTGGTCGACCTGAGCGAACGGCGTCGTGCCGAGGACGAGATCAACCGCCAGCGCGAGGCCCTGCGTCAGAGCGAAAAGCTCACCGCGATGGGCAGTCTGCTGGCCGGGGTCGCGCATGAGCTGAACAATCCGCTGGCCATCGTGATGGGCCGCGCCAGCCTGCTGGAGGCCAAGTGCACTGACCCGCGCCTGCAGGCCGACGTGGTGCGCATCCGCGAGGCGGCCGAGCGCTGCGGGCGCATCGTGCGCACCTTCCTGAGCATGGCGCGCAAGAAGCCGAGCGAACGCACCGATGTCTGCCTGAACGACCTGGTCCGCGGGGCGGTCGACCTGCTGCAGTACAACCTGCGCACCAGCGGCATCGAGGTGACGCTGCAACTCGCGCCACAACTGCCGACGGTGCGGGCCGACGCCGACCAGCTCGGCCAGGTCGTGCTCAACCTGCTGGTCAATGCACAGCAGGCCCTGACGCAGCCGAACGCGCCGGTGCGCCCGCCCTTGCGTGTGCGGGTCGAGTCGGGTGTGCTGCCGGGCAGCGGCGGCGCGACCGGCCAGGTGTGGCTGCGGGTGTGCGACAACGGGCCGGGTGTGGCCGAAGTGCATCGTCAGCGCATCTTCGATCCGTTCTTCACGACCAAACCCGAAGGCGCAGGTACGGGTCTGGGCCTGGCCGTGTCCCGCTCGGTGGCGCGTGAACATGCCGGTGAGCTGGCGCTGGACACCGCGCCCAGCCCGCTGGGCGGCGCCTGCTTCCTGCTCAGCCTGCCGATCACCGCGGCCGCACCGGCCACGCCCGAACCGCGCGAGGCGCCTGCGCCGGCCGATGTGCTGACGGCCCGGGTGCTGGTGGTCGACGATGAAGCGGAGCTGGCCGACGTGATCCGCGAGATGCTCGAGGTGGCGCAGTTCGAGGTGGCCACCGCTGAATCCGGCGAAGTGGCGCTCGAGCTGTTGTCCGAGGCCCGGTTCGATGCGGTGGTGTCCGACCTGCGCATGCCGGGCATGGACGGGCCCGGCCTGTGGCGTGCCATCCAGGCCCAGCACCCTCAGCTGGCCCGCCGCATCGTGTTCGTCACCGGCGACACCCTGTCGGCCGGCGCGCGCGAATTCTTGCGGCAGACCGGCTGCGCCTGCATCGAGAAGCCGTTCACCGCCGAGGAGCTGACCTCCCGGGTGTCGGCCATCGTGGAGGGGCGACTGTAGGGCCCGGTGCGGCGGTCTCAGACCAGTGCCACCGGCTCCTCGCGGGCGGCCTGCTGCATGGTCTGCGCGACCACGCCGTACATCGCCATCCAGGCCTGGCGCACCTCGTCGGTGAAGGCGGCACCCAGGCCCAGCGCCAGGGTGTCGAGCAGGGCGGCGCCCACCGTGGCGTAGTGGCTGTCCTGCACGCCGTAGCCTGCATGGCGACGCCCCAGGCCCTTCAGGGCCGGCAGCAGCACGTCGGGCTGGCGCAGGCGTTGCACCGCCCAGCCGATCATCTGCATCAGCTTGGCACCCTGGTCGGTCATGTCACCCTTGAACAGGCGACGCAGCCCCGGATCGCGGGTGAACAGCTGCTCATAGAAGATGGCGGCGGCCTGCGGGGCGATGGGCTGCACCAGGCTGAAACTGGCTTGCACGAGGTCGATCTGCTGTGGGGTCATGGTGCGCTCCTGTGGGGCGTTGAACGATGACCTCAGTGTCGGCCGCGGCCGTATCGGTGCGATGTCGCGCCGGTTTCATTCGTTTCAGGCGGCGGTGCACCGCCTGGGTCGGGCCTTGACCCGGGTGTCAGTTCACCCAGGTGTTGAGCTGGATGATCGGCAGCAGCACCGCCAGCACGATCAGCATCACCACCACCCCCATCACCACGATCAGCAGCGGCTCGAGGATCGTGGCCATCTGCAGCGCGCGGCGCTGCACCTCCTGGCCGAGCTGGTTGGCGGCTCGCTGCAGCATCGACGGCAAGGTGCCGGTCTGCTCGCCCAGGCGGGAGAACATCGCCAGCAGGCCCGGGAAACGCTTCTTGCCGGCCAGGGCGGACGCCAGCGGTGCGCCTTCGCGCACCTGCACCAGCGCATCCATCGCATCGGCGCGCATGGCCTGGTTCGACAGGGTTTCCGCGGCGGCCTGCAAGGCCTTCAGGATGGGCACGCCGGCACCGGCCAGCATCGCCAGCGTGCCGGCAAAACGGGCCGCGTTGTAGCCGCGCGCCAGCCGCCCAACCAGCGGCACCGTCAGCCAGGCCGCATCGAAGCGCTCTCGGAAGGCGGCATTGCGCAGGCTGACGGCCAGCAGGCCGCCGCCGACCACCAGGCCCAGCGCCGCCAGCCAACCCCAGTTGCGCACGAAGTCGCTGATCGCCAGCATCGCCACCGTCAGGAAGGGCAAGGTGCGCTTGCTGCCGGTGAACACCGAGGCCACCTGCGGCACCACATAGGTCACCAGAAAGATCACGATGACCACGGCCACCATCGAGACGATGGCCGGGTACAGCGCGGCGCCGATCAGCTTGGCCTTCAGCGCCTGCCGCTCCTCGAGGTCGTCGGCGAGCTTCTCCAGCACGATGCCCAGCCCGCCGCTTTGTTCACCGGCGGCGATCACCGCGCGGTAGATGTCGTCGAACTCCCTCGGCGCGGTACCCAGCGCCTTGGCGAACGAGGCCCCGGCGTTGACCTCGCTGCGCAGATGGGCCACCAGCTCACGCTGGCGTTCGTCGTCGGCCTCGTCGGCCAGGGCGGTCAGGGCCCGCTCCAGCGGCAGGCCCGAACTCACCAGCCCGGCGAGCTGGCGTGTCCAGATCGCCAGCGCCGTGGCACTGAACACCCGCCCGCGCATCCGCAATGCCACGCCGCTGCCAGCCTCGGCACTGGCCGACCCGACCGCCTGCACCTCGATCGGCACGAGCTTTTGCGCCCGCAGCTGCGCCCGCGCCGCCTTGGCATTGTCGGCATCGATCAGGCCGCTGCTGCTGCGCCCCGTCGCATCCAGCGCCTCAAACCGGTAAGCAGGCATCGACCGCGCCCCTCACACGAACAAGCCGGAGCCAACGGCGACGCGGCCCCATTGCCCGCGCACCTCGATCCCCATCCAGCGACCACCGTGGATCCGGCTCCGCCGGTCCACCGGTGGTGCCCCCTCGCAGGGGGCGCGCGCAGCGCGTAGGGGGTGGTCCCCTTCAATCCCGCGTGACACGCAACACCTCCTCGAGTGACGTGATGCCGGCCTGGACCAGGCGTTCGCCGTCGTCGCGCATCGGCCGCATGCCGCCCTGTTCGGCCGCCACGAAGATCTGCGACTCGGCGGCACGGCTGTGGATCAGCGCGCGGATCTTGTCGTCGGCCGTCAGCAGTTCGTAGACGCCGGTGCGGCCCTTGTAGCCGGTGTTGCCGCATTCCTTGCAGCCCACCGGGTGGTATCGGACGGCCGCCGTGGGGCTGTCACCGCTGCCGGGCAGGGCCTCGGGGCGCTTGCAGTGAGGGCACAGCTTGCGCACCAGCCGCTGCGCCAGAACGCCCAGCAGGCTGGAGCTGAGCAGGAAGGGCTCGACGCCCATGTCGGTCAGGCGGGTGATCGCGCTGGGGGCATCGTTCGTATGCAGTGTGGCCAGCACCAGGTGACCGGTCAGCGAAGCCTGGATCGCGATCTGCGCGGTCTCGAAGTCGCGGATTTCACCGATCATGATGACGTCCGGGTCCTGGCGCAGGATCGCGCGCAGCGCCTTGGCGAAGGTCAGGTCGATCTTGGGGTTGACCTGGGTCTGACCGATGCCGGCCAGTTCGTACTCGACCGGGTCTTCGACCGTCAGCACATTGGTCGTGGCCGTGTCCAGGCGGCCCAGTGCCGCATACAGCGTGGTCGTCTTGCCCGAGCCGGTGGGCCCGGTGACCAGCACGATGCCGTGCGGCTGCTGCACCAGGCGATTGAAACGCTCCAGCGTGGCGCCCGACATGCCCAGGCTTTCCAGCGTGAAGCGTGTGTCGCCCTTGTCCAGCAGGCGCAGCACGGCGCGCTCGCCGTGGGCCGACGGCAGGGTCGACACCCGCACGTCCACCCCGCGTCCGCCGATGCGCAGCGAGATGCGGCCATCCTGCGGCAGGCGCTTTTCGGCGATGTCGAGCTCGGCCATGATCTTCAGGCGCGAGATCAGCGCGGCATGCAGTGCCTTGTTGGGCTGCACCACCTCGCGCAAGGTGCCGTCCACCCGGAAGCGCACCGACGAGCTGCGCTCATAGGGCTCGATGTGGATGTCCGAGGCACCGTCCTTCGCGGCCTGGGTCAGCAGCGCATTGAGCATGCGGATGATGGGCGCATCGTTGGCGGCCTCGAGCAGGTCCTCGACGGCCGGCAGGTCCTGCATCATGCGCGAGAGGTCCACCGCACTTTCGACCTCACCGACCACGGCCGCGGCGCTGGACTCGCCGCCCGCATAGGCCACCGCAATGCGCTGGGCCAGCGTGTGGGAGGACTCGCGTTCGAAGGCGTCGACCTCGAACTGGCGCAGCACCTCGGACACCGCCTGGGGCGACACCCCCTCGTCAGCCCACAGCGTGAGTCGTTCGCCGTCGTCCTCGAGCAGCAGGGTATGCGCCTTGGCAAAGGCGTAGGGCAGGGGGTGGCGGGCTCCCATGGGGTGCGGGTCTCGTCGGGATCAGTTGGGCGAGGCCGTCGACGCCGGCAGCGTGGCGGGCGGCGTGGCGCTGTCGGTGGCCTGGGGTGCGCGCATCGGCGGCAGCACCGGCGCCTCGTTGATCGGCAGCAGTGTGCGCGGCTGGGGCTGATTGTCCTTCTGCTGGGCGCGGATCATGTCGTAGCGGTCGAGCGACACCTTGTTCGAGGCCTCCTGGTCGCGCATCACCACCGGCCGCAGGAAGACCATCAGGTTGGTCTTCACCCGGGTGCGGTTCTCGCTGCGGAACAGGCCGCCGACCACCGGCGCGTCGCCGAGCAGCGGCACCTTGTCGCGGTTGTTCTGGAACTGGTCCTGCATCAGGCCGCCGAGCACGATGATCTGGCCGTCGTCGACCACCACACTGGACTCGATCGAGCGCTTGTTGGTCACCAGGCCCGCGGTCGCGTCGGCCACGCCCTGCGACACGTTCTGGTTCACCACACTCGATACCTCCTGGTAGATCGCCAGGCGCACGGTGCCGTTCTCGCCGATCTGCGGCTTGACCCGCAGCGTGATGCCCACGTCCTTGCGCTCGATGGTCTGGAACGGGTTCACGCTGCCCGAGCCCGAACTGGTGTTGGTGAACTGGCCGGTCACGAAGGGCACGTTCTGGCCGATGGTGATCTTGGCCTCTTCGTTGTCGAGCGTGACGAGGTTGGGCGTCGACAGGATGTTGCCGTCGGCATTGGTCTCGAGGAAGCGCGCCAGCGCCCCCAGGGTGTACACACCGGCAAAGTTGCGCACCAGGCCGATGTTCAGGCCGGCCGAGGGCGCGGTGATGCTGGTCGTGCCGCCGGCGGCAGCCAGCGACAGGTTGATGATGTTGTTGGCACCGCTGCCAAAGTTGGTGCCGCCGATCAGGCCGGTCTTGTCGCCGTCCTTGCCGATCAGGCCCTGCCACTGGAAGCCCACGTCGGCCGCCTTGTTGGCATTGACCTCGACGATCATCGTCTCGACATACACCTGGGCACGCCGGGAGTCGAGCTGATCGATCACGGCGCGCAGTTGCCGGTACAGCGGCTCGGGTGCCGTGATGATCAGCGAATTGGTCGCCGGATCGGCCTGGATGAAGCCACCGGTGGACGGCTGCGCGGCACCACTGACCGGCGCGGTGGCCTGCGGCGAGCTGCCATTGCTTGCCGCACCATTGGTGCCCATCACGCCGGCCGTGGTGGCTGCGCCTGCGCCCAGCCCGCCGGGGCTGCTGGAGCCGCCGGCCGACGCACCGCCGCCAGACCGGCCATCACTGCTGAAGGCCGCACGCAGCACCTGGGCCAGCCGGGTGGCGTCAGCATTCTTGAGGTAGACGACGTGGATGTTGGTGCCGGCCACACCGCCGGCGCCAGGCACATCGAGCTTGGCCACCAGCGACTTCACCATCGCCAGGCGGGTCGGGTTGGCCGCTCGCACCAGCAGGCTGTTGGTCCGCGCGTCGGCCATCACCGAGCCACTGCCTGCGGCAGCGGCCGGTGCGGCACCGGGCACGGCGGCCACCGCGGGCTGCTGGTCGGTCAGGCGCTGGATCATCACCGCCAGGTCGGCGGCCACGGCATGACGCACCGGGATGACCTCGACGTCGGTGGCGTTGGGAATGTCCAGCGCCGCGATGATGCGCGACAGGCGTCGCAGGTTGTCGGCGTAGTCGGTGATCACCAGCGAGTTGTTGCCCGGGTTGACGTTGATCGTGTTGTTCGGGCTGATCAGCGGGCGCAGGATCGTGACCAGGTTGTTCGCGTTCTCGTGCTGCACCCGGAAGATCTGGGTGAGGATGGTGTCGCCACGGGTGGTGGTGGTTTCGGCCGAGACGGTGCCGGTCTGCAGCTTGGCATCGGCCTCGGGCACGATCTTGTAGAGGCCCTCGACCTGCACCACCGCAAACCCCAGCCCGCGCAAGGACGCGAGGAAGCTCAGGTAGGCGTCCGAGCGGCTGATCGGCTGCTCGCTGTACAGCGTCATCGTGCCCTTCACCCGCGGGTCGATCACGAACTGCCGTTTCAGGATCACGCCCATGGCCCGCGCCACACCGTCGATCTCCGCGTTGACGAAGTTCAGGGTCACCTGGTTGGCGGCGTCGCCCTGCGACCACACCGGCGCGGGTGCACTGGTGGCCAGGAGGAGGGCTCCGAGGGCCGTCACCAGGCCCGAGCGCAGGGCCCGGACCGGCTGTCGGTCGCGCAGTTTCTTCATGCTCATCCGATCGAGATGATCGAGCGCGCGCCGTCGCGTCGCCCGATGATGTTCAGCAGGTTGTTCAAGGCCGCCTCGTTGCCCTCGCTCGCGCGGGCCTCGCCCCGGAAGCGTACGCCACCTGCCCCCCAAAGGCCATCGCCGCTGAGCTGCAGGGCGCCTTCGCGGGTGGACAGCACGGTCTGGACCTGGCCGTCATCGTTGCTGAACAGCCGCAGCTGGTAGCTGCCGAGCTGCTCCAGCGTGGCCAGCGGCGACGAGGCATTGAGGATGTCGATGTTGGCGCTGCCCTGCATCTGCCAGCGCCCGGCGGCCTGCTCGAGCACCAGCCCGGGAGAGCTCAGCCGCACCGAGCCGCCGAGCTGCAGGGTGTTCCAGGGGGTGCCCAGGCCGCCGAGCAGGCTGCTGGGCCACTGGGCAAGCCAGCCCGGCTGCGGCAGCAGCGTCACGCGCAGACGGCCCAGGCCGGGCTGCACCTGCATGCCGACCGAGCCGTTGAGGCAGCAGTCCTGCTGCAGGTTCACGCGCGCGCCGCTGAAGTTGGGCCGGATCGACCAGGACAGCTTGCCCGGCAGGGCGGCAGCGTCACGGCTGCCGGGGCCGCCGGTCAGCACGATCACCGCCTGGCCGCTCCAGACGGTGCCCTGGGCCTGCGCCAGGATCACCCGCTCGCCACTGGCGCGGGCCACCAGTGCGGCCAGCCAGCTCGCCGGGGCATACAGCACGGTGGCGACCAGGGCGCCGAACACGGCCCCACCCACCGCCCAGCGCCGCGCCGAGGCCTGACGTTGGCGGATCACCACCGAACGCGAGCCCTCGAAGCGCGACGCACCAAAACGCGAGCCACCGAACTGCGATGGACTGAACTGGGACGGCGCATGGCGGCTGGCCGCCGCGCCCGGGCGGGCGGTTCGCCACGACTCGGTCCGTCGCACCGGGAGCCACTTCATGGTGCACCCCCGGGCAGTTGCAGCACGACCGTGCCGCTGTAGGCGCCTGCGCCCAGGGTCAGCTGGGCTTCGACCGGGCGGGCGCGGGCGGCCGAGCGCATTTCGCTCAACCAGGCCCACAACGCATCCCCCTTGATGCCTTGCAGCGTCACCGTGGCCCGGTCGCCGAGCACGTTCACGCGGGCGCCAGAACCCAGGCGCTCGACCCCGGCCTGCAGTGCCCGCCCGGCCTGGGCCGGCGTCACGCCTGGGGCGGCCTGCAGCGCCTGGGATTCGGCCGCCCAGCGCTGCATCTGCTGCAGCTGGGCCTCGATTTCGGCCAGGCGCGGCGGGGTGTCGCGCAGCGTGCGCAGCGCGGGCGCCATGCCGACCCACCAGACGAGCGCCAGCACGATCAGCACGCCGGCGGCAAGCACCAGCCGCCGCTCGCGGCCATCGAGACTGCGCCAGCGGTTCAGGGCCTGTGTGCGCAGGGCCTGCAGATTCATCGGTGCGGTGCCGTTCATGAGGGCGCTCCCGGCCGGGCCCGGGTCACGGTGAGCTGCGTGCCTTCCTGGGTCACGCGCCAGCCGGCCGGCTCCAGGGTGTCGCGCAGGCGGTTGACGTCGTCGTCGGTCCAGGACGAGACCGACACCATCAGCAGGCCGGGTTCGAAACGCAGTCCCTCGACCGGCCGGGTCTCGGGCCAGGCGCTGGCCACCGCCTGCAGCATGGGCTCAAGGTCGGTGTCCCCGGGTTTGCCTGCGCGGGTGCGCAGTTGTTCGGTCTCGCGCTGCATCTGCACCGGGGCGTCGAGCACGGCCCGCACCTGCGGGAAGGTCGACTGCAGCAGCTGCACCTGGGCGCGCTGCATCTCGTTCAGTGTGCGGCGCTGCTGCCAGGCCCAGGCGTTCAGCCCCACGAGGTGGGCGATGACGAGGAACACCAGGCCAAAACGCACCGGCCGCCACGCCGGGCTGCCGAATTCGCGCCACAGATGGCGCACGGCACGCACGCCGCGGGTGCGGCTGGCGAATTCGAACTGCCGCAGGTTCCAGGCCGACTGGCTGGCGATCAGCAGCGCCTCGGCCCGCGGCAGCACGTTCACCCGGTGGCCCAGCACCTGCTCGGCCATCGCCACGGCAGCCGGCTCGGCACTCCAGTCGACGTCCGGCAGTTCGGTCTGGAAAGGGGCCACCCACTGGCGCGCCAACGTGCCCTGCGGACGCAGCACCAGCACCCCGTCCGGGCGGCTGAGGACAACGCGCATGTCGCGCTCACCCTCGGCTTCCGGGTCGTGCTCGAAATGGCCGCGTGGCGGATCGCTGGGTTCGTACTGCGGCACCACCCGCTCGATGCTCAGGCCGGCTGATTCCAGCGCGGCCAGCTGCAGTTGCAGCCAGGGGCGGTGCATCGCCGCCACCCACGTCGGCTGCCCGGCGGCAGCGTCCGGCCCGACGGCCAGGTGCACATCGGCCGGGTCTTCCAGCAGCGCCTCTTCCAGCAGGCCGGCCAGCGCCGCCTTCAGCTTGGCCGCCGGCGCCTTCGGCAGGGCCGGACGGTGCCAGGCCAGGTCAGCCCCATCGGCCACCGCGATGATCGAGTCCGCCCGCGGCATCAGCGCCGGCGCCGCCCGCCCCTGAGCGGCCACCACGGTGCCGTCCTTCGACAGCACGTAGTCGAACTCTGCCGGCGCCCGCAGGTTGGCCTCGGCGCCGCCATGCCCGGCACGCGGCCCCAGATGCGGCCGCGGGGCAAGGAGAACGACCAGTACAGTCACTTGAGCCCCTCGGTCGATGAGTACATCGACCGATCCCCCAAGGGAATCGGGCCTTGCTTGGGGCGGCCCGGCGCGGCGACCCGGATGAGCCCCTCGGCTGACGAGTACATCGACCGATCAGAGTCGAACGCCGGGCCGCACTCGGCCCGACCTGCGGAGGCGGCCCGAGCCTTTGGACGTGAAACAACGGGGCTCATGCGGAGGGTGGCAGGTCGGTCGTTGGGGTCATTGCCAAAGCCAGATGACGATGATGTGACACCGGATTCGACAAGGAGTGATAAGAATCAACGCATTATGCGCGGAACTTCATCTGTTCAGTGAGCTTGAAGCATCGCATCAGGGGGTGTTGCCGGGCAGGGTCAGGCTGACGCGCTCTCGCTGCAGCGCCACGATCTGCAGGCCGCGGCGTTCGACGAGCGAGCGTTCCTCGATGATGCGGTGGTCCAGGCGCAGGCGGCCCTGCACTTCGAAAAAGTCCGAGCCGATCTCCAGCAGGTTGCTGGGCGGGATGGTGCCGCCGGGCAGGTGGGCGGCCAGATCGTTGACAGTACGAAACGGCGTGCGCTGGCGGGCCTGGATGATGCGGTCGGCGCTGCCCAGGTCGATCTGCAGCACGGCGGCCAGCACCTCGCGCGAGGCGGTATTGATGTTCACCGGCGTGGCCCGGGGCAGGATCGTGAGGTAGGGCGCCAGCACCGCCGCCGACTTCTCGTCCACCCCCAGCCAGGTGAGCTGCCCCACGGTGGGCGGCATGATGGCCAGGTCCTCGACGCTGGTGGGCGCGCTTGCGGCCGCGCTGCGTTCCAGGCGCTGCAGGGCTTCGGCCAGCTGGGTCGAGACGCTGGCGTCGATGTTGAGGTTCTCGCACAGACGCTTGAGCGCGGCCTGCGCCGGGCCGGCGGCCTGGCCGGGCTGGGTCAGGTTGGTCAGGTTGAAGCGCGCCTGGGCGTCACTGATGCGGCCGGACAGAAAGGCTTCGGGTCCGTCGTCGGTGTTGTCCTTGTCGGCGGCGAGAAAGGTCGACAGACGGGCTTCGGCCAGTGGCGTGGCCCAGGGCTCGGCCAGGTGATCCGGGCCGCCGACACGACGGTCTTCGCGCAGGATCAGCCGCGCCCAGTCGAGCGCGCCCATCAGGATCCAGGTGCTCTGGGCGCGACTGCGCTCGGCGGCCTCGATCTCGACCGAACGCCACTGGCGCCACAGCATGCCCGAGGCCAGCGTGGCCACCAGCGTCACGATGATCATGGCGGTGAGCAGCGCCGCGCCGCGCTGAGGCCTCAGGGTCTGTCGTGCGGGCCTCATCGTCAGTCTCCCCTCACGCGCAGCACGGTGTCGCGTGTGTAGGTGCCGGAGAGCCCGCTGCCCGGCGCCACCACCAGCGTCAGGCGCACCCCCTGCGGCAGTTGCTGGCGTTGCGCGGCAATGGCATTGGGGTCGGTGTCACCGGTGGACTGCGGGTTGGTCCAGGCATTGTTGCGCCAGAAATACACCTGCCATTGCTCGGTGCCGGGCAGGGCGGCCAGGTCGCCCCGTTCATTGCCGAGCAGTTGCTGGGAGTTCAGCCAGATTTCCTGCAGGTCGGCGGCCCGGGTGGCCACCGCCGGGCTGGCCCAGCGGTGCCACACGGTGCCGCGCAGCGTCCAGACCACCATCTGCACGCCGGCGTCGGTGCGCCGGGTCAGGCGCAGCGAGGCGCCGTCGAAATGCAGGGCCGGTACCACCTTGGTGTCGTGCAGCGCGGCGAGGTCGGCCTCCCATTGCGCCAGCACGCTGTTGACACGCAACAGCGCGTCCAGGCGCGACTCGGCCACCTCCTTGGATCGCACGATGCCGTCGATGCCGCGCCAGGCCATGCCGGCCACGACGGCCAGGATGGCGATGGTCACCAGCACCTCGATCAGCGTGAAACCAACGGCCCGGCCGCTCCGTGGACGCGGTGGTCGGGTGAGTGCATGCAGCGGCCGCGTCATCAGTACCTCGGCACCACGGTGGACAGCGTCATCAGCGGCTCGCCGGCCTCGTTGAACATGTTGGCGTCCACCCGGCGGAAATTCGGATTGGGGGTGGGGCGCACCACCAGCAGCCCCTCGTACTGGCGCCCCCCCTGGGCACAACTGAAGCTGTTGTCGCCCACCGGCGGGAACTGCCGCGCCAGTGCGATGCCGGCCAGGTGGTTCTCGGCGCACCATTGCGCGGCCATGGTGTCGCCCAGTCGCTCCGCATTGCGGGTGAGCGCACCGGCCGCCTTGATCCCGGCCGACAGCGCCAGCGCCACCACGGCCAGCGCCACCAGCACTTCGATCAGCGTGAAGCCACGATCAGGGCGCACGGGGGGCCTCGGGCACGATGGCAAACGGTTGCAGGCCGTCGGTGGCCAGGCTCACCCGGCGATCGTCGAGCGACAGGGTGATGCGCTGTGCGCCGATGATCGGCTCGGGCCCGAGCGTGATCAGCGGCGATCCGATGATGTCTGCGCGAACGCCCTCGTTCAGCCAGCGTGTGGGCAGCGCCACGGCATCGGGCAGGCCCACAAAGCGGAACTGGTCACCGCCCTCCTCGGGGTTGCGCACCGGTTGCCACCGCACGACCACGCCGGAGGTGCGCGACTCGGCCCGCCCGGCCTCGAGCAGGGCCGAGAGCCGCTCGGCCTCGCGTTCAAGCTGGGTGGCGGACGGATCGCGGATCGACAGCGTCACGGTGGCCACCACCACGGCCAGCAGGCTCATCACGATCATCAGCTCCAGCAGCGTGAAACCACGCGCCGCGGCGCGCCGCGGCGCGCGCTGCCGGGTCAGCGCGTCATTGCCAGGAGCCCACGTCGGCATTGTTGCCGTCGCCACCGGTCTGGCCGTCACCGCCATAGCTGAAGACATCGACTTCACCCTTGACCCCGGGGTTCACATATTGATAAGGGCGGCCCCAGGGGTCGTTGGGCAGCTTGTCGAGGTAGGGCTTCCAGTTCGGAGGGGCTGGCGCGGCGGTGGGTTTGGCCACCAGGGCCTGCAGGCCCTGCTCGGCCGTCGGGAAGCGCTGGTTGTCGAGCTTGTAGAGCTTGAGCGCCTGCATCAGGTTGTTCACATCGGTGCGTGCGGCGGTCACCCGGGCGTCGTCGGCACGATCGAGCACGTTGGGCACGATCAGCGCGGCCAGGATGCCGATGATGACCAGCACCACCATCAGTTCGATCAGCGTGAAGCCTCGCGCGAGGCGCCGGGCGGTCGAAGGCAGGTGTCGTTGCAGTGATGGCAGCATGGCAGGCAGGTGGGTGCGAAACGGGTACGGGACGGATGCGGGTCGGACACGTCACGGGCCGTGCGGGGCCCGCGGGGCCGGCTCGTTTGAGGGAAGCCGGCAACGCAGGCTACGCCCGGCATCGCCCTTGAATCATAATCGCCCCATGGTCGTGCGACTCATTGCCTTTTGTGTCTGGGCCCTGGCTGCCGGCAGCGCCGTCTTCTGGGCGCTGCGTGTGGGCGTGCAGCCGGGCGGCCTGCCGGCCCATGCCCTGCCGGTGGCCGCCGAGGTGGCCAACAGTGCGGCGGTCGTGCGCATGCTCGGCGGCAGCAGCAACCCGGTCGCCACGGCCGCGGCGCCCGAACCCGCCCTGGCCGGGCGCTTCCGCCTGATCGGCGTGATGGCACCGGCCAGCGCGTCGGGTGGCTCCGGCGTGGCGCTCATCTCGGTCGACGGCAAGAATGCCAAGCCGGTCGCACTGGGCGGCACCGTCGACGGCGAACTGGTCCTGCAGTCGCTGTCGCAGCGCACCGCCGAACTGGGGCCCTCGGGGGCTGCCCCCGCCGTCACGCTTGAACTGCCCTTGCTGCCCCCGCCGCAGACCGGTTCGCTGCCGCCGGTGGGCGGGCCCTCCACGGCGGCGCCCGCCGCGGCGCCACCGCCTGCGCCGCCCGTGCCGTCGCCACCTCCCCCGCCACCGCCGCCCGTGCAGCAGTCCACTGCGGTGCCGCCCGCCGTCCCCGTGAGCATGCGGGTGCCGGGTGTGGTGATGCCCAACGGCACGGTCCTGGGGGCCCACCGGCAGTGACCGGCGGCATCAGGCGGCACTGACACCCGGACAGATCGAGCCGCCATGCCCACGCGATCGATCCCGGCGTCAGACCTCAGGGCCGAGATGCTGCGGCATCCGCCGTTCTCGCACATGGAGCCGGCCGATGTCGACCGCCTGATCGAGGGCAGCCGACAGGTCCGTCACGGTGCGGGCGAAACCCTGCTCGATCCCGCCGCCGGTGTGGTGCGGCATCTGCGCTACCTGTGCCGGGGCGCGGTGACGGGGCGGCGCGGCATGGCCGACATGGCGGCGGCCGGTTTCCAGTACGAGGCCGGCGACATCTTTCCGGTGGGGGCCCTGCTTGGGCAACGGGCGGTCACCGCGGTCTATCAGGCCACCGAGGACACCCTGGTGGTCCTGATCGACGCGCCGCGGGTGCTGGCCGTGGCCGAGCGCAGCCCGGTGTTTGCCGACTTCCTGAACCGCCGGGTGCTGCGCTTTCTCGAGTTGTCACGCCGTGCGGTGCAGGCGGCGTATTCGTCGCAGACCCTGGCCGAACAATCGCTCGAGGCGCCGTTGTCCAGCGTGGCGCGCAAGCTGCCCGTCACCTGCACGCCCGACACGCCCCTGTCCCAGGCGCTGGCCCGCATGCATCAGCAGCGCATCGGCTCGATGCTCGTGGCCGATGCGCACGGGGCGCTGCAGGGCATCCTGACCCGGCACGACATCCTGGGGCGTGTCACCCTGCCCCAGGTGCCCCTGTCCACCCCGGTCGAGGCGGTGATGACCCGCCCGGTGCATACACTGACGCTCCATGACACGGCACAGGACGCGGCCCTGCTCATGTCACGCCACGGCATCCGCCATGTGCCGGTCACCGACGGTGGCCGTGTGGTGAGTCTGGTCAGCGAGCGTGACCTGTTCGTGATGCAGCGCCTGTCGCTCAAGCAGGTCAGCACGGCCATTCGCGCCGCCCAGGACAAGGCCACGCTGCAGGTGGTCGCGCAGGACATCCGCCGCCTGGCGCACAACCTGCTCGGCCAGGGCGTGCATGCGCGCCAGTTGACCGAACTGGTGAGCCACCTCAACGACGTGCTGACGATGCGCCTGGTGGAACTGGTGGCGCAGGCCCACGGTCGTGACCTGCGCCGTGCCTGCTGGATCGCGCTCGGCTCGGAGGGCCGCAGCGAGCAGACCATCGCCACCGACCAGGACAACGGCCTGGTCTTCGACAGCGACCAGCCCGAGCTGGACCGTCCGGCCTGGCTGGCCTTTGCCCGCGAGGTCAATGAGGGGCTGGCCGCGTGCGGTTTTCCGCTGTGTCGCGGCGAAGTGATGGCGATGAACCCGTCCTGGTGCCTCACCAGCCGCGAATGGTGCGAGCGCTTCGACGACTGGATCGAGCATGGCGGGCCGCAGGACCTGCTGCATGCCAGCATCTTCTTCGACTTCCGTGCATTGGCAGGCCAGGCCGATCTGGTGCGGCCGATGCGCGAGCTGGTGACGCGCCGGGCGCGCGCCGTGCCGCGTTTCCTGCGGCAGATGGCCGAGGTGGCGCTGCAGCACCGCCCGCCGCTGAACTGGCTGGGTGGCATCGAGACCACGCCCGATGGCGACCGTCAGGTCGTCGACCTGAAGCTTCAGGGCGCGGCAGTGTTTGTCGAGACCGCCCGCATCTATGCACTGGCCCATGGGGTCGAGGCCTTGTCGACCCGCCTGCGTTTTGAAAGCGTGGCCCGCGCGATGGGTGTGGAACGCAACGAGAGCGAGGCCTGGGTGGAGGGCTTCGAGTTCCTGCAGATGCTGCGCCTGCGCGTGCAGATGGCGTCCGACGTGGTGGCCGAACGGCCCAACCTGATCGATGTGAAGTCGCTCAACGACATCGACCGGCGCATCCTGAAGGAAACCTTCCGGGTGGCCCGGCGGTTGCAACAGCGGCTGGAACTGGACTACATGCGTTGAGTCGGCCCCGGCGCTCAGAGTTCGCCCGGGCGCGACGGGCCGGGCTCTTCGCCCTCGGCCACTTCGGTCAGCAAGGCGGCGGCGCTGTGCACCAGCGGCCAGGCCAGTGCCGCGCCGGTGCCATCGACACTCTCCAGGCCCAGTTCCAGCAGCGGCCCGCCCCTGAAGTGTTCCAGCGCCACGCTCAGGCCCTGGCGGCTGTGGCTGCGGGCAAAAACAGCGTAGTCGCCCACCGTGGCGGCGATCTTCGCGGCGACCGACAGGGCAGCACAGGCGCCCAGGCCATCGACGATGATCAAGCGGCGCTTGCCGGCCGCCACCAGCATGGCGCCCACCATCATCGCGAGTTCGAATCCGCCCACGGCGGCCAGGCTCTCGACCGGATCGCCATGCTGGCGATGGCGCTCCAGCGTGGCACCCAGCACCGTCATCAGGTGGTCGCGGCGCTCGGCCGGCATCGCCGGGTCCAGGGCGAGGTCCTGGATCGACAGGCCGGTCACGCGGGACAGCACCAGGGCGGCACTTTCCTCGGTCCCCACCCCCACGCTGGCGCAGGCCAGCACATTGCCGGGCAGCGCATCCGCGATCTCCATGCCGGCGCGGATGGCCGCCTGGGCCTGGTCGACCGTCATGGCTGAACCGACCCGTGCATTGCGGGTGCCGTGAGCGATCTTGCGCGACAGCAGCAGCGGGTGCCGCGCCATCGACTCGGACAGGCCGCTGTCAACGACCGTCAGGCCCACGCCATGGATGCGGGCGAACACGGCCAGCGGCGTGCGCGCGGTGACGATGGCGTGCACCTGATCGGCGCTGGATGCACCGCTGCGCTGCGCAATACCGTCGACCGCCAGGCCGTGGTCGGCGGCAAACACCACCAGTTGAGGGTTGTGCAGACGAGGCTTGAGCGTGTTCTGCATCAGCCCGAGGCGCACGGCCAGGGGTTCCAGGTCACCCAGGCTACCGGCCGCGGCGCTGCGCCGCGCCAGCTTCTGGCGCAGGGCCTGTTCCAGCGGCGGGTGCGCCGTGGGGGCGATCAGCGAGCGGTTGTGCGACATGGTGGCCGGTGCGAGTGAGGGGCAGGGCAGGCGAATGCCCCCACCCCGGATTCAGGATTGTTTCAGCCGCCGGGCCGATGCGCAATCGCCGCCGGTCCCCATGATGGGGGACGTGCCGCCGTCCGGCCCAGATCAGGCCGAGCGCAGGAACAGCTTGTAGACCGGGTTGTCGGTTTCCTCGACATAGGGATAGGCCAGGGTGTCGAGGAATTCCTTGAACGCCTTCTTGTCGCCCTTGGGCACCTGGATGCCGACCAGGATGCGGCCATAGTCGGCGCCCTGGTTGCGGTAGTGGAACAGACTGATGTTCCAGCCCGGGTGCATGCTCGACAGGAAGCGCATCAGCGCGCCCGGCCGCTCCGGGAAGATGAAGCGGTACAGGCGTTCATCGCGCGCCAGCTCGGAGTGGCCGCCCACCAGGTGGCGGATGTGCTGCTTGGCCAGTTCGTCGTGGGTGAGGTCGAGCGCATCGAAGCCATGCTTCTTGAAGTTGGCGGCGATCCGGGCCGACTCGCCCCGGCTGGTCGTGCTCAGGCCCACGAACACATGGGC
>CBFGPV010000007.1:0-64513 GCA_965650765.1 uncultured Burkholderiales bacterium
TCGCCCGCCGGGGCGAACTCCCGGCTCGCCCCGACAGGGGCGAAACAGCAGCGCCACCCAACGCAGCGGCGCCACGCCAAAGCTCTCCCTCTCCCGCCAGCGTGAGAGGGAGCTTGTGCCGCTGCGCAATGACCGGTCTTGTCAGGGACCGGGCGTGTCCTTCGTTCTGCTGTCTGTGCGCGCCGGCCGCCCGCGTCGGTACCCGGGCGTCCTGCGTGTCGGACAACAAGAATCGGTGACCCATGAAAAAAGCGGCAGGGCCGGAGCCTTTGCCGCTTTGTCGTGCACAGGCCGCCTGGGCCTGCGCGAGAGAAGGGATCAGAGCAGGGGTCAGTGACGCTGATCAGTAGCCGCCACGGCCACCGCCGCCGCCGCCGTAACCACCACGGCCGCCGCCACCACCACCGCCGCCGTAGCCGCCGCGACCACCGCCGCCGCCGCCACCGAAGCCACCTTCACGACGGCCACCGCCGCCACCGCCGCCAAAACCACCACCGCCACCACCGCGCGGGCCGCCGAAGCCGCCCGGACGCTCTTCGCGGGGGCGAGCCTCGTTCACGACGAGCGCGCGGCCGGCGAGAGCCTGGCCGTTCATGCCATTGATGGCGGACTGGGCTTCGGCGTCCGAACCCATTTCGACAAAACCGAAGCCCTTGGAGCGGCCGGTTTCGCGGTCCATCATGACCTTGGCGGAAGAGACGTTGCCGAACTGGGAAAAGGCCTGGTTCAGATCTTCGTCGCGCACGGTGTAGGGGAGGTTACCCACGTACAGCTTGTTGCCCATGAGAGAGCTCCTTTCAGTCACACAGTAAACAGTTGGAGCTTCTACCCATCGAGAACCACTCACGCCTAGGCGCCGCATCCAGACACAGAATGGCCATTATGGTGGAGCCGTCAAGGAAAGTGCGCAGGAAATGTGAAAAAGTGTTGTATCAGCTCCACCGGGCGATGGACGGCGTGCGCAGTGACTCCCCACTTTCACGCCGGTTGGTGAATGATGTCGGCCTCGGTATCATCGGACGCGCCCTGCGGCCCGTCCTGCAGCGCCCTGCCGAAGGCGCCGAGCGGCTCGGGCGTGGGGTGCGGCAACGTGCTGTCACGTCTTGCCGGCCGCACCCGCACCGGGTGCGGCATGCTCACGCAACGGGTGCCCCCTGGAGGAGGAACTGATGAGTCTGACATGCCCTAAGTGCGGCACCGACAACCGCGACACCGCCAAGTTCTGCCGCGGGTGCGGTGCATCGCTGGCGGGTGCCGGCGCAGCTGCGGCTGCGCCCGTGGCCCCCGAGCCCCCGCCGGCCGTGCCGATGAAGCCCTGCCCGGCGTGCGGCACACCGAATGACGCTGCGGCGATGAACTGCCGCGCCTGCTCGGCACCAATGCTGGCGGCGGCACTGACGCCCTCCAGTTCGATCGACGACCTGCTTGGCCTGGGTGGTTCGGGTGCGCCGCCCGCGAGGCCGCTGGATGACGCCACCGTGTTCGCGCCGACCGGGCCCTCGCCCGGAGCCGGTGTTCGGGCGGCTGCGCCACCGCCTTCGGTCGATCCCCTGTCGGTGCTGCCGCCGGTGACACCGTCGGCACCTCTGCCCCCGCCACCCCCGCCGCCCGCCCCGCCGCCGTCGGCATCGCGTCCGGCGGCGCCGGGAGGGGGCCTGCCGCCTGCCGCGGCCGCGGCCGAGTCGGGCAGCAAGCTGCCGATGGTGCTGGGCGCGCTGGCGATCATCGGTGTGCTGGCCGGCGTGCTGCTCTGGTACATGCTGCGTTCGCCTCAGCCCGCGCTGACACCGGTGCAGACCCCGGCCGAGCCGGCCGTGCAGGTGGCTCCCGCGCCACCCCCGCCACCGCCCGAGCCGGTGGCGTCGGCGCCGGAAGCGGTGCCCGCCCCGCCCGTGGTCGAAGCGCCCGTGGCTGCCAGCGAGGCCGTGATCGTGGCCCCGCTTCCGCCTGCGGCCGACCAGGCACGCGAGGACGAGGCTGCGCGCGCCAAGGCGCTGGCCGAGGAGCGGG
Organism: uncultured Burkholderiales bacterium; assembly: GCA_965650765.1. Lineage (GTDB taxonomy): Bacteria > Pseudomonadota > Gammaproteobacteria > Burkholderiales > Burkholderiaceae_C > Caldimonas. Next base: position 2,011 of record CBFGPV010000007.1, read on the forward strand.
CCCGACAGCGCGCCGAAGCGCGGGCCAAGGCTCGTGCAGAGGCTGAGCAGCGGGCCCGTGAAGCCGCCGCGGCCCGCCCGGCCACGCCGCCGCGGCCCGAGCCCACGACGCGCCCGGCGGCACAGCCTGCACCCGAGCCGGCGCGGCCGGTGGCGCCTGCGCCGCCGCCAGTGCCCCAGGACGTCTGCGCTGGCAAGAGCTTCCTGTCGCTGCTGGTCTGCCTGAAGAGCGAGTGCACCAAGCCGGGCAATGCCAGCCATCCCAAGTGCGTCGACTTCCTCGAGAAGGAGCGTCGGCGCCAGGAGCAGACGGGGGTGCGATGACACCAGGACGGCTTGAGTCGGGCGGTGGAGTGCGCCGACGATGAACGGCGGGTCGGGCTCCGCGCCGCTGCTCGGCGACACGACGGCGCTGCTGCGCAGCCTGGATGCGCTGCGCAACCTGCCGGCCCTGGCGCTGCTGGCCGCAACGATGTGCCTGGCCGCCTGTCTGGTGGCCAGTGCCACGCTGCTGCCCACCTTTGCCGCGATCGTGCTGGTGCTGCTGGCGCTGGCCGCGGTGTACTACGGTGTGCACGCCGCGGGAATCCTGATGATGGACGAGACCCGCCACCGCCCCGCGCGCTCCGTGGGCGCGGCATTGCGGGCGGCGCTGACCGGCGGACACCGCTGGCTGGGCGTGCTGCTGCTGGTGGCTGCCGTGTACGCGGCAGGGCTCGTGGCCATGGGGTTGGTGCTGGTGATGTGCCGATTGCCGGTGGTCGGCCCGGCACTGTTTGCCGTGGTCCTGCCGGTGGCCGTGCTCGTGGCCGGTGCGGCGCTGATGGCGCTGCCGCTGCTGGTGCTGCCGCTGACCGGGCCGGCCTCCTGGGAGGGCGGCGATGCGGCCCAGAGCGTGGCCCGGCTGTGGCGTCATGTCCGCGTTCGTCCGGTGCAGGTGCTTGTGCCGATGGCGGGGGTGGGCTGCGTGGCCTTGCTCGCGGGCGGGCTGTCGTTCCTGCTGGTGTTCCTGGGGGCGGGCGTGGTGGCCAGCCTGAGCTGGACCTTGCTGGGCGTGCCGGCCCTGGTGGCCAGTGCGTCCTTGCCGGCGGCCTCGCCGCAGGCGATGCTGGCCACCGGCTATGCCTCGGCCGGATTCGTGGGCGGGGCACTGGCCTGGGCCGCCGCCTCGGCGGTGCCCTTGCTGGTGCTGCTGCGTGGCGCCTGTGTGGTGTACCGCGACCGTGTCGAGCTGGCCGGGGTGGCCCAGATGGTCACCGAACCTGCGGACCTCACCACCATTCCTGCGACGCTGCGCCCCGAGCCAGGCATCCTGTCGACGGCCGCGCCGGTGCCGTCCAGCCTGGCCACCACGGTGACGATGATGCGTACACCCGTGCCCGAGGCACCGCCGGCCGGCGTGGACTTCGACCTGCCGCTGGAGGTGCCGCCGTCCGGCCAGCCGGCTCCTGCCGCGCCGGTCGTGCTGCGCTGCCATGCCTGCGCGTTCCGGGTCCAGCGTGACGATCGCTTCTGCGGCAGCTGCGGCGCCCTGCTGCCGGCGCAGCCGGCGCCGTGAGCGCACCGGCCGGTGCGCCGGGCAGCGGGGTGCGCATTGCCAGCCTGGTGCCTTCGATCACCGAACTGCTCGTCACGCTCGGCCTGCGCCCGTGGCTGGTGGCGCGTACCGGCTTCTGCATCCACCCGCGCGAGGCGCTGGCAGACGTGCCGAAGGTGGGTGGCACCAAGGACGTGAAGCTCGAGCGGCTGCGCGTGCTGGCCCCCACGCATGTGATCGTCAACGTCGACGAGAACGAAAAACCCACGGTCGATGCGCTGCGGACCTTCGTGCCGGAAGTGATCGTCACCCACCCCTGCGCGCCGCAGGACAACCTGGAACTGTATGCACAGATGGCCCGGCACTTCGGGCACCTGGGCGATGTGGCCCGGCAGGCCGACATGCTGGCCCGCCGCCTGGCGCAGGCCCTGGCGAGGGCCGGCGAGGCCGCGCACGACATGGCCGCACGCCGGGTGCTGTACCTGATCTGGCGCGACCCCTGGATGACCGTGGCGCGTGACACCTACATCTCGCGCACGCTGGCCGTGGTGAACTGGCAGACCTGGCCCGAAGTGCACGGTGGCGCCACGGGTGCGACCCGCTACCCCCTGGTCGACTGGCATGCGAGCGATCTGCGCCAGCTGGACGCCGTGCTGCTCAGCAGCGAGCCCTATCGCTTCACCGGGCGCGATGTGACGGCGGTCGGGCAGTTGCTGGCGGCCCAGGGTGCGCGGGCGCAGGTCCTGCAGGTCGACGGCGAGGCGTTGAGCTGGTACGGCAGCCGGGCCATCGACGGCCTGGACTACCTCACCGGCCTGGCCCGTTCGATGGCGGCGGCACCCCTTCCCGGCGGTGGGTGATTGCGCCGGTGGCGCCGGCCGGGGCCCGTCTACATACAATGAACCGAACCGCTTGCAGGAGCCCCCATGATCTCGCGTGAACCCACTCTCGAACGCCTGGCAGTGGCCAGGTCGCTGCTGCTCGAGCCGTTTGGCCTGGACGAGGCCAAGCTCGCGCAGGCCCTGCGTGTGATCGGTGAACACCGGATCGACGATGCCGACCTTTATTTCCAGTACACGCGCAGCGAAGGCTGGAGCCTCGAGGAAGGGATCGTGAAGTCGGGCAGTTTCGGCATCGACCAGGGGGTGGGCGTGCGGGCGGTGGCGGGCGAGAAGACGGCGTTCGCCTACTCGGACGACATCTCCGAGGCTGCCCTGCTCGACGCGGCCCGCACCGTGCGCACCATCGCGGCCAGCGGCCAGAGTCGTCGCGTGAAGGTCGGCTCGGCCAGCCAGGTCGCGGGCAGCCGGGCCCTGTATGCCTCGATGGACCCGATCGCCACGCTGGACAGCACGCAGAAGGTGGCGCTGCTCGAACGTGTCGAAAAGATGGCACGCGCCAAGGACCCGCGGGTCGTGCAGGTCATGGCCGGCCTGGCGGGTGAATACGACGTCGTGATGGTGGCGCGTGCCGACGGCACGCTGGCGGCCGACGTGCGCCCGCTGGTGCGGCTGTCGGTCACGGTGATCGCCGAGCAGAACGGCCGGCGCGAGGTCGGCACCGGCGGGGGCGGCGGGCGTTTCGGCCTGGGCTACTTCCATGACGGCATCCTCGAGCGTTATGTGAACGATGCAGTGAATGCGGCGCTCACCAACCTCGAGTCCCGCCCGGCACCGGCCGGCGAGATGACCGTGGTGCTGGGGCCGGGCTGGCCGGGCGTGCTGCTGCACGAGGCGATCGGCCACGGGCTGGAGGGCGACTTCAACCGCAAGGGCTCGAGCGCGTTTTCCGGGCGCATCGGCCAGCGTGTGGCCGCCAAGGGGGTGACGGTGCTGGACGATGGCACGCTGCCCGACCGGCGCGGCTCGCTCAACGTCGACGACGAGGGCAACGCCAGCCAGCGCAACGTGTTGATCGAGGACGGCATCCTGCGCGGCTACATCCAGGACAACCTCAATGCCCGCCTGATGAAGGTCAAGCCCACCGGCAACGGCCGGCGCGAGAGCTACGCGCACATTCCGATGCCGCGCATGACCAACACCTACATGCTGGCCGGCGACAAGACCCGCGAGGAGATCGTCGCGTCGATCCGCAAGGGGCTGTATGCGACGAACTTCGGCGGCGGCCAGGTCGACATCACCAGCGGCAAGTTCGTGTTTTCGGCCAGCGAGGCCTTCTGGGTCGAGAACGGCCGCATCCAGTATCCCGTCAAGGGCGCCACGCTGATCGGCAACGGGCCCGACGCACTGACCCGCGTGAAGATGATCGGCAACGACCTGGAACTCGACACCGGTGTGGGCACCTGCGGCAAGGAAGGCCAGAGCGTGCCGGTGGGGGTGGGCCAGCCCACGCTGCGCATCGACGGCCTCACGGTGGGCGGCACCGCCTGAGGGTGTATCGGGCGTTCGGCCGCACATTCTCCGGGGCTTTCTCACGGCCGGCCGCGATGCGCGCCGGGCTTGCTTGCCGGGCACCGTCAGACCCGCTACGCTGGTGCCACCGGGGCCGACAGGGCCCTGGTCGCAACCCATGTCCGGCCCCGATTCCACGCCCCCTCAACCGCGTCTCCCGCCTGACCCCGAGGTGCTGGAGCGGGCAGAGCGTGTCAACTCCGACCTGATGAAGTTCGTGCGCCAGGTGCGCACGGCCAGCCCGCCGGTGCGGGTGCGCCTTCAGCAGGACATGCGTGAGCGGCTGGAGGCCGAACGCACCGCGCTGCTGGGCAACAGCAGCGTGCTGCCGGAATCGCTGCGCCACTATGCCGTCACCTTCACCGAGGTGCAGTGGATGCTCGATGCCTGGATCGACGCCACCTCACGCAATGCCGATGACGACGACCTGAAACGCGAATTCCTCGATGTGGCCACACGCATGCTGGGCGAACTCGAGGTGCTGCGTCAACCGGACCCGATGATGGATCCTCCCGGACGCCGGCCGGGCTGGTGGTCGGCCATCACGCGCGGCCTGCGCCCCACGGGTGCAGGTGCATCGTCCGAGCCAGCGCGACCCGGGGACCTGCCGGACATCATCGTCTGAGCGTCATCGTCGTGCGCAGCGTGACATCGATGTTGCGTTGCGTCATCAGGCTGCTGCAAGGGCTTGACGGCGCCTGTCAGGCCCGTGCTACATTAGCCGCCATGGCTCGCGCTTACTTTTTTGGCTTTTACTTTTGGTTCTCGCACCGCACCGGCGGAGGAGAGGTCAGCGCGTAATTGCAGCCAGCGCACCGAATCCAGACAAACCGCCGGGGATCCCGGCGGTTTTTTTTTGCCCCTACCACCCTGGGTGGCAATTCGACTGGCGATGTTTCGGTGACCGGCCCACGGCACATCACTCACTTTTCGAGCAAGGAGAAATCGCCCCATGAATGCCAAGTCCACCAGCGCCATCGAGGGTTGGTATGCGCCCGTCGACAAGACCTCTGAAACCGACGACGAGAGGATCAAGGACGTGACGCCGCTGCCGCCGCCAGAGCACCTGATCCGCTTCTTCCCGATCCGCGGCACGGCCATCGAGACCCTGGTGTCCGGGACCCGTCAGCGCATCCGCAAGATCATGAGCCACAAGGATGACCGCCTGCTGGTGATCATCGGCCCGTGTTCCATCCATGACCCGGTGGCTGCCGTCGACTATGCGCGCCAGCTGCTGGCCCTGCGCGAGAAGTACGCCGACACGCTGGAGATCGTGATGCGGGTGTACTTCGAGAAGCCGCGCACGACCGTGGGCTGGAAGGGCCTGATCAACGACCCCTACCTCGACGAGAGCTATCGCATCGACGAAGGCCTGCGCATCGCCCGCCAGCTGCTGATCGACATCAACCGCCTGGGCATGCCCGCGGGCAGCGAGTTCCTCGACGTGATCTCGCCGCAGTACATCGGCGACCTGATCTCCTGGGGGGCCATCGGTGCCCGCACCACCGAAAGCCAGGTGCACCGCGAGCTGGCCTCGGGCCTGAGCGCGCCGATCGGCTTCAAGAACGGCACCGACGGCAACATCAAGATCGCCACCGATGCGATCCAGGCAGCCAGCCGGGCGCACCACTTCCTGTCGGTGCACAAGAACGGGCAGGTGGCCATTGTCGAGACGCGCGGCAACAAGGACTGCCACGTGATCCTGCGCGGCGGCAAGGCGCCCAACTACGATGCGGCCCATGTGCAGGCGGCCTGCAAGGAGCTGGAGGCCGCGAAGCTGCCCGGCACCCTGATGGTCGACTGCTCGCATGCCAATTCGAGCAAGCAGCACGAGCGTCAGGTCGAGGTGGCGCGCGACATCGCCAGCCAGATCGCGGGCGGGTCCAAGCAGGTGTTCGGCGTGATGGTCGAAAGCCACCTGCATGCCGGCGCTCAGAAGTTCACGCCCGGCAAGGACAACCCGGCCAAGCTCGAGTACGGCAAGAGCATCACCGATGCCTGCATCGGCTGGGACGACTCGAAGGAAGTGCTGGAGATCCTGTCCAAGGCGGTCAAGCGCCGCCGCGGTTGAAGGTCTGGGCGCCCGGGCGGCCGGGCGGGTGAACGTGCACGGAGGGACGTGCGGAACTTCAGGCCGTCGCGTCCGCCCCAAGGGAGATCGCCGGGGGATCTCGGCATCTGGAGCCTGCCGTGTCGCCTTCCACTTCACCCGTCCCGCCTGCCTTGCCTGCCGTGCCTGATGCCAGCGCCAGGTCCTGCACCCGCCGCTGGGTGATCCGTGCCGGGGGTGCCGGCCTGGCCGCCGCGCTGGCGGTGCCTGCCTGGGCCCAGTCGCGCCAGCGCCTGCCGGCGATGACCGAAGGGCCGTTCTACCCGGTCGAGCGCCCGCTCGACGACGATGCCGACCTGACCCGGGTGGCCGGCCAGGCGCAGGGCGCGCAGGGGCAGTGGCTCGACATCAGCGGGGTGGTGGTGGATCAGCGCGGCAAGCTGATCGACCGGGCCGAGATCGAGATCTGGCAGTGCGACGTGCACGGCAGCTACCGACATCCGCGCGGGGCGTCGGATCGGGTCGATGCCGGTTTCCAGGGCTTCGGCGCCTCGGTCAGCGATGCGCAGGGCGCGTTTCGCTTCCGCACGATCCGGCCGGTGCCTTACCCGGGCCGCACGCCCCACGTGCACGTGAAGCTGCGGCATCCCGCGTTTGGCGAGATCACGTCACAGTGGTTCGTGAGCGCGGAGCCGGCCAATGAACGTGACTTCATCTATCGCAGCCTGTCGCAGGCGCAGCGTGCCGAAGTGCTGCTGGACCTGCGGCCGGCCCAGGGCGGCGGGCCGGTGAAGTGGCTGGCACGCCGGGACGTGGTGGTGCCGGCCTGAGGCGGGGCGCCGAGCCGTGCCGGCGCGGCCTATGATGCCGGCATGGCCTGCGGGCAGACCGGGATGAGGGCAACAGCGATGCGGCATGAAGTGGTGATCAAGTTCGAGGGCGGCCAGGAAACACGCGCAGGTGTCGAGGCCGAGGCGGCGATGTCGCACGAGCAGGCCCGCGCCTGGCTGGACGAACAGTTCGTTGCCCTGGAGTGCGAGCCCATGCGTGCCAGCGGCAAGGTGCTGGTGGCCGACAAACTGCTGGCCATTGCCCATGCGGCCGGCCCGGAGCGTTTTGCCAATGCGGCGTTTGCGCAGGCGTATGCGTCGGCCGCGGCCGGGGCGCTGGGCAAACCGCTGGTCACCGTGGACCTGCCTGGCTTGTCGGTGGGCTATTGAGCCCCCGGCGCATGCCGGAGAGCGCCTCGGCGTTTGCGTGAGCGGCATGCCCCTGCGTCACAAAAGGCTTTCAACTGGCAGGGTGAGTGTGTACTCGCAATCACGGGTAAGGCCGTGAAATGGGGCTGTAACGCGGGTAAGGGTGAGCAAGAAGCATGGCCACACCGGCCGATGCAGGGTGGAATGAGGGCTCCCTCAACTGCATGGAGTGCTCTTCATGACTCGCTCTGTTCTCGCTTCTTCCCGCAACACCCCGCGCATCCATGTGCGTCATGTGCTGGCCGTCACCCTGACCACCCTGGCGCTGTCGGCCCAGGCGCAAGGCACGGCGGCCCCCGCCGACACCATGCCGGCTGCCAATGCCAGTGCCGCCGCGTTCACCCGGGCCGATGCCAATGCCGACGGCAAGCTCACCCGCGAGGAAGCGGCACGCATGCCGGCCATTGCCTCGAAGTTCAGCGAACTCGACAAGGACAAGGACGGGGTGCTGAACGCCGCCGAATTCGAGGCAGGTGCCGCCGTCAAGAAGTAAGCGCTTGAAATAGTCGTTGCCGGGCGGGAGCGCCTGCCTGCGGGGGCAGGGCGTTCACGCTCGGTCGACATCCCCCTGAAAGGCTTCAGGCTGACGGTTCGCCGTCGCGCTGGAGCCTTTCGCTTTTCCAGTAGACGTCGTCGCCGCCACGTCCGTCGAGGTTGGCGCGGTTCAGCACACGTGCCAGCACGAACAGCAGGTCCGACAGCCGGTTCAGATACTGGCGCGGCGCATCGCGCACCGGCTCGCTGGCCGCCAGCGAGACCACCGCACGTTCGGCGCGGCGGGCCACCGTGCGGCACACATGTGCAAGCGACGCGCCCCGGTTGCCGGCCGGCAGGATGAATTCCTTCAGCCGCGGCAGGTGGGCGTTGTGCTCGGCCAGGGCTTCGTCCAGCCGCAGCACGGCCTCGTCCTTCAGCAGCTCGTAGCCGGGCATCGACAGTTCGCCGCCCAGGTTGAACAGGTCATGCTGCACCGCGACGAGGAGCTCACGCACGGCCTCGGGCAGCGGTTCGGTCAGCAGCACGCCGATGTTCGAGTTGAGCTCGTCCACGTCGCCCATGGCATGCACACGCAGGTGGTCCTTGCCCACGCGCTGTCCGTCGCCCAGGCCGGTGGTGCCGTCGTCACCCGTGCGGGTGGCAATCTGTGTGAGTCGATTTCCCATGTCCCGATGTTAGTGGTGTGGGCCCGAAACAGGTCGCATCGCGACCGGCCGCCACCACGCCAGGAGGGGCAGGCGATCAGCGTTCGATCCGCGTTGACAGCACCACGGCGGTGTGGGTGCGTTCCACACCGTCGATCAGGCCGATGGCGTCGATCAGGCTGTCGAGCCGTTCGATCGACTCGGCCTGCACGATGGCGATCATGTCGAATCCGCCACTCACGCTGAGCAGCGAACGCACCTCGGGCACCCGTCGCAAGGCGGCTTCCACCGCGCCGGTGAGCTTGGGGCCGACGGTGAGCATGACGTGGGCACGCACCTGGGATCGCTCATGGGCCTCGCCGGTGCGCAGCGTGTAGCCGGCGATCACCCCATCGCGTTCCAGCCGTGTCAGGCGGGCCTGCACCGCGGTGCGTGACAGACCCACCTTGCGGGCGAGCAGGGCCACCGGGCAGCGGGCGTCCTCGCGCAGTTCGTGCAGCAGCCGGTGATCGATCGGGTCCAGAGCCATGAAGTGTCGAAACGCAGGGTTGGTTTGTCAGTTCGACATGATTATCAGGCCAGTATGCGCACACTGAAACTACAGACCGACATCAACCCGCCCAACAATCAAGCCAGGACCGCCCGAGCCTGACCGAGGCTTCGGGCGCGGTGCAACCAACCAGGAGACAGTCATGAACCCGGTGACGGTGGTGGGGGCCGGCAAGATCGGCTCGACGATGGCGGCCATGCTCGGCGCGACGGGCGACTACGAGGTGACGGTGATTGACCAGCAACCGGCTTTGCTGGCACCGCTGGCCGACCTGCCGAATGTGCGAGGGCTGGCGCTGGACGTGAGCGATGCTGTTGCGCTGCGCCAGGCGCTGGCCGGGCAGTTTGCGGTGCTCAGCGCCGCGCCGTTTCACCTGACCAGCCGGGTCGCGGAGGCGGCCGCTGACGAGGGTGTGCACTACCTCGACCTGACCGAGGATGTGGCCAGCACCCGTCGCGTGAAGGAGCTGGCGGCGCGAGCGACCCGCTCGGCCTTCGTGCCGCAGTGCGGCCTGGCGCCGGGGTTTGTCTCCATCGTGGCGGCCGACCTGTGCCGGCGTTTCGACACGCTGCAGTCGGTGCGCATGCGGGTGGGGGCCTTGCCCCAGTTTCCGTCGAATGCCCTGAACTACAACCTGACCTGGAGCACCGACGGGGTCATCAACGAATACTGTGAACCTTGCGAGGCCATCGTCGAGGGCACGGTGCGCCAGGTGCCGCCGCTGGAGGAGCTCGAGGAGTTCTCGCTCGACGGGGTGACCTACGAAGCCTTCAACACTTCCGGGGGCCTGGGCACCTTCTGCGAGACGCTGCGCGGGCGGGTCACCAACCTGAACTACAAGACCATCCGCTACCCGGGCCATGCGGCGATCATGAAGGCGCTGCTCAACGACCTGAGGCTGCGTGACCGCCGCCACCTGCTCAAGGACATCCTGGAACAGGCGCTGCCGGCCACGATGCAGGACGTGGTGATCGTGTTCGTGACGGTCAGCGGGCAACGGGGCGGGCGGCTGATGCAGGAGACCTATGCGCACAAGGTCTACAGCCACCGCGTCGAGGGGGTGCTGCGCAGCGCGATCCAGATCACCACGGCCTCGGGCATCTGCACGGTGCTCGACCTGCTGGCCGAGGGGCGGCTGCCGGGGCACGGTTTCATCCGGCAGGAAGACATCGCGCTCGACACCTTCCTGGCCAACCGGTTCGGCCGCGCCTACGCGATGGACGACGGCCATCGCGCGGCGGCCTGAGCCTGGCTGAGCCTGGCTCAGGCCGGGCGGGGCGGGGCGTCGGCCCCGGCCCCGGCCCGGGCTTCAGACGTCGAAGCGGATGCCCTGCGCCAGCGGCAGCGCCGTGCCGTGGTTGATGGTGTTGGTGGCCCGGCGCATGTAGGCCTTCCAGGCGTCCGAGCCGGACTCGCGGCCGCCGCCGGTTTCCTTCTCGCCGCCAAAGGCGCCACCGATCTCGGCGCCGCTGGTGCCGATGTTCACGTTGGCGATGCCGCAGTCCGAACCGCGGCTGGAGGTGAACAGCTCGGCCTCGCGCAGGTCATTGGTGAACACCGCCGACGACAGGCCATGGGCGGTGGCGTTGTTCATCTCGATGGCCTGTTCGAAGTCGCGGTAGGGCAGCACGTAGAGGATCGGGGCGAAGGTCTCGTCGAGCATCGGGCCGGCGTGGGCGGGCATCTCGACCAGTGCAGGGCGCACATACCACGCGGCCTCGCCCTGGAGGGGCAGTCGTTCGCCGTGATGCACCTTGGCGCCCAGTTCACGTGCCGCCTGCAGCGCCGCCTGCATGCGATCGAAGGCGGCGCGGTCGATCAGCGGGCCGACCAGCGTGCCGTCTTCCAGTGGATGACCCACCGGCAGCCGGGCGTAGACCGCGCGCAGGCGCGAGACCAGCTCGTCATGGATGGACTCGTGCACGAACAGCCGGCGCAGCGTGGTGCAGCGTTGCCCCGCCGTGCCGGCGGCGGCAAAGGTGGCGCCGCGCACCACCAGATCGAGGTTGGCGCTCGGGCAGACGATGGCCGCATTGTTGCCGCCCAGCTCCAGCAAGGAGCGCTTGAAGTGCTGGGCGCAGGCCACCCCCACGGCACGCCCCATGGCGGTGGAGCCGGTCGCACTCACCAGGCGCACGGCCGGATGAGCCACCAGGGTTTCGCCGATGTCGCGGGCGCCGATCAGCAGCTCGCTGATGCCTGGGGCGTCGTGACCGCTGTCGGCCAGTGCCCGCCCCATGAGCTGGTTCATGGCCAGGGCGGACAGCGGCGTCTTCTCGGAGGGTTTCCACACCAGGGTGTTGCCGCACACCAGCGCCAGTGCGCTGTTCCAGGCCCACACCGCCATCGGGAAGTTGAAGGCGCTGATGATCCCCACGACCCCCAGCGGATGCCAGGTCTCGAGCAGCTTGTGGTCGGGACGTTCGCTGGCGATGGTCAGGCCGTAGAGCTGGCGCGACAGGCCCACGGCGAACTCGCAGATGTCGATGACCTCCTGCACTTCCCCCAGGCCCTCCTGGCGGATCTTGCCGGTCTCCAGCGTGATGAGTTCGCCCAGTGCGGCCTTGTGCTCGCGCACCAGCTCGCCGAAGCGGCGCACGACCATGCCGCGCTGCGGCGCGGGCACGGCCCGCCACGAAGTGAAGGCCTGCTGGGCCCGGGCGATCGCAGCGGCCGCCGTGGCCGGGCTGTCGGTGGGCAGCGTGGCCAGCACGGTGCCGTCGATCGGTGTGTGAACCTGCAGGGCGGGGCCGTTGCGTGTGGCATCGGCCGCGGAAGCGGGCGGGGCGCCCAGGGTGTCGAACAGGCGCGTGACGGCCGGGGTCAGGGAAGCTTGGGTCATGGTATGGCCAGGGTCTCCGGTGGACGGGGGTTGTGCCCCCGGTGTGCATCTTGTGGACCCTGATTGTCGGCCGGCGCTGCAGGCGCAGCAACCCGCGCGCGTGGGTTTGACCTGGGGTGTGGCCGGTGGCGGGTCAGGCTCCTAGAATCGTGCGATCGACCCGCGGAGTACCCCATGAACGCCCCCCTGCCCACCCACCTGCTGCCCCAGCTGGACCCTCGCCCGGCACCTGCCGCCTTGCTCGAGGCCCTGAAGCAGCGTTTCGGCGAGCGCTGCTCGCTGGCGCTGGCGGTGCGCGAGCAGCACGGCCGCGACGAGTCCCCGTTCGACGTGCCGCCGCCCGAGGCCGTGGTGTTTGCCGAGAGCAACGAGGACGTGGCCGATGCGGTGCGCATGGCGCAGGAGCACGGCGTGCCGGTCATCCCCTATGGTGTGGGTTCGTCGCTGGAAGGGCATCTGCTGGCGGTGCAGGGCGGCATCAGCATCGACCTGGGTCGGATGAACCGAGTGCTGGCCATCAATGCCGAAGACCTGACCGTGACCGTCCAGGCCGGCGTGACGCGCATGCAGCTGAACAACGAGATCCGCCACACCGGGTTGTTCTTTCCGATCGACCCCGGCGCGGACGCAACGCTGGGCGGAATGACTGCCACGCGTGCCAGCGGCACGAATGCCGTGCGTTACGGCACGATGCGCGAAAACGTGCTCGGGCTCACGGTCGTGACGGCCGCGGGTGAGGTCATCCGCGCCGGCACCCGCGCGAAGAAGTCCAGCGCAGGCTACGACCTCACGCGCCTGTTCGTGGGCAGTGAAGGCACGCTGGGCGTGATGACCGAGATCACGCTCAGGCTGTATCCGCAGCCTGAGGCGATCTCGGCGGCCATCTGCAGTTTCCCCAGCCTGGACGCGGCGGTCAACACGACGATCCAGGTGATCCAGATGGGCATTCCGATCGCGCGCTGCGAACTGCTGGACACGATGGCCGTGAAGGCCGTCAACCGGCACGACAAGCTCACGCTGCGTGAAGGCCCGATGCTGCTGATGGAGTTCCACGGCACGCCGGCAAGCGTGAAGGAGCAGGCGCAGGCGGTGCAGGAGATCGCCAGCGAGCTGGGGGGCGAGAACTTCGAATGGGCCACCACCCCCGAGGAGCGCACCAAGCTGTGGACGGCCCGCCACCATGCCTACTTTGCGGCCCTGCAGATGAAGCCCGGCTGCCGCTGCGTGACCACCGACACTTGCGTGCCGATCTCGCGCCTGGCCGAATGCCTGCTCGAAACCGTCGCCGAGGCCGACGCCAGCGGGCTGCCGTACTTCATCGTGGGGCATGTGGGTGACGGCAATTTCCACGTCGGGTACCTGATCGACCCGGCCCTGCCCGAAGAGCGGGAACGCGCCGAGCAGCTCAACCTGCAGCTGGTGTCACGCGCGCTGGCGATGGAAGGCACCTGCACGGGTGAACACGGCGTGGGCCTGCACAAGATGGGCTTCCTGCGAACCGAAGCCGGCGACGGGGCGGTGGATCTGATGCGTTCGATCAAGCATGCGCTCGATCCGAAGAACATCATGAACCCCGGCAAGATCTTCGCGTGGTGAGACGAGGCGGGTTGCGACTTGTCGTCGAGCGCGGCTCGCAATACATTTTGCGAGTCGCAACGCCTGCCGGGCGGGGATGGGGGTATACCAGCAACATGCGAGCCGCTGCCTTCATGATGGTTGCCTTTGCCAGACCGGCAATGGTGGGAGCCATTCTTCCGTCCTCACGCTTTCTTGCCGGGCTGATGGCCCGTGCTGCCGATGGCGCTGAGCTCCTGATCGAACTGGGCGCCGGCACCGGCGCCATCACCGAAGGGCTGCGTGAGCGCCACCCGATGGTGCCCACCGTGGTGGTTGAACTCCAGCCTGAGCTGGCGCAGCACCTGCGCGAGCGTTTTGCGGGCATCGAGGTGCGGGCCGAGCCGGCCCATGTGGTGCTGGACGATCATCTGCACGGCCCCCCTGGGGCCGTGGTGGTCTCATCGCTGCCCTTTCGTTCGCTGCCCTCACCGTGGCGTGAGCGCACGAGCCTGGCGATCGAGCATTTCCTGATGGCCCAGCCCGGCCGGCGTCTGGTGCAGTACACGTATCAGCCGCGCGTTCCGTTTGAACTCACCCACGCCAGTGCACTGCAGTGGCGCCGCGTGGGTGTGGTGTGGCGCAATGCCCCGCCGGCCTGGGTATGGGAGTTGCGTGGGCGTGACCTCGGCCTGACCGACGGGGCGGGGCCGGCGTCACGCGGTTGAAGAGTGCAGGGTGTGAAATGCGTGCAAGGCCCGCATTGCGCCCCGGCGGGGCGCCTGCCTGCGTGCCATCCTCACAGCCCAGCCTCAATGCTTGGGGGCGATCGCTGTCCACTGCTTGGTGGTGCGGCCCTGGCCGTCGACGCTTTCCAGATGCACATCGAAGCCCCACAGCCGCGCCACATGCTTGAGCACTTCCTGGGCGGTGTCGTGCAGGGGACGGTTGTTGTGCTGCGTGTGCCGCAGTGTCAATGAGCGGTCGCCGCGCAGGTTGACGCTCCAGACCTGGATGTTCGGCTCGCGGTGGTTCAGGTCGTACTGGCGCGACAAGGCCTCGCGCAACTGGCGGTAACCGCCGTCGTCGTGGATCGCGGCCACTTCGAGTTCGGGCTCGTCCTCTTCGTCACGGATCGAGAACAGCCGGAAGTCGCGCATGATCTGCGGGCTCAGGAACTGGCCGATGAAGCTCTCGTCCTTGAAGTTGCGCATTGCGTAGTCGAGCGTCTGCAGCCACGGGCTGCCGGCGATGTCGGGGAACCAGCGCCGGTCTTCCTCGGTGGGTGACTCGCAGATGCGCTTGAGGTCGGTGTACATCGCAAAACCCAGCGCATACGGGTTGATGCCGCTGTAGGCGCGGTGGCCGACCGGGGGCTGGAAGATCACGTTGGTGTGGGACTGCAGCCACTCGATCATGAACCCGTCGGCCAGCAGGCCGCGGTCGTACATGGTGTTGAGCAGGGTGTAGTGCCAGAAGGTGGCCCAGCCTTCGTTCATCACCTGCGTCTGGCGCTGGGGATAGAAGTACTGCGCGACCTTGCGCACGATGCGCACGACCTCGCGTTGCCAGGGCTCGAGCAGCGGGGCGTTCTTCTCGATGAAGTACAGCAGGTTTTCCTGCGGTTCGCTGGGGAAGCGCCGCGTCGACTCTTCTTCGGTGCCGCGGTCGCTGCGCCGCGGCAGGGTGCGCCACAGGTCGTTGACCTGCTGCTGCAGGTAGTGCTCGCGTTCCTCGCGGCGCATCTGCTCCTGCGCCAGCGACAGCTTCTGCGGCCGGCGATAGCGGTCGACGCCGTGGTTCATCAGCGCATGGCAGGAGTCGAGCAGGTCCTCGACCGCATCGACACCGTGGCGCTCCTCGCATTCGGCGATGTAGTTCTTGGCGTAGACCAGGTAGTCGATGATGGACGACGCGTCCGTCCACATGCGAAAGAGGTAGTTGCCCTTGAAGAAGCTGTTGTGACCGTAGGCCGCATGGGCGATCACCAGAGCCTGCATCGCCAGGGAGTTTTCCTCCATCAGGTAGGAGATGCAGGGGTCGGAATTGATGACGATCTCGTAGGCCAGGCCCATGTGGCCCCGGCGGTAGCTCTTTTCGGTCGAGATGAACTGCTTGCCGTAGGACCAGTGGCGGTAGATGACCGGCATGCCCACCGACGCGTAGGCATCCATCATCTGTTCGGCCGTGATGATCTCGAGCTGGTTCGCGTAGGTGTCGAGCTTGTAGCCGCGCGCGGTGGCCGCGATCTCCTGGTGGTAGGTCTCGATCAGCTCGAAGGTCCAGTCCGGCGGGCTGGGCAGGGGCGAGCGCCGTTCGGTCGTGGTCGGCGTTGTGGTCGTGTTCATGCGGGCGCTCCTTCCTTCTTGAAGAGGTCGCGGAACACCGGATAGATGTCGGCGGCATCGGCCACCTTGCGCATCGCGAAGTTGGCGTGGCCTTCCTGCAGCTGGGTGTATTCCTCCCAGAGGTTCTGCTCGGCCTCGGCCACCTGCACATAGGCGTAATAGCGCACCAGCGGCAGGATCTGCTCGGCCAGCAGCTGGCGGCAGCGCCCGCTGTCATGGTGCCAGTTGTCGCCGTCGCTGGCCTGGGCGCCGTAGATGTTCCACTCGCCGCTGGGGTAGCGTGCGCGCACGATGTCGTTCATCAGCGTGAGCGCGCTGGACACCACGGTGCCGCCGGTCTCGGTGGCGTGGAAGAACTCGTCCTCGGTCACCTCCGACGCCTGGGTGTGGTGGCGGATGAAGACCAGCTCGATCTTTTCGTAGTGGCGGGTCAGGAAGAGGTACAGCAGCATGAAGAAGCGCTTGGACATGTCCTTGCGCGCTTCATCCATCGAGCCTGAGACGTCCATCAGGCAGAACATCACCGCCTTGGCCGAGGGCACCGGCACGCGCACACGGTTGCGGTAGCGCAGGTCGATCGGGTCGAGGTAGGGGATGTGCTTGGCCTTGCTGCGCAGCTCCTCGATCTGGGCCTCGATCTCGCGGATCTCCTTGGCGATCAGCGCGTCGCCGGCGTGCGGGTGCTGGCGCAGGTGCACCAGCCGGGCCTCGAGGTGGCGCAACTCCTTGCGGGTGTCGCCGCCCAGCGCGATGCGCCGGGCCAGCGCGCCGCGCATCGAACGCACCACATGCAGGTTGTTGGGCGTGCCGTCACTGCTGAAGCCGGCGCGATGGGTTTTCCACTCAGGCACCTCGGCCAGCTGGGTGCGGATCAGGTGCGGCAGGGCGAGGTCCTCGAAGAAGACCTGCATGAATTCCTCTTTCGTGAGGTGGAAGACGAAGTCGTCTTCTCCTTCGCCGCTGTCGCTCGCCTGGGATCCCCCGCCGCCACCGCCACCGCCCTGGGGCCGCTCGATGCGGTCGCCCTTGACGTATTCGCGGTTGCCCGGGTGCACGTACTCGCGATCGCCGCCCTGGCCGTGGCCGAACACGGGCTCGGAGACATCGCGCTTGGGCAGCGTGATGTCCTCGCCCTGCTCGAGATTGCGAATGCCTCGCCCACTGACCGCCCGCCGCACCGCTTCGCGGATCTGCTCGCGATGGCGACGCAGAAAGCGCTCACGGTTGCCGATGGACTTGTTCTTGCCCGACAGCCTGCGATCGATGATCTGCTGCAGCATGGCCACGGTCTGTGCCTTTCGATCAGTGCATGGCGTCCAGGGTCGCGGTGCGCATCGCGTTCACGAACTCTTGCGCACCCGCAGGTACCACTCGCACAGCAGGCGGACCTGCTTGGCGGTGTAGCCCTTCTGGACCATGCGGTTGACGAAGTCCTCGTGCTTCTTCTGCTCGTCGGCGCTGCTCTTGGCATTGAAGCTGATGACGGGCAGCAGCTCCTCGGTGTTCGAGAACATCTTCTTCTCGATCACCGTGCGCAGCTTCTCGTAGCTGGTCCACAGCGGGTTCTTGCCGGCGTTGTTGGCGCGCGCGCGCAGCACGAAGTTGACGATCTCGTTGCGGAAGTCCTTGGGGTTGCTGATGCCCGCGGGCTTCTCGATCTTTTCCAGTTCGGCGTTCAGCGAGGCGCGGTCGAAGATCTCGCCGGTGTCGACGTCGCGGTACTCCTGGTCCTGGATCCAGTAGTCGGCATAGGTGACGTAACGGTCGAAGATGTTCTGGCCGTACTCGGAGTAGCTCTCCAGGTAGGCGGTCTGGATCTCCTTGCCGATGAACTCGGCATACCGCGGCGCCAGCATCTCCTTGATGTAGGCCAGGTACTTCTGTTCGGTCTCGGCCGGGAACTGCTCGCGCTCGATCTGCTGTTCCAGCACGTACATCAGGTGCACCGGATTGGCCGCGACCTCGGTGCTGTCGAAGTTGAACACCTTGGAGATGATCTTGAACGCAAAGCGGGTGGAGATGCCCGACATGCCTTCGTCCACGCCGGCGTAGTCGCGGTACTCCTGGATGGACTTGGCCTTGGGGTCGGTGTCCTTGAGGCTTTCGCCGTCATAGACCTGCATCTTGCTCAGGATGCTGGAGTTCTCGGGTTCCTTCAGGCGGGTGAGCACCGAGAACTGCGCCATCATCTTCAGCGTGCCCGGTGCGCACGGCGCCTGCGACAGCGACGAGTTGCGCACGAGCTTCTCGTAGATCTTGACCTCTTCGGTCACGCGCAGGCAGTACGGCACCTTGACGATGTAGATCCGGTCGAGGAAGGCCTCGTTGTTCTTGTTGTTGCGGAAGGTCTTCCACTCGCTCTCGTTGCTGTGCGCCAGCACGATGCCGTCGAACGGGATCGCGCCGAAACCTTCGGTGCCCTTGAAGTTGCCTTCCTGGGTGGCGGTCAGCAGCGGGTGCAGCACCTTGATCGGCGCCTTGAACATCTCGACGAACTCGAGCAGGCCCTGGTTGGCCAGGCACAGGCCGCCGGAGTAGGCGTAGGCGTCCGGGTCGTCCTGGGCGAAGGTCTCGAGCTTGCGGATGTCGACCTTGCCGACCAGCGAGCTGATGTCCTGGTTGTTCTCGTCACCCGGTTCGGTCTTGGCCACCGCGATCTGCTTGAGCACCGACGGGTAGCGCTTGACCACCTTGAACTGGCGGATGTCGCCGCCGAATTCTTCCAGGCGCTTGACCGCCCACGGCGACAGGATGCGCTGCAGGTAGCGGCGGGGAATGCCGTATTCCTTCTCGAGGATGGCGCCGTCCTCGTCGGCATCGAACAGGCCCAGCGGCGACTCGTTCACCGGCGAACCCTTGATGGAGTAGAACGGCACGTGCTCCATCAGCTGCTTGAGCCGCTCGGCGATCGAGCTCTTGCCGCCGCCCACGGGGCCCAGCAGATACAGGATCTGCTTCTTCTCTTCAAGGCCCTGGGCGGCATGACGGAAGTACGACACCACCTGTTCGATGGCGTCCTCCATGCCGTAGAACTCCTTGAAGGCCGGGTAGATCTTGATGACCTTGTTGGCGAAGATGCGCGACAGGCGTGGATCGTTGCGCGTGTCGACGACCTCGGGGTCGCCGATGGCCTTGAGCATCCGCTCGGCGGCCGTGGCATAGGCCATCGGATCGCGTTTGCAGATGTCGAGGTACTCCTGCAGGCTGAGTTCCTCTTCCCGGGTGCGCTCGTAGCGCGCGGCGAAGTTGCTGATGACATCCATCGGACACCTCCATCCATCAAATCAACGGGGCGCTGCCTGAGCCGTTCTTCAGCCACGCGCACATCGTGTTGACTTCAGCATCGTCCATCGATGGCGGGAGCATGGGTTGAATAACAGCTCAAAAGCAGGACTGTTCTCACCGGACCCTGTGCAAGGAGTGTGCCCCGAACACAAGGCCCTTGTCGCTGTGTTGAAGGAGAGCACACCTCGAATGAAAGTTCCTCGGGGAATGCGCCGTCAACCTTCATGTCAACGAACCATGTGTGTGATGTTTGGGCAGTCGGCGCCAGACGGCAAGGGCCGTTCGTCGCTTCAGCGCATCAAAACGCTAGTGGGTTTCACTCATCGGCGCGGGCGGTGGGTTGGCGTGATGATGAAAGGTGTTGTGTGGTTGCGCACGCGACACGTGGCCCTGTGCCTGAGGCGCGTGCCGCGTGGTGCGCTTGACGCTGCCGGCGTCGGGCGTCGAGCATGGATGCCGCCATGCACGGCCGGCGGATGAGGGCGATTTCGTGTGGCGCCCGTTCGCCCCGGGGCACCAGACTGGTGCGCCCCCCCTGGGCTGGTGCGACCGTGCGCAGTGCCTGGGCGCTCGCCCTGTTGCAGTGCAAAAAATAGGGGGTAACCCTTGAGGGTCTCGAAAAGAGATAGCTCGCCGCAGCAATATTGAATTTTTCAGCGCAGATCGTGCTGGATACGCTGCAGATTCATCGGCAAAAGTGCGCCGATCGACGACCCCTCGACACCGTACCCGGAGGCACTCCAACATGGCTAGGCTGCAACGCACATTCATCGGGTTGGCCACGGCAACCCTGAGCTGGTCTCTCGCTTCGACGGCCTGGGCCGCCGGCCCGCTGCAAAAGCTCGGCAAGCCCGAAGGCCGGGTGGACATCGTGGCCTGGCCCGGCTACATCGAGCGTGGCGAGACCGACAAGAACTTCGACTGGGTCACCGACTTCGAGAAGAAGACCGGCTGCAAGGTCAACGTGAAGACCGCCGGCACGTCCGACGAGATGGTCGCGCTGATGAACGAGGGCGGGTTCGACCTGGTGACGGCCTCGGGCGACGCCTCGATGCGCCTGATCGCGGGCAAGAAGGTACAGCCGATCAACGTCAACCTGATCCCCAGCTTCAAGACGGTGGACGCGCGGCTGCAGAAGGCGCCCTGGCACTACGTCAACAACACGCATTACGGCACGCCCTACCAGTGGGGCTGGAACGTGCTGATGTACAACGTCAACGTCTTCAAGAACCAGCCGCCGACCAGCTGGAAGGTCGTGTTCGAGGAAATGACGCTGCCCGACGGCAAGAGCAACAAGGGCCGGGTGCAGGCCTTCGACGGGCCGATCTACATTGCCGATGCGGCCCTCTACCTGATGAAGACCCGCCCCGAGCTGGGCATCAAGGACCCGTACGAGCTGAACGAGGCCCAGTACAAGGCGGCGCTGGAGCTGCTGCGTGGTCAGCGCAAGATCGTCGGCAAGTACTGGCATGACGCCTTCGTGCAGATCGACGACTTCACCAACGAAGGCGTGGTGGCGTCCGGGTCATGGCAGTTCCAGGCCAACATCCTGAAGTCCAAGAACCGGCCGATCGCCACCACCGTGCCCGTCGAGGGGGCCACCGGCTGGGCCGACACGACGATGATGCATGCCGAAGCGGCCAACCCCAACTGTGCGTACCTCTGGATGGAGCATTCGCTGAACAAGAAGCTGCAAGGCGACCTGGCGGCCTGGTTCGGTTCGGTGCCGGTGGTGCTGGACGCCTGCAAGGGCAACAAGCTGCTCGGCGACGACGGCTGCCAGCGCCAGGGCCTGGGGTCGTTCGAGAAGATCGCCTTCTGGAAGACACCAGTGACGCGGTGCGCCACGCAGAACAACCAGTGCGTGCCGTACCACAAGTGGGTGTCCGACTACATCGCGGTGCTGGGCGGGCGCTGATCGGCGCAGTCTCCTGTTGCGGCCGGCTCCTGCGCTGGCGGTCCATCCGCCTGGCAAAGCAGTGCCGCGCCGCCCCTGATTCCTCCTGAACGCCCGCGCCATGACCACTGCCGTCACCCTGGACGCCGTCTCCTGCATCTTTGGCGCTGCACCGCGCCAGGTGCGCGCCGTGGATCGTGTGGATCTCACGATCGAGGCCGGCGAGTTCTTCACGTTGCTCGGTCCTTCGGGGTCGGGCAAGACCACCTGCCTGCGCATGATCGGCGGCTTCACGCTGCCGACCGCCGGGCGCATCCTGATCGGTGGCCAGGACGTCACCCGGCTGGCCCCATATGCCCGGCCGGTGAACACGGTGTTCCAGGACTACGCGCTGTTCCCGCACATGAACATCCGCGACAACGTGGCCTACGGGCTGATGGTGCGCGGTGTGGAACGCAACCGGCGCCTGGCCCGTGCCGAGGAGCTGCTCGAACTGGTGCGCCTGCCAGGCGTGGGAGACCGGCGCCCCGCACAGCTGTCGGGTGGCCAGCGCCAGCGTGTGGCCCTGGCACGCGCGCTGATCAATGAACCGCAGGTGCTGCTGCTCGACGAACCGCTGGGCGCGCTGGACCTCAAGCTGCGCGAGCAGATGCAGATCGAGCTGAAGGCCTTGCAGCGCAAGCTGGGCATCACCTTCCTGTTCATCACGCACGACCAGCACGAGGCGCTGTCGATGAGCGACCGCATCGGCGTGTTCAACCAGGGCCGGCTCGAGCAGGTGGGTGTGCCTCAGGCCGTGTACAACGCGCCGGCCACGCGTTTCGTGGCCGAGTTTGTCGGCGCGGCCAATGTGCTGGATGGCGACACGGCGCGGCGCCTGGCCGGCGGCATCGACTGCGCCATGCTGCGGCCCGAGCGCATCGCGCTGGTCGACGGCCTGAGCGCGGCACGCGCCAGCGGGCCGGTGGTCGAGGCGCAGTACTTCGGCGCCTTCTCGCGGGTGCGGGTCGATGTCGGCGGCGTGCAACTGGCGGTGGACCTGCCGCCGTCGGCCGAGCTGCGGCTGCCCGAACCCGGCCAGCAGGTGCACCTGCACTGGGACGATGCGGCCGTGCATCCGCTGAAGGCGGCGGCATGATGTCCGGAAGCCTCGGACTGCCCGCCCCCGCCGCGCCCGCCCAGGGGGCGGTGCCGGGATGGCGACGGCGGCTGTCGGACCTGCTCTACACCCGGCGTGGCTTGCTGATGGCCCTGCTGATCGGCCCGCCGCTGCTGTGGCTGGGCGTGATCTACCTCGGCTCGCTGTTCTCGTTGCTCGCCAACAGCTTTTTCGGCCTGGACGACTTCACCGGGCAGGTCGACCGCAGCACGCTGACGCTGCGCAACTTCCAGGAGCTGCTGGATCCGACCAACCTCGACGTGGCGATGCGCACCGTCGCGATGGCACTGAGCGTGACCCTGACCTGCGCGGTGATCGGTTTTCCGCTGGCCTACGTGATGGCGCGTTACGCCCGCGGGTCGACCCGCGCCGTGCTCTACATCGCGGTGATGCTGCCGCTGTGGTCGAGCTACCTGGTGCGCCTGTATGCCTGGAAGCTGCTGCTGGCCAAGGAAGGGGCGATCTCCTGGGCCTTCGCCGAGCTGCACCTGAGCTGGTTGCTGGAGGCCTTGCTGGCCACGCCCGGCATCGGCGGCAATTCGTTGTCGTTCTCGCGGATGGGCACCTTCATCGTGTTCGTCTACATGTGGCTGCCCTTCATGATCCTGCCGATCGCCGCGGCGATCGAGCGCATCCCGGGGTCGCTGCTGGAGGCCTCGAGCGACCTGGGTGCCGCGCCCGCCACGACCTTCTGGAAGGTGATCTTTCCGCTGGCGATGCCGGGGATTGCCGCCGGCTCGATCTTCACGTTTTCGCTGACGCTGGGCGACTACATCATCCCGCAGGTGATCGGCGACTCGACGCTGTTCATCGGGCAGGTGGTCTACCGCCAGCAGGGCGTGGCGGGGAACATCCCGTTCGCCGCGGCGTTTTCGCTGGTGCCCATCGTGGTGATCGGCGTGTACCTGATGATCGCGCGGCGGCTGGGGGCCTTCGATGAGCTCTGAGTCGACACACACCGCACCTCGCGCCGGCCTGGGGCTGCGGCTGGCCACCTGGGGGGTCGTGGCCTTCCTGCATGTGCCGCTGGCCTTCATCATCCTGTATGCCTTCAGTGCCGAGGACAAGAGCTATGTCTTCCCGCCGCCGGCGCTGACCACGCAGTGGTTCGCGGTGGCGCTGGAGCGCGAGGACGTGTGGCGGGCGATCGGGCTGTCGATGCGGGTGGCCGCGGTGGCCACCGCGGTCGCGCTGGTGCTGGGCACGCTGGCCGCCGCGGCACTGGCGCGCACCCGGTTCTTCGGGCGCGATGCGATCTCGCTGCTGTTCATCCTGCCGATCGCGCTGCCGGGCATCATCACCGGCATCGCGCTGCGCTCGGCGTATCACGCGTTCGAGATCCCGTTTTCGTTCTGGACCATCGTGATCGGCCACGCGACCTTCTGCGTGGTGGTGGTCTACAACAATGCCGTGGCCCGGTTGCGCCGCACCAGCCCGTCGCTGATCGAGGCCTCGATGGACCTCGGCGCCGATGCCTTCCAGACCGTGCGCCACGTGATCCTGCCGCAACTGGGGTCGGCGCTGCTGGCGGGCGGCCTGCTGGCCTTTGCACTGAGCTTCGACGAGGTCATCGTCACCACCTTCACCGCCGGCCAGCAGACGACGCTGCCGATCTGGATGCTGCAGGAGCTGATCCGGCCGCGGCAGCGTCCGGTGACCAATGTGGTGGCGGTGATCATCATCGTGCTGACCTTCGTGCCGATCCTTGCGGCCTACTACCTCACCCGCGCCGACGAACAGCCGGCCGGACGCTGACCTTTCCCCAGGAGACGACCACCATGGGCACATCCCGAGACACTCCGATGCTGGCCACCGAACTGCTGATCGACGGCCAGTTCGTTGCCGGCGAAGGCGAGGCCGAGCGGGTGCTGAACCCGGCCACCGGCGAGCTGCTGGCCGAGGTGCGCGAGGCCTCGTTCGAGCAGATCAACCGGGCGGTGGCGGCGGCCAACCGGGCCTTCGAGGGCTGGAGCGAAACCACGCCGATGGAGCGTTCGCGCCTGCTGCTGCGGCTGGCTGATGCGATCGAGTCGCGTGCCGAGGCCTTCGCACGGGTCGAATCGCTGAACTGCGGCAAGCCGTATGCCCGGGCGCTGGGTGACGAGATCCCGGCCATCGCCGACTGCTTCCGCTACTTTGCCGGGGCGGCACGCTGCATGAACGGCACCGTGACCAACGAATACCTGGCCGGTCACACCAGCATGATCCGACGCGACCCGGTGGGTGTGGTCGGCTCGATCGCGCCATGGAACTACCCGCTCATGATGGCCGCCTGGAAGGCCGCGCCGGCGCTGGCCGCGGGCAACACCGTGGTGCTCAAGCCCAGCGAGCAGACGCCGCTGTCGTCGCTGCTGCTGGCACGTGTGGCGGCCGAGATCTTCCCGAAGGGGGTGTTCAACGTGATCTGCGGACGCGGCGGCACGGTGGGCCAGCCGCTGGTGGAGCACCCGACCGTGGCGATGGTCTCGCTCACCGGGGATGTCGCCACCGGCAAGAAGATCCTGCAGGCCGCCTCGACCAACCTCAAGCGCACCCACCTGGAACTCGGCGGCAAGGCCCCGGTGATCGTGTTCGACGATGCCGACGTCGCCGCCGTGGTCGAGGGCATCCGCACCTTCGGCTACTACAACGCAGGCCAGGACTGCACCGCCGCCTGCCGCCTGTACGTGGGCGCCAAGGTCTATGACAACCTGGTGGCCGATCTGTCGAGCGCAGTGAAGACCATCAAGGTCGGGCTGCAGGACGAAGAGGGCGTGGAGATCGGCCCGCTGATCAGCGACCGGCAGCGCAACCGGGTGGCCAGTTTTGTCGAACGCGCCCAGATGGCCGGGCACATGGAGGTGACGGCGGGCGGCAAGCTGCGTGCCGGCAGCGGGTTCTTCTACGAACCCACGGTGATCGCGGGGGCCCGGCAGGATGACGAGATCGTGCGCCGCGAAGTGTTCGGCCCGGTCGTGAGTGTGACCCGCTTCACCGATGCCGAGCAGGCCATCGCCTGGGCCAACGACTCGGACTACGGCCTGGCCTCCAGCGTCTGGACCCAGGACATCGGCCGTGCGATGCGGGTGGCCAAGAAGCTGCAATACGGCTGCACCTGGATCAACACCCACTTCATGCTGGTCAACGAGATGCCGCATGGGGGCATGAAGTCCAGCGGCTACGGCAAGGACATGAGCATGTACGCGCTGGAGGACTACACCGTGGCGCGGCACATCATGGCCCGGTTCTGAGGACCCCCAGGGCCGGGCTGCGCCCAGCCCGCCCCCCGAGGGGGTCCAGGAAGCTTGGGGCGGCCCGGCGCTTCCTTGTGACCCGCCGCGCGGCCTCGGTGGCTCGGGCGCCACGGACGGCACGACTTGCGTCAAGGTTTTCACGCGGTGCACAAGCTGTGTGTCAGCCGCAGGCGCTACGCTGGTGGGTCGAGTTGTCCGTCGCGAGTCGTCTGCATGTCCACCGTTGCCACCGAGCCCGATCTGCCCGCCCAGGCGCCGCCACCCGAGCATTTCATCCAGGCGGTGACGGAACTGGGGCAGCAGCGGCCCGTGGTCACCACCGAGGCGATCTACAACCTGCAGGGCATCAAGGTGCTCGACAAGGGCGTGAAGGTCGACGAGCGGCTGTACGAGCGGCTGATCCAGCACCGGCTGCGCACGCCGATCGAATCCTGCGTGGCGTCGGATCCGGCCGTGTCGGGCAAGGTGTTGCGCGAGGCGGCCCAGGCCGTGATGGAGCAGCACGGTTTTTTCGCCCGGATGGGCGAGGTGCCGCGCACCCGTGAACTGTTGTTGGACGCGATCGAGGCGATCCCGCTGCCGCGTGAGGTCGCTTTCCACCTCACGCTTGCCAAGACGATCCGGCCCTCGGTGTTCGAACACGGGGTGCAGTCGGCGCTGATGGCCGCCTGGCTGACCCAGGGGCCGGTGGCGTCACGTTTTGACATGGGCATGGTCGCAGCCGCCGGGCTGCTGCACGACCTGGGCATGCTGCACATCGATCCGATCATGCTGCAGCCCGAGCACGAGATCACCGGCGAGCACCGCAAGCACCTGTACGCCCACCCGATCACCACCAGCATGCTTGTGCAAAAGCACCATGTGTATCCGAAGGATGTGGTGACGGCGATCCTGGAGCACCACGAGCGGCTGGATGGCTCGGGCTACCCGCGTGGGCTGGTGGGCGAGGCGATCAGCCCGTGGGGGCGCATTCTGTCGGTCTGCGAGGTGGCGACTGCGATGTTCGGTGGCGGGCGCGACCACCCGGAGCTGCGGATCTCGCTGCTGTTGCGGCTCAACAAGGGCCGCTATGACCCGGAGCTGGTGCAGGCGGTCGAAAGCCTGCTCAAGCCGGTGGTCGATGCCGAGGCGGCACGGTTGAGCAAGCTGGCCGATCCGGTCTTGCCCTTGCGCTCGCTCGGGGACCTCGTGGCGCAGTGGCCGCAGGTGATGGCGGCGGTGGTGCAGACCGCGCCGCAGCTGTCGGCCCGCGACCGCGAGATGCTGCAGACCATGGTGCAGCAGTTGCAGTCGCTGGCGCGCATGATGGCCGCAGCCGGGGTCGATGCGGCTCAGCTCGACTGGCTGGGCGACCCGGACGCGATGGACGACGCCCTGCGTGCCGAGTTGACCCTGATCGCCCGCGAAGCGGCCTGGCAGCTGCGCACGACCGCGCACCAGATCCGCCGCCGCTGGTCGGCCGGTGTGGCCTATCCGCCGCCGCTGGCGCAATGGTTCGATCAGGTCGAGGCCACCGCCGGTGCACTGCTGGTGCGGCATCCGGACGCACCGGGCAGCGCCACGGCCGCTCAGATCGGGAAGAAGTAGTCGGTGACGATCACCGCACCGCTGGTGTCGTGGGCCACGCGGCCTTCGAGCTCACCGTAGATCGCGAAGTGGGCGATGGCACCATTGGTGCGGCTGCCCAGGAAGTCGGCCACGTTGGCATCCACATAGCCGGCCACGTCGGGGTTGTCCTGCAGATAGCGGTTGCCGTCGAACTGGTCGAACAGCGGGCCGGCCGAGCGGCCTTCCCAGACGCCGTACAGGTTGTAGTGCCAGAACAGCGTGCGGTCGTCCAGGCCGCGCAGGTCTTCCCAGCGCTGGGCGTAGTAGTCGGCGTCGAACCAGTAGTTCGGCGCCCAGCCCTGGGCGGCGCCAACGTTGTTCCAGTGCGCCAGGGCCTCGGAGAAGTCGAGCGTACCGATCAGCTCGCGGTGGGCGCCCAGGTAGTGCACCGGGTCGAACAGGAATTCGGGGGTCTGGCCATAGGCGGGCCCGCTCGGGCGCTCGCGTTGCACCAGCGGCACCAGGGCGTCGGTGAACTGCAGGTATTCGACGTCCAGGAATTCGTCGGCGCCCGACCCGGCGCGGCTGGCGCGCACGCTGCCCTCGGTGCTGCCCGGGCCGAGCGTGAACTCCGCGCGCGGTGCGTCGAACACGGCCACGTCCACTCCCGTGCCGCCATTGACACCCTGGGTGGCCGGGCCGGCGGCGGTGAGCACAAAGCGGTCGTGCCCGCCGTGGCCAAAGGCGACACCGCTGCCATTGCCGCTCAGGGTCAGGGTGTCGTTGCCGGCCTGGGCGGTGGCAAAGAGCTGGCCGACGGTGGCGGTGTCCGGCACCGCCGCGCCGCTCAGCGTGAGCTGGTTGATGACGGCACCGCCACCTGCGGTCTGGGTGGTCTGGGTGAGCGCGCTGACGGTGCCACCGCTGATGCGCAGGTCGCCGAACACCGGGTCGAGCGCGAGGTTGCCCCCCAGCGTCAGGGTGTTCAACGTGCCGTTGGCGGTATCGGTCAGCGTGAGCGACTGCACGCTGCCGGTCCAGCCTTGCGGCTGGTAGGTGGCGTCGAGCACGAGGCGGGCGGTGGTCGGCTGGCTGGTCAGGGGGCCGGTGTCCAGCACCTCGATCTCGGTGATGCGGGCGCCGGGACGGTAGTCGGTGGTCAGCGGCAGGCCGGAAAAGTCGAGCGTACCTCGCACGATCAGGGTCTGGCCGGTCTGGGTGTGTTCGGCGCGGATCTCGCTGAGTTTTGTCCCGCCTTCACCGATGCTGCCGCCGGGCTGGGGCGTCAGGTGCACGAGCCAGGAGTCGGTGCGCAGGCGCCACACGCCGCCGGGCTCGAAGCTGTCTTCGAGGACTTGCTCGGCAATGATCTCGGTCACCACGGCCAGCTCGGTGTCGGCGTAGGTGCCGAGCAGCTCATTGAGGGTGTCACGCACGCTGTCGGTGGCGTGGCTGCCGCCGGGCACCGGCGGGGTCAGCGAGGGGATCGGGCCGGTCTGGGCAAACGATGCGGTGAGCAGGGCCATGGGGTGTTGCAGTGCAGCAAGGGAGTGAAGCGACGCATTCTGCGCAAGTGCCCGCGTGATGCGACCCCCTCAGGCCGAGGGTTTGTGTTGCTGGATGAAACCAGTGTGAGCAGAGCTTGCGCCGGCGGCGCTCAGGGAGGGTGCGGTGTGTGTCAGAGCACGGAGCGGCGGCCACGCGTGCGCGACTGTTCGCGGGCCACCTCGATGAACTCGGCGGCGGCCGGCTTGACGCTCAGGCCTCGGCGCCAGACCAGCCCGACATCGACGGTCGGCAGCTCGTCGCGCAGCTGGCGGGCCTCGACGTGTTCGGCGTCGAGCGTCCAGGGACGGTAGAGGAAGTCGGGCAGCACCGTGATGCCCGCGCCCACACCCACCAGTGAACGCACCGCCTCCAGCGACGAAGTCTTGAGCATCACGCGCGGCTTGAGGTGATGGCGGGCCCAGATCGAACGCATCAGGTCCTCGATGCGGTCGGCCTCGAGCACGATGAGGTCGTGGCGCGTGCAGTCTTCGAGCGTGACCTCGTCGCGCTCGGCCAGCGGGTGGTTCGCGGCCATCCAGACACGGTTGGGCGAGCGGGTCAGGGTTTCGGCCACCAGGGCCTGGGGTTCGCCCAGCGCGTTGGACACCATGATGGCCACATCCAGCTCACCATTGATCAGCAGGTGCTCGAGGAAGGGCGGGGATTCTTCCACCACATGCAGCTGCACCGCCGGGCAGCTGCGCTGGAAGCGCGTGAGCAGTTCGGACAGGTAGTAACCGGCCACCAGACTGGTCACCCCGACCGACAAGGGGCCGGCGAGCTGGGTGGGCTGGGCGCGGTGCAGGCGAGTGGCGTCGGCCACAGCCGAGATCACCTTGCGTGCGCTGACCAGGAAGCGGTGTCCGTCAGGTGTCAGCATCATGCCCTTGGGGCTGCGCTCGAACAGCGCGAACCCGAGGGTGTCTTCGAGTTCGAGGATGGACTTGGTGATGGCCGACTGGGCGATGCTGAGCATGCGCGAGGCGGCCGCCACCGAGCTGGATTCGGCCACTGCGATGAAGTAGCGGAATTGCCGCAGCGTGATGTTGCGATGGTTCATCATGCGTGCGGCTCCACGGCCTTGGGTGTGGGGCCGTGCAGGCCGCCCCGCTGGCCCCGTGCCGTCAGGACGTGGCCGCGGGCCCGGGGGGCGGTCGGGCGGTCAGCGTTCGGCCAGGCCGAGCTTGTCGAGCAGGCCATTGAGTTCTTCGAGGGACCCGAAGGCGATCGCGATTTCGCCCTGTTCGCCGCGGCGGGTGCGCTTTTTCACGCGGATCTCGACCTGCGCGGTGAGGTGGTCCGAGAGTTGTTCTTCGATGCGCACGATGTCGCGCGACTTGTCGCGCCGGTTGCCCGCACGGCTGGGGGCCTGTGGCTGGCTGGCCTGGGTGACGAGCTTTTCGGCTTCACGCACGCTGAGCTTGCGCGCGACGATCTCGTTGGCGGTGAGGATCTGGCGGGCGGCGTCGAGCGCCAGCAGCGCTCGGGCGTGGCCCATGTCGAGGTCACCGGCCATCAGCATGTTCTGCACCGGTTCGCTCAGGTTGAGCAGACGCAGCAGGTTGGACGCCGCACTGCGCGAACGGCCGACGGCCTGGGCAGCCTGCTCATGGGTCAGGCCGAACTCGTTGACCAGGCGTTGCAGGCCCTGGGCTTCTTCGAGCGGGTTGAGGTCCTCGCGCTGGATGTTCTCGATCAGCGCCATCGCGGCGGCAGCTTCGTCGGGCACCTCCTTGACGAGCACCGGCACCTCGTCGAGCCCGGCCAGGCGTGCGGCCCGGAAGCGGCGTTCGCCGGCAATGATCTCGTACTGCGCGGTCGCGCCCGGCGTGCCGGGGCCGAGCGGGCGCACCAGGATGGGCTGCATGATGCCCTGGGCCTTGATGCTTTCGGCCAGCTCGTACAGCGAGCCTTCGTCCATGCGGGTGCGAGGCTGGTACTTGCCGGCCTGCATCTGCGTGAGCTTCAGGGTGGCGGGTGTGCGCTCGGGTGCCGGTGCCGCGGCCGTGTCGCTGACCTTGGGGCCCAGCAGGGCTTCGAGTCCGAGGCCGAGGCCCTTGGGTTTTTTGGTGACCATGGAAAGTGTCGTCTGTGTTCAGGGATGGGCCGGGGCGCGCAGGGTGTCGAGCAGCGCGCGGCCCTCAGGCCAGTCGCCCAGCCCGGAGCTGGCGTTGATGTGGCCACGCGGCCCCAGGCTCAGCATCCGGGCGCCCCAGTCGGCGGCCATCTCGGCGGCACGCGACGCCGCACAGTAGGGGTCGTCGGTGCTCAGGACCACGATGGCCGGAAAGGGCAGGCGCTGGCGAACGATGGGCCGCCATGAGTGCAACTGGGGCGGCATGTCATCGCGTTCGGTGTCGGGCGGTGCGACCAGCAGGGCGCCCCGGACCTGAGCGGTATGGCGAGAGTGTGCCGCCCATGCGGCCACCAGCTGACAGCCCAGGCTGTGGGCGACCAGCAGGCTGGGCGTGGGGTCGGCCAGCAGGGTCTCGTCCAGGCGGGCCATCCAGTCGCCGCGACGGGGCCATTCCCAGTCGTCCTGCTCCACCCTCAGGTCACCATGCTGACGCTCCCAATGGCTTTGCCAGTGGTCGGGGTCGGAATTGAGCCAGCCGGGCAGGAGCAGGGTGCGCATCGGAGATCGGGCAGAGTGGGTCGGGGTGCCGGCCTCAGGCCGAGCCGGGCTCGCGGCTGCGGTAGTGGTAGGCATAGGCGTCTTGGAAACCCAGGCGATGGTACACGGCACGTGCCGGGTGGTTGTCGTGTTCAACCTGGAGGTAGGCGGCCCGGGCCCCGCGGGCGGCGGCCTGAGCGAGCAAGGTGGTACACAGGCGGCGGGCCAGTCCGCGCCCGCGGTGGGAAGAGGCGGTGTGGACGTCGTACAGCCCGACCAGGTCGAACTCTTGTGCGAATTGCGCACAAGCCACGATCTCACCCTGCTCACGGATCACATGACCGTGGTACGGCACCGGCGAGTGGCGCAGGCGTTGGGCGTGGGCCGTCTGCTGCTCGGGCGGAGAGCCGCGCAGTGTGCCGACCGCTGCGGCGTACTGGTCGCTTGTCACCGCTTCGGGCGTCAGGCCGGGTTCGGGCTGTGCCTGGGGCAGGCGGGTGGTGAGCATCACGCGGGTGTCGTCGAAGCGCTGCAGCCCCAGGCCGTGGAGCGTCTCGTCGAGGCCGGCGGGGCGGCAGAACGGTGTGATGCGAAAGATCATCGGCAGGCTGGCGTCGTGGTAAGCCTGCTCGCACAGGGCGATGCGCTCGGACAGCGGCAGGTGACCGTCAGCAACCGGGTTGATGCATCGAGCGCGCTTGGCCTTGCCCGGACAGGTGCGCACCAGCCAGCCGTCGAGCCAGCGCTGCTGGGTCGGGGCGGAGGCGTTCAGCCCGGCGTCCTCGATGCGGCGCAGGAGCGTTTCGGGCCAGGGTTCGTGCGAGGGCTGCTCGGGCGGGGCAAGGCGGGACGACACGGCGGCCTCAGAGGTTCTGGATGCGGGCCACCATCTCGCGTGCGAAGTCGATGTAGGACTGGGCCCCCTTGGAGGCCGGGTCGAACACGACGCCGGGTTGGCCGTAGCTGGGCGCTTCCGCCAGGCGCACGTTGCGCGGGATGACGCTGTTGAAGACCTTGTCGCCGAAATGCTGCTTGAGCTGGTCGCTGACCTGGCCCTGCAGCGTGATGCGTGGATCGAACATCACCCGCAGCAGGCCGATGATCTTGAGGTCGGGGTTCAGGTTGGCGTGGACCTGCTTGATGGTGTTGACCAGATCGGACAGGCCTTCGAGGGCGAAGTATTCGCACTGCATCGGCACGATCACGCCATGGGCGCCGACGAGGCCGTTGAGGGTCAGCATCGACAGCGACGGGGGGCAATCGATCAGCACGAAGTCATAGTCTGAGTCGACAGCTTCGAGGGCGGTCTTGAGTCGGCGCTCCCGTCGCTCCTGCGAGACGAGTTCAACTTCCGCCCCGGCCAGCTCGCGGTTGGCGCCGAGCACATCGTAGCCCCCGAGTTCGGAACGAGCGCGAGACTCAGCGACGGTCGCGCTTTCGAGCAGCACCTCGTAGACCGTGAGCGGCAGCGCTCGCTTGTCCACACCGGAGCCCATCGTCGCGTTGCCCTGCGGGTCGAGGTCGACCAGGAGGACACGCTGGCCCACACGGGCCAGTCCAGCGGCCAGGTTCACGGCGGTGGTGGTCTTGCCGACGCCGCCTTTCTGATTCGCGATGCAGAAGATCTTGGCCATGGGGTGGATGCGTGTCTCTCGATCAAGGCGTGCCCGGCGGCAGGGCCGGGCAGGGCGGGCGGGGGTCCGGGGTGGTCAGGGGCAGGCGGAGGACACGGTCGATGTCGTCCGCGATGCTGGCCTGGGAAGGGATCATCGCATTGACGGGCTGCTGGCGAGCGGCTGTCGCATGCCGGGCGGTCCGTCGGACCGGCGATTTTCCGTGCGGGGTCGGGGCAGCGTCAAGGCGCTGCGGGCCGCGGGCCGGTCGGCGGGCTCATTGGGTGGTGAGCTTGATGCCGAAGCCGATCAGGAACACACCTGCCAGGCGTTCCAGCCAGCGCGCAATGGCGCGGTTGGCCTTCAGGCGGGTGGCGAGGGCCTGTGCACAGGCACACAGGGTAAGGCAGTAGACCAGGGTGATCGTGGCGATCGTGGCGGCCATGGTGGCAAAGGTGAGTGCACCCTGGTGGTTGGCCGGATCGATGAACAGCGGGAAAAAGGCCATGTAGAACATGATGGCCTTGGGGTTCAGCAAAGTGATCAGGAAGCCTTGGCGCGCGTAGTGACCGGGCTGAAGCTGGATCACGGGCGTGGCTGCGTCACGCGCACGCAGCAGGCGCAGGCCGATCCAGGCGAGGTAGGCCGCACCCAGGTATTGCACCGCATGGAAGACCGTCGGGTGCGCGGCCAGCAGGGCAGCCACGCCCGCCACCGCCAGCCACAGCAGGACCTGGTCGCCGGCGATCAGGCCCAGTGTGGCCGCGGCACCGGCGCGGAATCCGCCTTTGCCGGTGGCTGTGAGCAGGGTGAAGGTGCCAGGGCCGGGAAGGGCGAGGAAGATCAGGATGGCGGCGCAGAAGGCGCCGTAGTCGGTGATGCCGGGCATGGGGGCGCTCTGGTGGTTGGTTGGGTGGATGTGTCGGGGGTGGTCTGACGTTGTGGGGTACACGTCAGGTGTTGCGAGGCTTCATCCAGAGCACGCAGCGCTCCGCATCCAGCCCGGGGACGGTCAGATGTTCCACGTGAAACACGTCGATATCGGAGGGCAGCGTGGCCAGTTCGTCCGTCGGGTGCTTGCCCTTCATGGCCATCCACACGCCGCCGGGGGCCAGGTGCTGGCGGGTCAGTTGCGTGAAGTCGAGCAGGGACGAAAACGCCCGGGACGTGACCACATCCGCGGCGGCAGGCGGCAGGGCTTCCACGCGTGCGTGCAGGCCCCGCAAGTGCGGCAGCCTGAGCTCCGCTGCGACTTGCTGGATGAAGCTTGCCTTTTTCCCCACGGTGTCGACACAGTCGACGGCCAAGCCGGGCAGGGTGATGGCAATCACCACGCCGGGCAGGCCGGCACCGCTGCCCACGTCGAGTACCCGGGTCAGCCGCGCGCAGTGGCCTTGGCGCAGTGCGGGCACCACGGCGAGGCTGTCGATCACGTGATGCGTCAGCATGGCCTCGGGGTCGCGGATTGCGGTGAGGTTGTAGACGCGGTTCCAGCGCTGAATCAGGGCGAGGTAGTCCAGCAACTGCGCCATCTGGCCCTCAGAAAGCGTGAGGCCGAGGGCGTCTGCTGCGGCCAGCAGGCGCGATTCGAGGGGCCGGTCGGTGCGGGTCATGCGGCTGCGGCCTGATCGGGCGCGGGCGTCTGATCGGTGTCGATGAAACCCTTGAAGCGGCCCTTCTTCAGGTGGATCAGGAGCAAGGAGATCGCAGCGGGCGTCAGGCCCGAGATGCGCGAGGCTTGCCCGAGGGTTTCGGGTCGGTGTTTGTTGAGCTTCTGGCGCGCTTCGAAGCTGAGGGCGGTGACCTGCATGTAGTCGAGATCGGCTGGCAGTCTGAGCTGTTCATAGGCTGCAGCGCGCTGCACCTCATCCTGCTGCTTCGTGATGTAGCCCGCGTACTTGGTGCTGATCTCGACCTGCTCGATCACTGCCGCGGCGAGTTCGGGCCCCAGGGTGCCGGTCAGTGTTTCACGTGAAACGTCGGCATCCGGGCGGGCAATTGCTGCCAGTTCACACAGGGTGTCGTAGTTGACCGCGGGACGGCGCAGCAGGTCGGCGAGGTTGTATTCATGCTCCAATGCCTTGCCCAGCAAACGCTCTGCGTCGGCTGCAGGGACGATACCGGGATGCACCCACGTCGAACGCAGGCGCTCTGTTTCACGTGAAACAGCGTCACGCTTCCGATTGAAGGCCGCCCAGCGCTCGTCGTCGACCAGCCCCAGCTCACGGCCGATCTCGGTGAGTCGCAGGTCGGCATTGTCCTCACGCAATTGCAGCCTGAACTCGGCGCGGCTGGTGAACATGCGATAAGGCTCGGTGACGCCCTTGGTGATCAGATCGTCGACCAGCACACCGAGGTAGGCCTGGTCGCGGCCCGGCAGCCATGGGGCGCGGCCCTGAACCTGCAGCCCCGCATTCACCCCCGCAAAGAGGCCTTGCGCAGCCGCCTCTTCATACCCGGTGGTGCCGTTGATCTGGCCGGCGAAAAACAGGCCCTGGATCGCACGTGTCTCGAAACTGGGCTTCAGCTCGCGTGGATCGAAGTAGTCGTATTCGATCGCATAGCCTGGGCGCAGGATGTGGGCCTGCTCCAGCCCGGCCATGGACCGAACTGCAGCGAGCTGGACATCAAAAGGCAAGGATGTGGAAATCCCGTTCGGATAAAACTCGTGCGTGGTCAGCCCTTCGGGCTCGAGGAAGATCTGGTGGCTGTCCTTGTCGGCAAACCGGTTGATCTTGTCTTCGATGCTGGGGCAGTAGCGCGGCCCCACGCCTTCGATCACCCCCGTGAACATCGGGCTGCGGTCAAAACCTGAGCGAATGATGTCGTGGGTGCGCTCGTTGGTGTGGGTGATCCAGCAGGGCACCTGTTGAGGGTGCTGGGACGCGTGGCCGAGGAAGCTGAACACCGGCACCGGGTCCAGGTCGCCGGGTTGTTCGACCAGCCGCGAAAAGTCGATGCTGCGCCCGTCGATGCGCGGCGGCGTGCCGGTCTTCAGTCGCCCCTGAGGCAGCTTCAATTCCTTGAGCCGGCTTGAGAGGCTGACCGCGGGCGGGTCACCCGCCCGTCCCGCGGCATAGTGGTTCAGGCCCACATGCACCTTGCCGTCCAGGAAGGTGCCGGCAGTGAGCACCACGGCACGGGCTCGGAAGCGGACGCCCACTTGCGTCACCGCCCCCACCACCCGATCGCCCTCGACCATCAGGTCGTCCACAGCCTGCTGGAACAGCCAGAGATGCGGTTGATTCTCGAGCCGGCGACGGATGGCCGCCTTGTACAGGATGCGGTCCGCCTGAGCTCGCGTGGCGCGCACGGCCGGGCCCTTTGAGCCATTGAGGATGCGGAACTGGATGCCGGACTCATCGGTGGCAGCCGCCATCGCCCCACCGAGAGCATCCACTTCCTTGACCAGATGGCCCTTGCCGATCCCGCCGATCGACGGGTTGCAGCTCATCTGACCAAGCGTCTCGATGTTGTGGGTCAGCAGCAGGGTCTTGCAGCCCATGCGAGCCGCAGCCAGGGCGGCTTCGGTCCCGGCGTGGCCTCCGCCAACGACGATCACGTCAAATTCATGCGGATACAACATCCTGCACTCCACCGTTGTCGCTGTTAGTGTCAAAGAGCCTCTCCGGCCCGGGCGGCCCGTCAACGATGTTGATCGGAGCCGCAACGCGCCGCAGCGTCCGGGCCGGCCAGGGAACAGCACCCTGTGGCCCAAGAGCGGGTAAACCCTTCATTCTAATTTTTGCGGACTGCGGCGTCACGGAAATCGGCGGGTGACCCTTCACGCAAAAGCTCACCGATCCGTGTGGCAGAAGCATTGTGCGTCTAACGCACAAAGTCGGGTGACCCTGGTGTTTCCCGCACCCTCTGATGGGGGGGTGCAGGGGAAATCCTGCCCTGGCGGACTTGCGGCCGTTCAGGGGCATCCACACAATCGGGCGCTTATTCGGTGGGTGAGGGTGTCATGGTCCACGCGTCGAACAAGCCTCTGACCAGGTCGCAAGACGGCATGGTGCCGGTCGCCGGCATGCTTTGCGTGTCGCCGTCCGAGCTCGAACAGGCCTGGCGGGTCACACACCGCCACGGCGCGCCGGCACTGGCCTGGTCCCAGCGGATGCTGGTGCTGTCGGGTTTGTTCGCCGGTCGGTCGTCCCACTGGATCAGTTCAATGGACAGCCGCCTGCAGGCCCTCGAAGACCTGTGCGCAGCACTGGGCAAAGAGCCAGACAGTGCGGCCTTCATGGCCGCCGCCGAGTCTCCGCTGTTTCGATCCGGCAACGAGCTTCAGTTGCCGCCCGACACGGCCTGGTAAGCCGGGCCCCAGCGCAGCTTTCTCGCCGCCAGCATGGCCGGCATCGCGGCGACAATGACCGCATGGATTGCCGCCCGAACTGCGCCGCCTGCTGCATCGCCCCTTCGATCACCACCGCCATTCCCGGCATGCCGAACGGCAAGCCGGCGGGAGTGCCGTGCATCCAGTTGGACGAACAACTGCGCTGCCGCCTGTTCGGCCGGCCCGAGCGGCCGGCAGTCTGCGTGTCGCTGCGGCCCGATCCTGACATGTGCGGTGACAGTCGGGAGCAGGCGTTGCGCTGGCTCGGGCACGTTGAACAGGCGACGGCCCCGGGGAGGGCGTCCTGAGAAGGACACCCTGAGCCTGCGCCTCAATGCGCGCCGGCCGTGCCAGGCCGCGGGCTGTTCAAGGCAAACGCCGGGGCGTCACCATCCTTGCCCACGCCCGGATACAGCGTGAGGTGAGGGTAGGGGATCTCGATGCCGCGCGTATCGAAGGCGCGCTTCACCCGGCGCAGGAACTCGCGCTTGACCCCCCACTGCTCGCTCGGTGCGCAACGCAGCCGGCACCGTAGCACCACGGCAGAATCGTCCAGCCGTTCCACGCCGGCCATCTCCAGGTCGCCCAGGATGCGCGGCGCAAAATCCGGGTCGGCGCGCAGTTCAGCGCCAACTTGTTTCACCACAGCCATCACCTCGTCAACGTCCTCGCGATAGGCCACACCGACATCCATCACGGCATTGGCAAATCCACGCGTCATGTTGACCACGGTCGTGATCGACCCATTCGGCACGAAGTGCACGTTGCCGTCGTAGTCGCGCAGGCGCACGTAGCGCAGTGTGATCTCCTCGACGCCGCCCGCGTGATCGCCCAGCTTGACGACGTCACCCTGCCGGATCTGGTTCTCGAGCAAGATGAAAAAGCCTGCGAAATAGTCCTTCACCAGACTCTGGGCACCAAATCCGATCGCCAGGCCCACCACACCGGCCGCGCCGAGGATGGGCGCGATCGAGACGCCCAGTTCCGACAGGATCAGGATCGCCGTGATGAGCGTGACCACCACACTCACCAGATAGCGCGCGGCGCGGCCCAGGGTTTCGGCCCGCTTGACGGCTTCTCGATCGTCCATGCGTGCCGACAGCCGCTCGCGAAACGTGCGGATGGCCCGGTGCGCGACACCGACGATCACCCACGCGGCGATCGCGATCAGCGTGATGCGCAGGGCGATCATCGTGGCACCGCCCAGTTGTGCCCACAGGTCCTGTGCTGATTGCAAGAGGTGCTCGAACATCGGTCAGGTTCTCCTTTGTCCAGGGGGGTGGAGGGGCGCTCGTGAATGCCCCGGGCTTCAGCCGGGCAGCTGAGCCAGTGTTTCAAGGAAGCTGCGTCGCCACCAGTGCACGTCGTGCCTGCGGATGCGTTCGAGCAGCTTGCCGTGGCGCTCCTGCCGTTCGGCCAGCGGCATCTGCAGCGCCTGCTGGATGGCCTGTGCGGTGCCGCTGGTGTCGTACGGGTTGACCAGCAGGGCTTCTTCGAGCTGCTCGGCCGCGCCGGCAAAACGCGAGAGCACCAGCACGCCCGGATCGGCCGGATCCTGGGCAGCCACATATTCCTTGGCGACGAGGTTCATCCCGTCGCGCAACGGCGTGACCAGCCCGACACACGCGGCGCGGCACAAGCCTGGCACCCGTTTGCGCGCCACCGTGCGGTGGATGTAGCGCACCGGCATCCAGTCCAGCTCGCCGTAGTCGCCATTGATGGCGCCACACAGGCCCTCGAGTTCGGTGCGGATGTCGGTGTAGGCATCGACACTCTCGCGCGTGGGCGAGGCGATCTGGATCAGCGTGGCGCTGTTGCGGTTCTCGGGGTAGTTCTTGAGCAGTTCGCGAAACGCCCGCACCCGCTGCGGAATGCCCTTGGAGTAGTCGAGTCGGTCGATGCCGGCCAGCAGGCGGCGACGCGAATACTGCTCGCGCATGGTGTTGAAGGTCTCGCGTGACTCCTTGCCCGACGCCAGCGCCTGGAACTCGTCGACGTCGATGCCGATCGGGAAGGCTCGCGCGCACACCGTGCGGCCGAATGCCCGGTAGCGGTCATCGGGCAGCACCTCGGCGCGTGCTTCGTTGCGCACGTAGCGCGAAAAGTGCTGCGCGTCGGTGTTGCTCTGGAAGCCCACCAGGTCGTAGGCGAAAAACGCCCGCATCAGCCATTCATGCTGCGGGATGGCCGCCAGGATCATCGGCGGCGGCAGCGGCACGTGCAGGAAAAAGCCGATGCGCTGCGAACAGCCCATCGCCCGCAGTTCGGCGGCGAGCGGAATCAGGTGGTAGTCATGGATCCAGATCGTGTCGTCGGGACGCAGCAGCGGTGCCAGCTTGCGGGCGAACAACTGGTTGGCCCGCCGGTAGCCGTGGATGTAGCCGGCATCGAAGTCCGCCAGGTCGAGGCGGTAGTGGAACACCGGCCACAGCACGCCGTTGCTGTAGCCCAGGTAGTAGCTGTCATGGTCTTCGCGGCTGAGGTCCACGGTGGCCAGGGTGACCCGCCCGGCGGTGTGCAGGTGCAGCTCGCCTTCACCGCGTGCCCCTTCCTCGGCCTCGATCACCTTGCCGCTCCAGCCGAACCACAGGCCGCCGGTGGTCGCCAGTGCCTCGCCGAGTGCGACCGCCAGACCGCCCGCGGCCGACTTGCGTGGATCGGCCACGCGGTTGGACACCACCACGAGCCGGCTCATGACGGCGCTCCGGGCGCGCGGTGCACCGGGCGGTGCGGGCCGGGCTGCGGACCCACTGTGGGGCGCCCCGGCCCCGATGTTCTTCGGCTTGCGATCACGTCCGTCAACACGGCCTCCTCATATGACTGAATCCCACGGGGCCGACAGGCGCATGGCGCCGTTGATGATCCCCACCATCGAATAGGTCTGCGGAAAGTTGCCCCACATCTCGCCGCTCGCCGGGTGGGTGTCCTCGGACAGCAGCCCCAGCGGGTTGCGTGCGGCCAGCATGGCCTCGAAGATCTCGCGGGCCTGTTCGGTGCGGCCGATGCGCGCCAGCGCATCGATGCGCCAGAAGGTGCAGATGTTGAAGGCCGTCTCGGGTTTGCCGAAATCGTCGGGCGCTTCATAGCGGCGCATGTAGGGGCCGTCACACAGGCTGGCTTCGAGCGCCTCGACCGTGGCGATGAAGCGCGGGTCACGCGGATCGATGAACCCCACCTCGGCCATCAGCAGTACGCTCGCGTCGAGGTCGCTGCCGCCAAAACTCTCGGCAAAGGCTTGTCGGGCTTCGCTCCAGGACTCCTTCAGGATGCGCTCGCGCATCGCCTGCGCATGGGTGTGCCAGTAGACACTGCGCGTGGGCAACTGCAGGGTGCGCGCGATCTTCGCCAGGCGGTCGCAGGCGGCCCAGCTCATCAAGGCCGACGAGGTGTGCACACGCGCGCGCGTGCGCAGCTCCCACATGCCGGCATCGGGCTGGTCGAACACCCGCACGGCCCGCTCGCCCACGGCTTCGAGCTGATGGAACTCGGCCTGGCCGGCGCGGTGCAGCAGGCGATGGTCGTGGAAGGCCTGTGCAGCGCCCAGCACCACGTTGCCGTAGACGTCATGCTGGAAGTGCTCCTGGGCCTGGTTGCCCACCCGCACCGGACCCATGCCGCGGTAGCCGCTCAGATGGTCCAGCACCCGCTCGGGCAGCTCGCGCTCCAGGCCGATGCCGTACAGCGGCTGGATGTGCCCGCCTGCGGCGCCGGCCACCACATCGGCCAGCCAGCGCAGGTAGTCCTCCATCGTGCCGACCTCGGACAGGCTGTTGAGTGCACGCACCACAAAAAACGCGTCGCGCAGCCAGCAGTAGCGGTAGTCCCAGTTGCGCTGGCTGCCCGGCGCCTCGGGGATGCTGGTGGTCATCGCGGCGATGATCGCGCCGGTGTCCTCGAACAACGACAGCTTCAGTGTGATGGCCGCGCGGATCACGGCGTCCTGCCACTCCAGCGGTACCGCCAGGCGCTGGCTCCAGCCCTTCCAGTAGGCGGCGGTCTCCTGCTCGAAGTGACGGGCCGTGTCGGCGATGCCGTCGGCCAGCGTTTCGTCCGGCCCGAGCAGGAAATGCAGGTCGCGCGTCAGCACGAACGACTGGTGCGACAGCACATGCGAGATCGGCGCGTCGGTGTTCAGCCGCAGGGTCATGTCGTCGCCGACATACCGCACATGGTTGCTGCCCTGCGTGATGGTGGGGGCGCGACGCCCCCAGTCGAAGCGGGGCCGCAGCACGACGCGCACACGGGGGGCCCCCTGCACACGCGTCACACGCCGCACCAGCATCGTCGGGCGGAAATAGCGTGAGCGCGCCAGGAAGCGCGGCGCGAAGTCGGTGATCTGCACGCTCTGCCCGGCGCCGTCGATCAGCAGGGTGTGCAGGATCGCGGTGTTCGGTTCATACCACTGCTGGGACTGCGCAAAGTCCTCGATCTCGATCGCAAAACAGGCGCTGTCCGCCGAGGTGTCGAGCAGGGCATTGAAGACGGGGTCGCCGTCGAAGCGCGGCAGGCAGCTCCAGACGATGCGTGCGCGGTCATCGACCAAGGCACTGAAGGCGCAGTTGCCGATGACGCCGAGATTCAGCGATGGGGTCGAGGTCATGCATCCCTCCGGTGCAGGGCTTCGGGTGTGTGGTGGGTCCAGGCGGCCAGCCAGGCGTGGACGGCGGCCGGACTGTCCAGCCGGTGAGGCGCCAGGCTGGGCCCGGCACCGACCTTGATGGCGTCGCCCCCCAGACGCAGCACGGTCTCGAAGCCGGCCTCGTCGGTGATGTCGTCACCAATGAACACGGGGGTGCGACCGGCAAACGGCGGTTCGCACATGAAGTCGTGGATGGCGCGCCCCTTGCTCACGGCGGCGGGCTTGACCTCGACCACACACTTGCCGCGCATCAGTTCCACGCCGGGCAGGTCACGCACGGCCTGCGCCAGCGTGGCGATGCACAGGGATTCGAGCGACGGCACCTGCCGGTAGTGCAGTGCCAGTGCGGCCCCCTTGCGTTCGAGGAGCAGCCCCGGGTGGGCCTGGACCAGAGCGGCCGCGGCGGCGCCAACGGCGTCCAGGCCAGGGGGTTCGACCTGCCAGAGCATGCCGTCGACACGGCGCCCCTGGGCGCCATGGATGCCGGCCACGGCCAGTTGCAGAGGCCGCAGGAAGTGATCGATTTCGGCCACGGTACGCCCTGAGATGATGGCCACGGCGCCGTCGAGCCGGGCGTGTGCCGCGCGCAACAAGGGCACGAGGCCGGCGTCCACATGCACGGCCTCGGGGCGAGGGGCCAGGTCAGCGAGCGTGCCGTCGAAATCGAGGAACAGGGCCGCCTGGGAAGGGTTGCATAGGTGCAAATGCATTGCAACCGACCTTACCAG
Organism: uncultured Burkholderiales bacterium; assembly: GCA_965650765.1. Taxonomy (GTDB): domain Bacteria; phylum Pseudomonadota; class Gammaproteobacteria; order Burkholderiales; family Burkholderiaceae_C; genus Caldimonas. The sequence goes on from CBFGPV010000007.1 coordinate 44,303, forward strand.
ATGCATCGTTTTGCGCCGTCGGCAGGCGGGCGCCGGCTTGTAGGACAGACGCCGACAGGGTGCCTGCGCTCACGGTGCAGCGGGGGCGGTGGTGCGAGCGCCGAGCGCCTTGAAGTAAGCATGCGCTCTCTGCCTGAACCCGATGAATCGTGGATGTGACCAGTACTTGTCGAAGAAGTAGTGGGCCACCGTGTTGACCAGCGGCTCGACAAAGGTGATGGCACCGGCAATTGCCACACTGCCGGTCAGGGCATAACTGACGGCAAAGGCAATGCCCAGGTGCATGACGCCAAAGGTTGCGGTCTTGGCCATGGCAGACACTCCGAAATGAGAATGATTCTTGATTAATAGTTTGAATCAATTCAGCGCGGAGAACAAATAGCTTGTGCCAATGTTGGGCATAGGGCACTGGCACCGGGTTTGCTTACAAGTTCATCAACGCTTGCGCACACCCCGAAAGGAGTCCCAGGATGAGTCCGAGTGAACGTCTGGCCATTGCGGCGCACCTGCATGTGCTGCTGCGTCGCAAACTGGGGCGGGTGACCGACACGGAGTGGATGGCCAGCAATGCCGACTACGCACGCGAGATCCTCAAGGTCTGCCGGGCCGAGTCCGACCCGGACCTGCACGACTGGGCTGGCAAGCTCGAACAGGTGCTGCGTGCACTGACCCCGAAGGCTGCCGCACCGGATGCCGCACGCAGTGCGGCCTGGTCGGCGGGTGCGCTGCCCGAGGTCGAGCCACCGGCGGCCCGGTCGCGATCGGTCGATCAGCGCTATGTGGGGCGCCTGCGGTGAGCCCTTGCCCGGCGCGCCCGCTCGCTGCCCGCGTTCACCAGTTCAGGATGTTCGGGTTGTCGTAGCTGTAGGTGTTGGGCAGGGCCAGGTTGCTGAACGAAAACGACAGGCTGGTGTCCAGCGCCGTCACCTGGTGCCACCAGCCCAGCGGCAGGAAGACCGTCTCGCCCGGTTCGACGATGGTTTCCAGCACCGTGGCGTCGCGGAACAAGGGATAGCGATCGAAATCCGGCCGGTCGATGTCCACCGGACTGAACACGCCCGAGTGGTTGTAGACCTTGCGGATCTCCAGCGGCGAGATGAAGCGCCAGCGCTTGCGGCCCACGAGCTGCGTGTGCAGCAGCATCAGCGTGTCATGGTGCAGCGGCGTGACCGTGCCGGCCGGGCCGAACCAGAACGAGGAATGGCGCGACAGCTGGGTGGGGTCGCAAAACGCCGGCAGGCTGCCGATGTCGTCGAGCAGCGGGGCAAAGTCAGGGCGGCGCAGCAGCTCGTTGTTGGCGGTCAGGTAGTAGTCGTTGGTGGCCCCGCCGTTCACCACCTGGTCGACGAAGTCGGCCAGCCGCACGGTGCGTCGCAGGGCGAGCTTGTTCTCTTCGTAGCGCGGGTCGGCTGAGCGTTCCGCCTGGATTTCGACGTCGAGGTGGCCGAAGCGCTGCTTCAGGTCGGCCGGTGACCAGCGTGTGCGGGCCGGCCAGTCTTCGGCCAGGTCGGTCAGCACCACCGGCCGGCAGCCGATGACGTAGCGGGTGACGAATTCATCAGGTGTCACGCAGCTGCGTTTTTCGACCCGGTCGTAAAAGGGCGCCAGCTCCCAGATCTTCTGCTGGTTGTCCAGCACCGACTCGAGCTTGCGCTGGATCTGCTGGAACTTCAGTGCCGCCATGAACACCGGGTCGGTGTCCATGCGGGCGATGGCCGAGCGGGCCTCGGCCGGGTCCAGCCCGGCCTGGCGCATCGTCTCGATCATCGATTCGACGGTGCAGCCTCGCAGCTTGTTCTCGGCGATCCATTGCACCCAGCCATCGTCCAGCGGCCGAAAGGCCGCCGGTGCGGCAAGCGGCACGGTGCCCTGGGGGGGGCGGGGAGGGGGCTTGATCTCGGGCGGCATGGCGGCTTCATGCAGGGACAGGGCGATGAGCCCAGTCTAATGCGCAGCCGTCACCCGGTGCGCCCCCTCTTCAGGCGACGGGGGCGCGCGGACCTCACACTGTGGACGTTGGCCAGAAGCCGGTGTCGGCCAGTTGTGGCGCGGGCGCACCGTCACGCCAGCGCAGCGGCAGCGCGCCGGGCCGCCAGCGGTGCGCGAGCACCTGCAGATGCAGCAGCCGGGTCGCGCCCTGGAAGGCGTCGACCTCCGGGCCGTCCCACTGGATCTCGGCCCGCGCCGCCAGGTGCAGCATGTCGCCAGTGAGCGGGTCGACCACCAGCAGCCCGGCCAGGGGATGCACCGCGAGGTTGCCCAGTGTGTTGAACATGAAGTTGCCGCGGAAGTCCGGCAGGCTGAGCCGGGTGCCGTCGGCGTCGTTGCGCACCCGCACAAAGCCCGGGCGCCCGCCGCGGTGGGACACATCCACCCCGGCCGGGCCGCCATGGGCCCGCGCGCCGGGTGCGGCCGAGGCGATGAAGACCGTGTCGGTGCGGCCCAGCAAGGCGGCGGCGGCCGGGCCGAGCTGCGCGCCGCCTTCGGTCACCGGCCCGGGCGGGGTGTCCACCCAGGCCGGCTCGCGCGCCTGGATGTACTGCGGGCAGTTGCCGAAACTCTGGTCGACGCTGATCTGCCAGCGCGCGTTGTCCTGCTGCACCAGCGTGCCATTCATGCGGTTGCGCCTGCGCGTGTGCGGCTCCAGGCCGAGCAGGCCGACCGGCTGGGGCCGGCTCGACGCCTGCACGGCCTGCACCACCGGATCGTCGGACGCAAAGGCGGTGGTGACCTGCAGCGTGCGCGCGTCAGGTGTGGTAATGAAGCCAGGCCGTCCGGCAAGCATCGTGGCCCAGGGCTGAGCCGCGGCGTCGAGCGCACCCACGAGCAGGGTGGGCAGTTTCTCGAACAGCTCGCGATGCTGGTCAGGCATGTGGTCGCGGATCACCTTGCGGCCGATGTCTTCCAGCCGCTCGCGCACACCGGCGCGCTGCTGCAGCGCGTGTTCGCCCGGGTGAAAGGGCGAGCCCCTGTCGATCGGGCCGGGATCAGTGGCGGTCATGGTGGTCTTCCTTCAGGGTCAGGCCAGCGCGGGCGAGCGCTGCATGCCGACAAAACCGGGCAGCGCCTCGATGCGGGTGAGCCAGTCGCGCACGCGGGCGTGCGGCGCCAGTGACACCCCGCCTTCGGGCGCGTGGGCGGTGTAGCTGTACATCGCCACGTCGGCCACCGTGACGTGCTCGCCGGCGAGCCAGGGCAGGGCGGCAAGGTGCTTGTCCATCAGGCTCAGCAGTTCGTTGGCAATCTCCATCGATCGGGGGTCGAGCGGGCGGCCGAACAGCGTGGCCACCCGCGCGGCGGCTGCGCCCGAGGCCAGCTGTCCTGCGGCCACACTCAGCCAGCGCTGGACCCGGGCCATGGCTACCGGCTCATCCGGCCACCAGGGCTGGTCGGGGGCGTAGCGGCGCGCCAGGTAGATCAGGATGGCGTTGCTGTCGGCCAGCACGACGTCGCCGTCCTCCAGCACCGGCACCTGGCCGAAGGCATTCAGCGCCAGGAACTCCGGGCGCTTGTGCTCGCCGCGCAGCAGGTCGACGGGCTGCTTCTCATACGGCAGGCCCAGCAGGCCGAGCATCAGCTCCACGCGGTGGACGTGGCCCGACAGGGGGTGGAAGTGCAGTTGCAAGGGCTGGGAAGGTGTCATGGGGACCTCGGGCAGTGGACAAGGAGGGGCGCACGATCGTGTGCCTGGGTGCCATCTTCGGCATTACGCCGCACGAATGGAACATCCATCAACGACACTTCACCATTCCGCACCAAGGAATGATGAAGGAGCCGCCTCATGGATCGACTCGACACCCTGCGTGTGTTCGTAGCCGTGGCCGACACCGGCGGCTTTGCCTCGGCGGCCCGCAGGCTGCAGATGTCGCCGCCGGCAGTGACACGCGCCGTGGTGGCCCTGGAGGCGCGCATCGGTGCACGGCTGCTGCATCGCACCACCCGGGTCGTGCGACTGACGCAGGCGGGTGAACGATTCCTGGCGGACTGCAAGCGCATCCTGGCCGAACTGGCCGAGGCCGAAGCCCAGGCCGGCGGCGCCTATGCCGAACCCCAGGGCCTGCTGTGCGTGACCGCACCGGTGATGTTCGGCCGCCTGCATGTGGCCCCGATCCTGTTCGACTTTGCACGGCGGTATCCCAAGGTGCAGGTGCGCAGCTTCTTTGCCGACCGTGTGGTGAACCTGGTCGACGAAGGGTATGACGTGGCAGTGCGCATCGCCCGCCTGCCGGACTCCAGCCTGACCGCGATTGCCGTGGGGCAGGTGCGCCGCGTGGTGGTGGCATCCCCCGACTACCTGGCGCAGCATGGGGAGCCGCAGGTGCCGGCCGATCTGGAGCGGCATGCGGTGATCGGTTTTGCGCCCTCGGGCGGGGCCGACACCCCCTGGCGCTTCGGCCCGGGTGCCGGGGCGGGCGAGGAGGTGGTGGTGGCGCCACCGGCCCAGTTGGCCACCAACCTGGCCGACACCGCGATCGCGGCGGCCCTGGCCGGCCACGGCCTGACCCGGGTGCTGTCGTACCAGGTGGCCGCCGAACTGCGCAGTGGCCGCCTGCGCATCGTGCTGGCGGCCCACGAACGCGCGCCGATCCCGGTGCAGCTCGTGTACCCCGAAGGACGCAAGGCGGCCGCCAAGGTGAGGGCGTTTGTCGACCATGCCGTGGCGGTGCTGCGCCAGGAGCCGGTGCTGCAGGGCGACGGGGCGCTGCCGGGGTGAGGTTCAACCTGAAACCCCAAACGCGAACGACCTCCGGGAAAGCCCGTGATTTGTAATTATGAATTTTTGATCTATTGTTGAGCCGTCAACTCGCCGTCCGCGGCCAGCCGCCATGACCGACCTGAGCGATCTGCGTTCCGCCATCCGCCCGACCTCGCTGCATGAAGAGGTGGCCACGCGCCTGCGCACCTTGATCTTCGAGCGGCGGCTCCTGCCGGGCCAGTGGGTCGATGAAATGGCGCTGGCCCAGGACTGGGGCATCAGCCGCACGCCGTTGCGCGAGGCGCTGAAGGTGCTGGCTGCCGAGGGCCTGGTGACGCTGCAGCCGCGCCGCGGCTGCCAGGTCACCGAGGTCTCCGAGGCCGATGCCGCCCAGCTTTTCCCCGTGATGGCCCTGCTGGAAGGGCGCTGTGCCTTTGAGGCCACGGTGCGCGCCAGCGATGCGGACATCGCCCACCTTCAGCAACTGCACGAGCAGCTGGAACTGCACGCGGCCGCGCGCGATATCGACGGCTACTACCGCGCGAACCATGTGTTCCACAGCCAGGTGCAGGCCCTGGCCGGCAACCGCTGGCTCGACCGCGCCACCAACGAGCTGCGCAAGTTCATGCGCCTGCTGCGCGGGCGCCAGCTCAACTGGCCCGGCCGGCTCGAGGCCTCGATTGCCGAACACCGCCACCTGATCGATGCCATCGCCCGCCGTGATGCCGCCCGCGCCGAGCGCGTGATGCACGACCACCTGATGGCCCAGCTGGCTGCCCTGCAGGCCTTGCGCTCGGGCGAAGCCCAGGCCGAAGGTGCGCCGGCCGCGGGGCCGACCGCCATCGACTGACGGATCCACCCACTCACCCTAGCGCCCAGGAGCTGCCATGTTTTCGCTCAGATCCGTCACCGGCCGAAGCCGAAGCCGCCCTCCCGGTCAGCCGGCACCCAACCCGCGAGTCCAGGCCAGGCTGCTCGAGCAGGTGGTGCAGGGCTGCCAGCGGCTGCTGTCCGAGCGGGGCGAGTCGAACAGCGTGGCCATTGCCAGCGAGGTGCTGGGCCACTTTGCGCAGCTCGGCACCGAGCAGCGGTTTGCCTTCTTTCGCATGCTCGATCGCGACTTCGGCCCCGACCCCCAGCGGGTGCTGCAGGCCGCCCAGCGTTATGCGCAGGAGCCGCGCGCCGAACACCTGATTGCCCTGACCACCGCCGCCGAACCACCGCGCCAGGAGCTGCTGCGCCGGCTCAACCGCGCCCCGGGCGGCACGGCCGTGATCTTGGGCATGCGCCGCACCCTGCTCGAAGGCCTGAAGTCCCATCCGGGGCTGGCCGCGGTGGAGGCGGACTTCCTGCACCTGCTGTCGTCCTGGTTCAATGCGGGCTTCCTGCAGATGGAGCAGGTCGACTGGCGCTCCAGCGCGGCATTGCTCGAGAAGATCATCCAGCACGAGGCCGTGCATGAGATCGATGGCTGGGGCGACCTGCGCCGCCGGCTGCAGCCGGATCGCCGCTGCTTCGCGTTTTTCCACCCGCAGCTCCCTGGCGAACCGCTGATCTTTGTCGAAGTGGCTCTGGTGCCCGACATGCCCGAGGCGGTAGGGCCGCTGATCGACCCGCACAGCCCGGCGGATGCCGACGAGCGGCGCTACAAGGTGGCCACGTTCTATTCGATCAGCAACTGCCAACCCGGGCTGCGGGGTGTGTCGCTCGGCAACTTCCTGATCAAGCGGGTGGCCGAGCAGCTTCAGCGCGAGTTCCCGCAGCTGCGCACCTTCTGCACGCTGTCGCCGATCCCGGGTTTTGCGGACTGGCTGCAGCGCCACGCGGCCGAGCGCATCGCGACCCCGGCCGCCGGCGCCGAGGCGTCGGACACCGTCAAGCCCCGGACCCGCGCCCGGCTGCAGGAGGCCCTGGCCCTGCTGCGCCAGACGGCTGGCGGCGAGTTGTCGGCGCTGGTCACCACCGATGCCGCCGCGACGCCCGAGCCGGTGCGCGAAGCGCTGCTCACCCTGGCGAGCTTCTACCTGGTGCGCGAGACCACCACACCGCGAGGCAACCCGGTGGCCCGGTTCCACCTGGGCAACGGCTCGCGCCTGGAACGCCTCAACTGGGGCGGGGACACCTCGCGCAAGGGGCTGCGCCAGTCCCATTCGCTGATGGTCAACTACCTCTATGACCTTCGACACATCGAAGACCATCACGAGCGTTTTGCGCAAGGCGAGGTGGTGGCCTCGCGGCGCATACTTCAGCGACTGACCTGAAGGTCGGCCCGCATCTGATCCACCGATTCACCGTCCAAAAACACCGACACCGGAGACACACACATGCAACGCCGACACACCTTGCGAGTTCTCGCTGCCGCCGCCACCCTGGCCTGCGGCCTGCCTGCCGCCCTGGCCCAGGGCGCGGCCGACTGGCCCAGCAAACCCATCACCATCGTCGTGCCCTTCCCCGCGGGGGGCGGCACCGATGCCTTTGCCCGGCCCTTGTCGGCGATCATGACCAAGAACCTGGGGCGCCAGGTGCTGATCGACAACAAGGGCGGTGCCGGCGGCACGCTTGGCGCAGGCATCGCCGCGCGGGCGGCACCGGATGGCTACACCTGGTTCATGGGCGCGGTGCATCACGCGATCGCGCCGGCCATGTACCCCAAGCTCGAGTACAACATCGAGACCGACTTCGTGCCCGTGGGGCTGGTGTCCAGCGTGCCCCAGGTGATCGTCGTGAACCCGCAGAAGGTGGCCGCCACCGACCTGCCTTCACTCTTGGCCTACATGCGCCAGAACCCCGGCAAGCTGAACTACGGCTCGGCGGGCAACGGCACCTCCCACCACTTGGCCGGCGAGCTGTTCAAGCTGCAGACCAAGACCTTCGTCACCCACATTCCCTACCGCGGCGCGGGCCCGGCCCTGCAGGACCTGATCGCGGGCCAGGTCGACCTGATGTTCGACGGCCTGGGCTCGTCCGCAGGCCACATCAAGGGCAATCGCATCCGTGCCATCGCGGTGGCCAGCGACAAGCGCGCGCCCGGGTTCCCGACCGTGCCCACGGCCGCCGAAGGTGGTGTGCCGACCTACAAGGTCGCGACCTGGTACGGCATCTGGGCCCCCAAGGGCACCCCCAAGGCCATCGTCGACAAGATGGCGGCCGAAATGAACAAGGCGCTCACCTCGCCCGAGCTGCGCGAAGCCTGGACCAACCTCGGTTCGGACACGCCCAACCTGTACGGCGATGACTTCGGCAAGTTCGTCTCGTCCGAAGTCAAGCGCTGGGCCGAGGTGGCCAAGGCCTCGGGCGCCAAGCTCGACTGACACCCGCCCCGGCCCCCCGGCCGGGCCACCCCCTGCACACCATGAAGAACCACAATCTTTTCGCCGCCCTGCGGGCGGCCTTTCCCGCCGGGCTGGACGGTGCGGCCATCGAGACCGACAACGGCCTGACCTACACCTGGCGCGACCTCGAACGCGGCACGGCCATGATGGCCAACCTGCTGGTGTCGCTCGACCTGCCCGAAGGCAGCCGCGTGGCCGTGCAGACCGAAAAGTCGGTCGAGGCGCTGATGCTCTACCTCGCCACCCTGCGCGCGGGTTTTGTGTATCTGCCGCTGAACACGGCCTACCAGCAGTCCGAACTCGAGTACTTCATCGGCAATGCCGAACCGGCCGTGGTGGTCTGCACCGGCAAGAACTTCGGCTGGGTCAGCAAGCTTGCGTTCAAGGCCGGCACACGCAGCGTGTTCACGCTCAACGACGACCGCACCGGCAGTCTGCTGGAGCGGGCCGCCGCGATGAGCGACCAGCACGAACCCGCGGTGCGTGCGGCCGATGATCTGGCGGCCATCCTCTACACGAGCGGCACCACCGGACGCAGCAAGGGGGCGATGCTCACCCATGGCAACCTGCTGAGCAATGCGCTCACGCTGAAGGACCACTGGGACTGGCAGCCCGGCGACGTGCTGATCCATGCCCTGCCGATCTTCCATGTGCACGGCCTGTTCGTGGCCAGCCATGGCGCACTGCTCAACGGCAGCAAGATGATCTGGCTGGCTCGGTTCGATCCGCGTGTCGTGATCGAACACCTGCCGCGCGCCACGGTCTTCATGGGCGTGCCCACGCTGTACGTGCGGTTGCTGGGCGAGGCCGGCTTCACGAAAGAGGCCTGTGCCGGCATGCGGCTGTTCATCAGCGGCTCGGCGCCGCTGCTGCTGGAGACCTTCAACGAGTTCCGCGAGCGCACCGGCCACACCATCCTCGAGCGCTACGGCATGAGCGAGACGGTGATGCTCACGTCGAACCCCTGCCGTGCAAGCGATGGCGAGCGTGTGGGCGGCACGGTGGGCCGGCCCTTGCCCGGCGTGAAGGTGCGGGTGGTCGACGACCAGGGCCAGGCCTGTGCGGTCGGCGAGATCGGTGGCGTCGAGGTCAGCGGCCCGAACGTGTTCAAGGGCTACTGGCGCATGCCCGAGAAGACGCGCGAGGAGTTCACCGCCGACGGCTGGTTCAAGACCGGCGACGTCGGCCGCTTCGACGACCGTGGCTACCTGACCATCGTCGGGCGCAGCAAGGACCTCATCATCTCGGGCGGCTACAACGTCTACCCGGCCGAGGTCGAGGGCTACATCAACGAGATGGCCGGGGTGGCCGAATCGGCCGTGGTGGGCGTGCCCCATCCGGACTTCGGCGAGGCGGTGATCGCGGTGGTGGTGCCCAAGCCCGGTGCCCGGCTCGACGACGCGGCCATCCTCGCGGCACTGAAAGGCCGCATCGCCAACTTCAAGGTGCCCAAGCGGGTGTTTGTCGAGGCCGACCTGCCGCGCAATGCGATGGGCAAGGTCCAGAAGAACCTGCTGCGCCAGCAGCATCAGGCGCTGTTCGCTGCCTGAGTGGGCTTCACGTGCACCGCGGCTTCATGCACCGAACGGCAGACTGAAGTGGAATCGTGCCCCCTCGCCCGGGGCCGATTCCGCCCACACCCGTCCGCCGTGGCGGGTGATCACCCGCTTGACGATCGACAGGCCCACGCCGGTGCCCGGGAACTCGGACGAGGCATGCAGCCGTTCGAACACGCCGAACAGGCGGCCATACAGACGCATGTCGAAACCTGCGCCGTTGTCCGCGACCTGAAACACCCATTCCCGGTCGCCCTGGCTGACGCCGATCTCCACCCGGGCCAGGCTGCGCCGCGCGCTGAACTTCACCGCATTGGCGATCAGGTTGTGCCACACCTGGCGCAGCAGCACCGGGTCGGCCGTGACCTTGGGCAACGGCTGCACGCTGAACTCGACCGCATCGCGCGCCGGTGCGCCCGGCTCGTTCATCACCTGCGTGATCACGCCGTTGACCATCTCGTCCAGGTCGATCGACTCGCGCGTGAGGGCGCGCTGGTCCAGGCGTGACAGGCTCAGCAGTTCGTCGACCAGGTGCACGAGCCGGTCACATTCACCGCCCATCAGGTCGAGCATGTCCACCACACGGTGTTCGAGCCGGTCACGGGCCTGTTCGGCAATGTGCCGCGCCGCGGCGCCCAGCGACCCGATCGGCCCCTTGAGGTCGTGCGACACCGTGCGGCTGAAGGCCTGCAGATCGTCGTTGGCGACCTGCAGTGCCAGCGTGCGGGCCTGCACGCGCTGTTCGAGCGTCTCGTTCAGGCCCAGCAGATCGCGCTCCCGCTCGCGCAGTCGTGCGACCAGCGTACCCAGCGCGCGCGACAGCTGCGTGACCTCGTTTTCACTGGCCAGCACCTCGTCGGCGGGCAGGCCGTCTGCGGCCAGGGCCTCGGCCCGCCGCGCCACCTGCCGCAGCGGAGCGCTGATGCGCCCGGCCAGCCACCAGCCGCTGAGGGCAAACAGCAGGCTGCCGGCCAGTCCGATCAGCCCGATGCGCCACTGCAGGGCCACGGCCGGTGCGACCGCGGTGGCCTCGGGCTGGCGCACCAGCACGGTCCAGCCCAGCCCCGGATAGCTCAGGTGCCCGGTGGTGGCCACCGCAGCCGTCAGGTATCGGCCGTCGACCCAGTCCTCGAGCGCGAAATGCGCACTCGCCTCCAGCAGCGCACGCACCCGCTCGGTACGCAGGCCGTTGCCGCCGATCTGGGCCGGACCGAGCAGCCGCTCCCCCTGGCCGTTGATGACGATGATGTCGACCCCGCGGCTGGATTCGATCGGCCTGAGCACATGCAGGCGCAGCTCTTCGGCCCACCGCCAGCTCAGGTGGGCGCCGAGCACGCCGGCCACCTCACCGTTGCGCCGCAACGGCGCCGCCACGTCGACCAGCCGCAGCGGTTCGGTGCGGGCCGAGGCGGGCAGCAGGCTGGCCAGCAGCACGGCATCGTGGACGTCACCGACAAACGGACCGCTCAGGCCTTGCACGAACCAGGGCCGCTGCGACACGTCCCGACCTTCGAGCACCCCGTCGGTGGCGGCCAGCACCCGCCCGTCGGTGTCGGTCACGCCGATCCACGCATAGTGGCTGAACGAATCCTGGAGCTGGTCGACGATGGCCCGCCAGCGAGCCGTGTCGATGCCCGCGCCATGAAGCTGGCCCAGATGGGCGATGTTCTGGATCTCCCGATAGCGCTCGAACATGCCGGTGTCGAGTGCCGAACCCAGGCGCGAGGCCAGCTCGACCAGGCTGGCCCCGGTGTCGGCCATGACCTGCTCGCGCGCGCGCATGCCCGACACCCAGGCGACGATGCCGAAGGTGACCAGTGCCAAAGCGCCGAAGGCCAGGCCGATCTTCAGCTGGGTACTCAGGCCGGTGCGTGCGGGCATGCTGGACGGCGGCAAGGCGCGGGGAGGGGGTCTGGCCACATGATGGCGCCCCACCGTGCCGTCGAATACCCCCTGATGGGGGAAGTGGCCCCGGCGCCCGCTCAGCGCAGGAAAGCGTCGTAGCCGGTCTTCAGGATCAGCGCGCCGACCACCACGATGAACACGCCGCGCACGAACCCCGCGCCGTGGCGCAGCGCCAGGCGCGTGCCCAGCAGGCTGCCGATCACGTTGGCCACGGCCATGGCGGCCGCGTAGTGCCACCACACATGGCCCTTGGCGATGAACAGCGCCAGCGCTGAAAGATTGGTCGCGGTGTTCAGCAGCTTGGCGCTGGCCGAAGCGTGCAGGAAGTCATAGCCCAGCACCCGCACGAACAGGAACACGAAAAAGCTGCCCGTGCCCGGCCCGAAAAAGCCGTCGTAGAAGCCGATCACCCCACCGATCGCCGACGCCAGCAGCGCTTCGGTGCGCCCGGTGTAGTGCCGCGTGTGGTCGCGCCCCAGGTCCTTTTTCATCAGGGTGTAGATGAACACCCCCAGCAGGATCAGCGGCAGCGCCCGCCTCAGGCCGGTCGGGCTGACCAGCGTGACCGTCCAGGCGCCCAGAAAACTGCCCACCAGCGCAGCGGCGGCAGCCGGCAGCAGGGCCGACCACACCATCTCGACCTTGCGGGCGTACTGCCAGGTGGCCCAGGCCGTGCCCCACACGGCGGCGCCCTTGTTGGTGCCGAACAGCGTGGCCGGCTGGGCGGTGGGAAACACGCTGAACAGCGCCGGGACGAGGATCAGCCCACCGCCACCGACGATGGCATCGACAAAACCGGCAAACAGCGACGCAAGCGTGACAACGACAAATTCGAGCATGGGGCAGGGGATGGGGGCGCGCGGGCAGCTGCCGACATGCCGGTCGAGAAAAAACAAAGGGCGCTGGCATCGGCCAGCGCCCTCAAATTGTGACATTCGTTGTGCGTCACAGAGTCTATTGATCTGCTTCTCTGTGTCTCCTCAGTCCCCCGCCGTGCGCAGCGCGCGTCACGGGGACGGCCTGCAGCGAGTGACGAGACTGTAGGGCGGGGGGCTTGCGGGTGCACTAGGGGTTTTCCTGCACCTTTTTGAGGCACAAAACGCACGATCGTTCGCTTGGTGTGGCCACAATCAGGGCCATCCGCTTGTTCGACACGGGCCAGGCACCTGCGCGGTGCAGGGCCACAGGCGAGCGATCACTTCCAAGGAGCCCCGCATGAGCATGAGCTGTTTCGAGTTCACGATCACCGAGCATGTCGCTCACCTGCGCCTGAACCGGCCGGATGCCCTCAACACCATGAGCCCGCAGTTCTGGCGTGAGCTCGAAACCACGCTCCGGCAACTGCATCGCGAAGGCGGGGCGCGTGCCCTGGTGATCAGCTCGACCGGCAAGCATTTCAGCGCCGGCATGGCGCTCGACACCTTCGGCACCGGTGTCAGCCTGGACGATCGCAGCGCGGTCGGCCGGGCCAACATCACCGAAGAACTGCTGGACATGCAGGAGGCGTTCAACCTGCTCGAGCGCCTGCGCCTGCCGGTGATCTGCGCCATTCACGGCGGCTGCATCGGTGGGGCGCTGGACCTGGCGGCCGCCTGCGACATCCGCTACTGCACCGCGGACGCCTTCTTCTGCATCCAGGAGATCAACATCGGCATGACCGCCGATCTCGGCTCGCTGCAACGCCTGCCCAAGCTGATGTCGTCCAGCACCCTGCGCGAGATGGCCTACACCGGGCGCCGCTTGAATGCCACGCGCGCCCTGCACAGCGGCCTGGTCAGCGAGGTGTTCGACACCGCCGAGCAGATGCTGGCCGCGGCCATGGCCTGCGCGGCCGAGATCGCCGCCAAACCGCCGGTGGCGATCGCCGGCAGCAAGGCCGCGCTCAACTTTGCCCGTGACCACGGGGTGCGCGACAGCCTGGACCACATGGCCGTGCTGCAGGCCGGCATCTGGGAGACGGCCAACCTGGAGCGTGCGATTGCGGCCCGCAAGGGCGAGGCGCCTTCATTCGACGACCTGCGTCCGATCCGGCGGTTTGCCGACCGGGGCTGAGAAGGTGTGAACGAACCCGCCATGCCCGCTCAATCCCCCCGAACGCACCGGCTCGGCGTTGCAAATGCGCGCCGTAGCCCGAGCTACGGCTGTGCTTTGCGCCTTGACCCGGCACGCCCGGGTGGCCTGCTCGGCCACGCCGGATTCATTCACACCTTCTGAGCGCCGCCGGGGTGCGGCGCACTCTGCTCCAATACGGCGCTCTGGCGGGGGCCGTGGAGCGCCCCCGCGCCCGCAACGCCTCACCCCGCGCCACCATGAGCACCCTGCACACCCGCCTGGCCACACTCGACGACTTGGACGTCGTGGCACCGCTGTTCGATGCCTACCGGCAGTTCTATGAGCAGGCGCCTGATGCGGCGCTTGCGAGACGTTTCATCCAGGACCGGATGACACGCCACGAGTCGGTCATCCTGCTGGCGCTGGACGACACGCAGCGGGTCGTCGGCTTCTGCCAGCTCTACCCGAGCTTCTGTTCGGTCGAGGCAACGCCGATCTACGTGCTGTATGACCTGTTCGTGGCACCGGCCGCCCGACGTTCAGGCGCAGGGCGCCTGCTGCTGCAGGCGGCCGAACAGCATGCCCGCGAACAAGTCCGCACCCGCCTGGACCTGACCACGGCCCGGACCAATGCACCGGCCCAGGCGGCTTATGAATCGCTGGGCTGGGTGCGTGATGAGGTCTTCCATGCCTACAGCAAGCAGGTTGCGGCAGACCCGCAGGGCAGGACGGCTGCGGAGTGACTCGACGTGCGGCGGGTTGGGGTGGCCGCCCCCTCACCCCAACCCTCTCCCCCGTGCCCGGGGGCGAGGGGGAAGAATCAGGGCTCCCTCTCCCTTCCAGGGAGAGGGCTGGGGAGAGGGTCGAGCGCATGCGACATGGCCGCAGCGGCCGAGCGGGTCACTCGCTCCATTCGATCCGCGCCCCCAGTGACACCAGGTTCTCGACAAAGCGCGGATGCGCGCGTCGGATCGGGTCGGCATGGCGGATCACCGAGCGCCCCGGGATGCTGGCGGCGACCATCAGCAAGGCGATGGCCACGCGGATGATGTAGGGGCTGTCGACCTCGGCCGGGGTCAGCGGTTTGCCGCCGAAGGTGACCACACGGTGCGGGTCCGACTGGAACGCATGGGCGCCGAACTTCGACAGCTCCGAGGTCCAGCCCATCGCGCCGTCGTAGACCTTGTTCCAGAACATCGCGCTGCCACTGGCGCGCACGCCCAGCGCAATGAAGATCGGCAGCAGATCGACCGGCACATAAGGCCAGGGCGCGGCCTCGACCTTCTGCAGGATGTGCTGCGTGAACGGCTCGCGCACGGCCAGCCCGGCGGGCGCCACCGCACGTGACCAGCCGTCGGCATGGCTCACCTGCACGCCGAACTTGGCAAAGGTGCGGTCCAGCAACGGGAACTGCAGCGGCGCGGTGTTGCGCACCCGCACCTCCCCGCCGGTGATGGCGCCCAGGGCGAGGAAGGTGACGATCTCGTGGTAGTCCTCGTCGAAGCGGTATTCGCCGCCGCGCAGCTCGTCCACGCCGGTGATGGTCAGCCGCGAGGTGCCCACGCCGTTGATGCGTGCGCCCAGGTGCATCAGGAAGCGGCACAGCTCCTGCACATGGGGCTCGCAGGCCGCGTTGGTCAGCACCGAGCAGCCGGTGGCCAGCGTGGCGCACAGGATGAAGTTTTCGGTGGTGGTCACCGAGGCGTAGTCCAGCCAGTGGTGGCTGGCGTGCAGCGGGCCGGGCGAATGCACGACCAGCGTGTCGTCGCTGCGGTGCAGCCGCGCACCGAACTGCTCGAAGACCTCGACGTGCGGGTCGATCTCGCGTGCACCGAGGGTGCAGCCCTGCACGTCACGCTCGATGCGGGCCACGCCAAAGCGCGAGAGCAGGGGCGGCACCAGCATGATCGACGAGCGCATCGCCTCGGGCAGGCGATGCCGCGTGGCGTCGAAGGCGGTGCGGCGGTGATGGATGTCCACCAGGCCGCTGGCCAGGTTGGCACTGACCTCGCTGCCCCAGGCGCGAAACGCGTCGAGGATCTTGCGCACGTCGGTGATGTCGGGCACGCCGCGCAGGCGCACCGGCTCCCGCGTGAGCAGCGTGGCACACAGGATGGGCAGGACGGCGTTCTTGTTGGCCGACGGAGTGAGGTGGCCGCTCAGGGGCGTGCCGCCGTGGATGACGAGGTGAGCCATGGACGTCGCGGGACTCGGGGTTGGACACGGCGCGACTGTCGACGGCGGGGGTGAAGCGGCAATGAAGCGTGTGAAAAGTGTGTGAAGGCCAGCGCCCCCCGCCTGACGGGCGGGGCGGGCTGGGCGCTGGCCGGCCCTGGGGGCCCTCAGAACGGATAGTGGCGCGGTGTGGTCTGCACGGTGATCCAGCGCAGCTCGGTGAACTCGGCGATGCCGGCCTTGCCGCCGAAGCGGCCGATGCCGCTGCCCTTGACCCCGCCAAAGGGCATCTGGGCCTCGTCATGCACCGTGGGGGCGTTGATGTGGCAGATGCCCGACTCGATGCGGCGCGCCACCTGCATGGCACGTGCGATGTCGCGGCCGAAGACGGCAGCCGACAGGCCGTACTCGTTGTCGTTGGCGCAGGCGATGGCGGCCTCGACACCGTCCACCCGCACGATGCACTTGAGCGGGCCGAAGGTCTCCTCGTGATAGACCCGCATGTCCGGCGTGACGTGGTCGAGCACCGTGGCCGGCATCAGCGTGTTCTCGGCACGCCCGCCACACACCAGCCGTGCGCCCTTGGCGAGCGCATCGTCGATCAGCGCGTTGCAGCGCTCCACCGTGGCCATGCCCACCACCGAGCCCAGCACGACGGGGGCGGGCTGGCGCGGGTCGCCCAGCGGCAGCGCGGCGGCCTTGGCGGCGAACCGGGCCACGAAGTCGTCGGCCACCTTGGTGTCGACGATCAGGCGTTCGGTGGACATGCAGATCTGCCCCGAGTTGGCAAAACAGCCAAAGGCCGCCCCGTTGACCGCGTCGTCCAGGTCGGCGTCGTCCAGCACGATCAGCGGCGCCTTGCCGCCCAGCTCCAGCACCACCGGCTTGAGGTACTTCGCACAGGTCTGCGCGATGATGCGCCCCACCTTGGTCGAGCCGGTGAAGTTGACGCGCCGCACCGCCGGGTGCGCCACCATGGCTTCGACCACGGCGCCGGCGTCGGCCGGGGCATTGGTGATGAAGTTCACCACCCCGGGGGCAAAACCGGCATCGGCAAAGGCCTGCACGATCAGCGCATGGGTGCGCGGGCACATCTCCGAGCCCTTGAGCACGACCGTGTTGCCGCAGGCCAGCGGCGTGGCGACCGCACGCACACCGAGGATCACCGGTGCATTCCACGGGGCGATGCCCAGCACCACACCGGCGGGCTGGCGCACGGCCAGCGCCAGGCTGCCGGGCACGTCGGAGGGAATCACCTCGCCGCTGACCTGGGTGGTCAACGACGCGGCCTCGACCAGCATGCCGGCGGCCAGGTGCACATTGAAGCCGGCCCACATCGCGGTGGCGCCGGTCTCGGCGGCCATGGCCTCGATGAACGCGGGCGTCAGCGCCTCCAGGGCGGTTGCGGCCTTGAGCAGCAGGGCGCGCCGTTCACCGGGGCCCGTCTGGCTCCAGGCCGGGAAGGCGTCGGACGCAGCCTGCACCGCACGCACGGCATCGTCGGGTGTGGCTGCCGGGGCGCGGGTGGCCAGGCGGCCATCGAGCGGGTTCAGGCGCTCGAAGGTGGCACCGCCGGCGGCGCCCACCTTCAGGCCGTTGATCAGCATGGACAGGTCGGACATGAGGGTCTCCTTGGGGATGGGGCCGCGTCGGCGCGGCCGGGTCGTGTCGTGTTGCGAAGGTTCAGGACGTGGCCGGTGTGCCCAGGTAGGCCTGCTGGATCGCGCTTGAACGGGCCAGTTCGCCCGCTGTGCCGCTGGCCACGATCTGGCCGCGCTCGAGCACGTAGGCGCGGTCGGCCACGGCCAGGGCCTTGCGCACGTTCTGCTCGACCATCAGCACGGTCACGCCCTGGTCGGCAATGCGCCGGGCGATGGCGAGCAGTTCGTCGACCATGCGCGGGGCCAGTCCGAGCGAGGGTTCATCGAGCATCAGCAGCCGCGGCCCGCTCATCAGCGCCCGCCCGACGGCCACCATCTGCTGCTCGCCGCCGCTCATCGTGCCGGCAAGCTGCGTGGCGCGTTCGGCCAGACGGGGAAAGTCGCGCAGCACCTGGGCCAGGCGTTCGGCGCGCTGCGCCTTGCGGCTGAGCCAGCCGCCGAGCTCGAGGTTCTCGGCCACCGTCATCTGCGCAAAGAGCTGACGGCCCTCGGGCACCAGGCACAGCCCGCGGCGCACGATCTCGTCGGTCTGCTGCACCGGCAGGGCCTGGCCGTCGAGCAGCACCTCTCCGGTGCGGCCGATCAGCCCGGCAATCGCCTTGAGCAGTGTGGTCTTGCCCGCGCCATTGGGGCCGAGGATCACGGTGAGGCCGGGGCGGGCTTCGAGGTTCAGGTGACGCAGGACCTGGAAGCCGCCGTAGCCGGCGCTCAGGTCGCGGACCTCCAGGCGGGCCGGGGGGGTGGCGGGGGACATCATGGCCGCGCTCATGGTGCGGACGCCATCTCGTCACCGAGATAGGCCTCGATCACGGTGGCATCGCGTACCACCTCGGACGGTGTGCCGTCGGCGATCCGGCGCCCCTGATGCAGCACCAGCACGCGCTCCACATGGCGCAGCAGTGTGGTCACTGCATGTTCGATCCACACCACCGTCATGCCGAGTTCGTCGCGCAGGCGGCCGATCAGCCGGGCGAGCTGCTCGACCTCGGCCTCGGTCAGGCCGGCGGCGACCTCGTCGAGCAGCAGCAGCCGCGGCCGGGTGCCGAGCGCCATGCCGATCTCCAGCAGCCGCTGCTGCGACGGGGTGATCGCTGCGGCCGGCAGCTCAGCTTGCGCTGCCAGGCCGATCAGCGACAGGATGGCGCCGCTGTCCGCCAGCGCGGCCGGCGCCGGGCGGCCGCGGCCGGCGAATTCGAGCGCAAACGCCACATTGGCGGCCACGCTGAGTTCGGCAAACACCCGCGGGGTCTGGAAGGTGCGCGCAATGCCGTGGCGGGCATGCTCGTGCGGGCGTGCGCCGGTGAGGTCATGCCCCTGGGCCAGCAGACGTCCGGCCGTCAGCGGCTGCACGCCCGAGATGGCATTGAAGAAGGTGGTCTTGCCCGCGCCATTGGGGCCGATGATGCCCACCAGCTCACCGGCCATGAAGCGGGCGTCCACACGGTCGACCGCCGTGAGGCCGCCGAAGCGCACCGTCACCTCACGGGCTTCGAGCAAGGGTTCAGGCATGGCGATGCTCCTCGGCCGACGCGGCAGGCGCGGGGGCGGCACGGCGGCGAGTGAACAGGCTCCAGCGCAACGAGGCCAGGCCGCCCGGCAGATACAGCACACACAGGATCAGCAACAGCCCCAGCGCCATCATGTAGAGCTGCGGCAGCTGCAGCCGCAGCGTCTCGGCCAGCAGGCTGAACACGATCGCGGCGATCAACGGGCCCCACAGCGTGGCCGCACCGCCGATCAGCGCGATCAGCACCGTCTGGAACCCGATGAAGGGGTTGAACACGGTGGACGGGTCGATGTAGGTCCAGCGCACCGACATGGCCGCACCCACCGCCCCGGCAAATGCGGCAATCAGCGCAAAGCCGGCGATCTTCACGCGGCGGGTGTCCACGCCCAGGGTCTGGGCGCGCTGCTCGTCGGCGCCGATCCCGACCAGGGCCAGGCCGAAGCGGCTGCGCCGCACGGCGATCGCGGTGCCCAGGGCCAGTGCCGCCAGCGCCAGCACGGTGAAGTACACCGTGGTGCCATCGGGCACGATCACCAGCACCCGCCCCACGGTGCCGGTCACCTGCTTCTCGAAGTAGGTGATGGCATGGCGGATCAGCTCGGTCATGCCGAAGGTCAGCACGGCAAAGTAGGTGCCGCGCAGGTGCAGCACCGCCGCGCCCATCACCACCGCCACCGCGGCCGCCACCAGGGCGCCCAGCCCCACGGCCAGCAGCCAGGGCAGATGCTGCAGCACCAGCGCGCTCGTGTAGGCGCCCAGCCCGAAAAACGCCGAGGTGGCCAGCGACAGGTAACGCGTGGTGCCGCAGAACATCGCCCAGCTGGTCGACAGCGTGATGTACATCAGGCAGGTCAGTGCCAGCGACAGCATGAACTCGCTGCCCAGCCAGGGCAGCGCGCAGGCCGAGACCCCCAGCGCTGCCAGCACGCCCAGGTCACGCCGCAAGTGGGGGGAGGTCGTCATTTCTTGAACAGTCCGTTGGGGCGCAGCAGCAGGACGCCGATGAACACGCCGTACGACAGCAGTGCCTTCAGCGAAGGATTGGTGAAGTGCATGCCCAGGGCCTCGATCACACCCAGCAGCAGACCGCCGGCCAGTGCCCCGCTCATGCTGCCGAACCCGCCCAGCGTGATCACGATCAGCGCGGTCACGGTGTAGGGTTCGCCCATCGAGGGCGTGACCGCATAGGTCATCGACAGCAGGCAGCCCGCCACCCCCGACAGGCCCAGGCCGATGCCGAACATCAAGGGGTGCAGCCGGCGCGTGTTGATCCCCACCAGCTGCGCGCCGGTGGGCGACTGCATCAGCGCGCGCACCGCCTTGCCCA
>CBFGPV010000008.1:0-63014 GCA_965650765.1 uncultured Burkholderiales bacterium
CTGTCGGGGGCACTGCAGAAGGCGGCGGACCGCGGCATCAAGGTCATCGCCTATGACCGGCTGATCCGCGGCTCGCGGCATGTGGACTACTACGCCACCTTCGACAACTTCCAGGTCGGCGTGCTGCAGGCCAGCTACATCGAGCAGAAGCTGGGGCTCAAGAACGGCAAGGGCCCGTACCGCATCGAGCTGTTCGGCGGCTCGCCCGACGACAACAACGCCTTCTTCTTCTATGACGGCGCGATGTCGGTGCTCAAGCCCTACATCGACAGCGGCAAGCTGGTGGTCGGCAGCAAGCAGATGGGGATGGACAAGGTCTCCACCCTGCGCTGGGACGGTGCGGTCGCCCAGGCCCGCATGGACAACCTGCTGAGCGCCTATTACACCAACCAGCGTGTCGATGCGGTGCTGTCGCCGTACGACGGCCTGTCGATCGGCATCATCTCGTCGCTCAAGGGGGTGGGTTACGGCACGCCGCGCCTGCCCATGCCGGTGGTGACCGGCCAGGACGCCGAGATCCCGTCGGTCAAGTCCATCCTGGCCGGCGAGCAGACCTCCACCGTGTTCAAGGACACCCGCGAGCTGGCGCGTGTCACGGTGGACATGGTCGATGCGCTGCTCAGCGGCCGCACGCCCACCGTCAACGACACCAAGACCTACAACAACGGCGTGAAGGTGGTGCCGTCCTACCTGCTCAAGCCGGTGAGCGTGGACGCCGGCAACTGGAAGCAGGTGCTGGTCAGCTCGGGCTACTACAAGGAAGGTCAGATCAAGTAGGCCGCACGACACGCACCGATCCGCAATGACCGAGCAGCAAAGGCGTGCCATGCAGGACACCCTTCTGGAGATGCGCGGCATCCGCAAGACCTTCCCCGGCGTGACCGCGCTCGATCGTGTGGACCTGGCCGTCAAGCGCGGCGAGATCCATGCGCTGGTCGGCGAGAACGGCGCGGGCAAGTCCACGCTGATGAAGGTGCTCAGCGGGGTGCATCCGCACGGCAGCTTCGATGGCGAGATCGTCTTCGACGGGCAGCCCCGGGCGTTCCGGGGCATTGCCGACAGCGAGGCGGCCGGCATCATCATCATTCACCAGGAACTGGCGCTGGTGCCGCTCCTGTCGATCACCGAGAACATCTTTCTCGGCAACGAACCGCTGCGCCCGGGCAACCTGGGCGGCATCATCGACTGGACCCGGGCGCACCGGCTCACCGGTGAGCTGCTGGCCAAGGTGGGCCTGAAGGAATCGCCCGAGACCCTGGTGACCCATCTGGGCGTGGGCAAGCAGCAGCTGGTGGAGATTGCCAAGGCGCTGTCGCGCCAGGTGCGTCTGCTCATCCTGGATGAACCGACCGCCAGCCTCAATGAAGGCGACAGCCAGGCACTGCTGGACCTGCTGCTGGACTTCAAGGCGCAGGGCATCGCGTCGATCCTGATCTCGCACAAGCTCAACGAGATCAGCCGGGTGGCCGATGCGGTGACGGTGCTGCGTGACGGCAGCACGGTCGAGACCTTCGCCTGCGTGCGCGACGGACGGCGCGAGGCGCCGGACGAGGAACGCATCATCCGCAGCATGGTCGGGCGCGAGCTGACCGACCGGTATCCGCGTCGTGTGCCGCAGATCGGCGAGGTGGTCTTCGAGCTGCGCAACTGGGTGGTGCATCACCCGGTCCATGCCGAGCGTGCGGTGGTGCGTGGCGTGAACCTGCAGGCCCGGCGCGGCGAGATCGTCGGCATCGCCGGCCTGATGGGGGCGGGGCGCACCGAGCTGGCCATGAGCGTGTTCGGACGCTCCTACGGCCAGCGCATCGGCGGCGAGGTGCGCCTGCGCGGCCAGGTGGTCGACGTGAGCACGGTGCAGCGTGCCATTGCCCACGGGCTGGCCTATGTCACCGAGGACCGCAAGGGCCTGGGCCTGGTGCTGGACGACTCCATCCTGCACAACGTGAGCCTGGTGAACCTGGCGGGGGTGTCGCGCCACGGCGTGATCGACGACGGGCGCGAGCATGCGGTGGCCGGCGACTTCCGGCGCAGGCTGGGCATCCGCTGCCGTGACGTGCTGCACAAGGTGGTCAACCTGTCGGGTGGCAACCAGCAGAAGGTGGTGCTGGCCAAGTGGCTGTTCTCGCGGCCGCAGGTGCTGATCCTCGATGAACCGACGCGCGGGGTCGACGTCGGCGCCAAGTACGAGATCTACACGATCATGGCCGAGCTGGCCGCACAGGGCGCCTGCATCGTGATGATCTCGTCCGAGATGCCCGAGCTGCTGGGCATGTGCGACCGTATCCATGTGATGAACGAGGGCCGCTTCGTGGCCGAATTCGACGCGGCCCAGGCCACGCAGGAACGCATCATGAAATCCATCATCCAGTCCGGCCCGCAGGCCAGGGAGGCCGCGCATGTCCAGTGACATCGCAGCGGCAGGCATCCACCCCGGCACACAGGTCGGTGCGGTGTCGCTGATCAAGGCCAACCTGCGCCAGTACGGCATGCTGCTGTCGCTGGTGGTCATCATGGCGTTTTTCCAGGTGGTCACCGACGGCACGCTGCTCAAGCCGCTGAACCTCACCAACCTGGTGCTGCAGAACAGCTACATCGTGATCATGGCGCTGGGCATGCTGCTGGTGATCGTGGCCGGGCACATCGACCTGTCGGTGGGGTCGGTGGCCGGGTTCATCGGCGCGCTCGGGGCGGTGCTGATGGTGCGCTACGAGCTGCACTTCCTGCCGGCCTCGCTGCTGTGCCTGCTGGCCGGTGCACTGATCGGCGGCGCCCAGGGCTACTGGGTGGCCTACATCCGCATCCCCTCGTTCATCGTCACGCTGGCGGGCATGCTGGTGTTCAAGGGCCTGGCGCTGGCGCTGCTGCAGGGCCAGTCGGTCGGCCCCTTCCCGGAAACCTTCCAGCTGCTGAGTTCGGGCTTCATTCCCGACCCGTCCGAGGACGGCCAGTGGCGGCTGGGTTCGATCATCGTGGGGCTGGTCGTGTCGGTGGCCTGGCTGACGCTGCGCATGCGCGAGCGGCGACAGCGCCTGGTGCACGCGATGGGCGCCGAACCCTTTGCGATGTTCGCCTTCAAGAACACGCTGGCCGTGGCCGCGGTGATGGCCTTCTGCATCCTGATGGCCTCGTACAAGGGCCTGCCCAATGTGCTGATCGTGATGTTCGTGCTGATGCTGTTCTACGAGTTCATCACCTCGCGCACCACCCTGGGCCGGCGGGTCTATGCGCTGGGTGGCAATGAAAAGGCCGCGCGTCTGTCGGGCATCCGCACCGAACGGCTGACCTTCTACACCTTCGTCAACATGGGCGTGCTGGCAGCGCTGGCGGGCCTGGTGTTCGCGGCCCGGCTCAACACCGCCACGCCCAAGGCGGGCCTGGGGTTCGAGCTGGACGTGATCGCTGCGTGTTTCATCGGCGGGGCCTCGGCCTCGGGCGGGGTCGGCAAGGTGATGGGGGCGGTGATCGGTGCCTTCGTGATGGGTGTGATGAACAATGGCATGTCCATCCTGGGCATCGGCATCGACTACCAGCAGGTCATCAAGGGGCTGGTGCTGCTGGCGGCGGTGTTTGTCGATGTGCACTACAAGAACCGATGATGCAGCCACGACTTGAACTGAGCGGAATCAGCAAGGGCTTTGGAGCGACGCAGGCCCTGCGGGGTGTGGGCCTGCGGCTGTTCGGCGGTGAGATCCATGCGCTGATGGGGCAGAACGGTGCCGGCAAGTCCACCCTGATCAAGGTGCTCACGGGTGTGCATGCACCGGATGCCGGGCGCATCGTGCTCGACGGCCGGGCCATCGCGCCGGCCACGCCGCTGCAGGCGCAGCAGCTGGGCATCAGCACCGTCTACCAGGAGGTCAACCTCTGCCCCAACCTGTCGGTGGCCGAGAACATCTTTGCCGGGCGCTACCCCCGCCGAGGCTGGCTGGCTGGCCGCATGATCGACTGGCCGCGCATGCAGGCCCAGGCGCGCGAGCTGCTGGCCGGGCTGAACCTGCATGTCGATGTCGGCCTGGAGCTGGCGCACTACCCGGTGGCCGTGCAGCAGATGGTGGCCATTGCGCGGGCGCTGGCCATCCGCTCCCAGGTGCTGATCCTCGACGAGCCCACCTCCAGCCTGGACGACGGCGAGGTGCAGCAGCTGTTTGCCGTGCTGCGCCGGCTGCGCGATCAGGGCCTGGCCATCCTGTTCGTCACGCACTTCCTCGATCAGGTCTATGCCGTGTCCGACCGCATCACGGTGCTGCGCAATGGCGAACGGGTGGGCGAACACCTGGCGGCCGAGCTGCCCGCGCCCGCGCTGGTGACCGCGATGGTGGGGCGTGAGGTCGTGATGTCGGGCGGCCGGGGGGATGCGGCGGGGGCCGGCACCGGGCCGGCGCCTGCGGCATCGACTGCAGCGCAGCCTGCCGCGGCGCCGGCGGCACCGGCGGCACTGCGGGCCACCGGCCTGGCCCGGCGCGGCCAGCTGCAGCCGGTGGACGTGGCGCTGCACCCCGGCGAGATCGTGGGCATCGGCGGTCTGCTGGGCTCCGGGCGCACCGAGCTGGCGCGCCTGCTGTTCGGGCTGGACCGTGCCGAAGCCGGCCGGATCGAGGTGCAGGGCCGGCCGGCCCGGTGGGATCGGCCCGCCCAGGCCATCCGCCGCGGGCTGGCGCTGTGCCCCGAGGACCGCAAGGCCGAAGGCATCGTCGCCGAGCTGTCGGTGCGCGAGAACGTGGCCCTGGCGCTGCAGGCCCGGCGCGGCCTGTGGCGCAACCTCGGCCGCGCCGAACAGGAGGCGCTGGCGCTGCGCTACATCGCTGCGCTGGGCATCAAGACGGCCGACATTGAAACCCCCATCGGTCGCCTGTCCGGCGGCAACCAGCAGAAGGCCGTGCTGGCCCGCTGGCTGGCCACCGACCCGCAGGTGCTGCTGCTCGACGAGCCCACGCGGGGCATCGACGTGGCCGCCAAGCAGGAGATCATGGACGAGATCACCCGGCTGGCACGCGAGGGCATGGCGGTCATGTTCATCTCGTCCGAAATGGCTGAGGTCGTGCGCCTGTCCGACCGCATCGTGGTGATGCGCAACCGGGCCAAGGCCGCCGAGCTGCCCGGCGGCAGCAGCGAGCAGGCCATCTACGACATCATTGCAGGAGCCTGAGGTCATGTCCTCGCCCGCCTTGTCCTTCCACACGCGCTGGCAGCGCCTCAGCCAGGCGCCGCTGTTCTGGCCCCTGGCCACCCTGGCCGCCCTGCTGGTGGTGAGCGCCTGGCTCAACCCCGCCTTCCTGCAGCTGAGCTGGCGTGACGGGCACCTGTACGGCAGTGTCATCGACATCCTCAACCGTGCCGCGCCGCTGGTGGTCGTGTCGCTGGGCATGACGCTGGTGATCGCCACGCGCGGCATCGACATCTCGGTCGGTGCCGTGGTGGCCATTGCCGCGGCCGTGGCGGCCCTGATGGTCGGCGGGCAGCTGGTGGTGCGTGACGGCGTGCCCACGCATGTGAGCCGCTTCCCGATGGCCCTGGCGCTGCTGGCGGCGCTGGCCGTGGCCACGCTGGCCGGCCTGTGGAACGGCCTGCTGGTCGCCCGCGTGGGCATGCAGCCCATCATCGCCACGCTGATCCTGATGGTGGCCGGGCGCGGCGTGGCGCAACTGCTCACCGGGGGGCAGATCATCACGGTGTACTACCCGCCGTTTTTCGTGCTGGGCAATGGCTTCTGGCTGGGCCTGCCGGTGGCGCTGTTCGTGGCGGCGATCACCTGGGGCGTGCTGCATCTGGCCTTGCGCACCACGGCGCTGGGCCTGTTCATCCAGGCCATCGGCATCAATCCGCGGGCGGCCCACCTGGCCGGCGTGCCGGCGCGGCGCATCGTGGTGGGGGTGTATGCGCTGTGCGGGCTGTGTGCCGGCATTGCCGGGCTGCTGATCAGTTCCAACGTCAAGAGTGCGGACGGCAACAACGCCGGTCAGTTGATGGAGCTGGATGCGATCCTGGCCGTGACGCTGGGCGGCACCCTGCTGACGGGCGGGCGGTTCTCGCTGGCCGGCAGTGTGGTGGGGGCGCTCATCATCCAGACGCTCACCTCGCTGATCTACTCGATGGGCGTGCCGCCCGAGGTCAATCTGGTCGTGAAGGCGGCGGTGGTGTTTGTGGTGATGCTGCTGCAGTCGGCGGCGTTCCGGCAATGGCTGCGTGAACTCGCGGTTCGGCCTTCGGTGCACGGGGGGCAGCCATGAACCGCACGGTCAGCTCGGTGGTCGACCTGCCCGCCCAGGTCACGCAGGCCGGCAGCGGCAGCGCGCCGCGCTCGTGGCGCCTGGCGGCGCGCCACAAGCCGGTGGCGGCCACCTTCGTGCTGCTGCTGGCGATGTCGGTGTTCGGATCGCTGATGTACGACGGCTTCCTGTCGCCGCAGGTGTTTCTCAATCTGTTGATCGACAACGCCTTTCTCGTGATCGTGGCCGTGGGCATGACCTTCGTGATCCTGTCCGGCGGCATCGACCTGTCGGTCGGCTCGGTGATCGCGCTGACCACCATGGTGTCGGCCGCGCTGGTCGAGCATGCCGGCTGGAGCGCGGGCACGGTGATCCCGCTGGTGCTGGTGATGGGCCTGCTGTTCGGTGCGGCGCAGGGCTGGCTGATCCAGCGCTTTCGGCTGCAGCCCTTCATCGTCACGCTGGCCGGCATGTTCCTCGCGCGGGGGCTGTGCTATCTGATCAGCATCGACTCCATCAGCATCGACGACCCGGTCTACGCCGCGGCCGCGCAGACGCGTGTGCCGCTGGGCGAGGACGCCTCACTCACGATCGGCGCGCTGCTGGCGCTGGGGGTGGTGGTGCTGGCGGCCTGGATCGCGCAGGGCACCGGGTTCGGTCGCACCGTCTATGCGATGGGCGGCAATGAAAGCTCCGCGGTGCTGATGGGCCTGCCGGTGGCCCGCACCACGGTGGGTGTCTATGCGCTCAGCGGGCTGTGCTCGGCGCTGGCTGGTGTGGTGTTCACCTTCTACATGCTGTCGGGCTACGGCCTGCATGCCGTGGGCATGGAGCTCGATGCGATTGCCGCGGTGGTGATCGGCGGCACGCTGCTGTCGGGCGGTGTGGGGTATGTGGCCGGCACCCTGCTGGGGGTGCTGGTGCTGGGCATGATCCAGACGCTCATCATGTTCGACGGCAGCCTGAGCTCCTGGTGGACGCGCATCGTGATTGGCCTGCTGCTGTTCGTCTTCTGCCTGATGCAGCGCCTGTTCGAGTCGGACCGCAAGGCATGAGTGCCGCGACCGCATCGCCGTCGGTCTGGGTGGGTGTGGACTGGGGCACCACGCACCGCAGGCTGTGGGCGCATCGCCACGGCGAGGTCGTGGCCAGCCATGCCGACGACCAGGGGCTGCTGGCCAGCGCACCGCAATTCGGCGCCTCGCTCGATGCGGCCCTGCGTCACCTGTCGCTCGACCCCGCCGCCTGCCGTGTCGTGATGTCCGGCATGGTGGGCAGCGCCCAGGGCTGGCGGGCCGTGCCCTACCTCGACGCCAGCCTGCCGCTGGCGGCGTGGCCCCAGCACCTGGTGGCACTGGACACGCCGGCACCCCGCCTGATCGTGCCCGGCCTGCGCTGGAGCGGGCCCGACGGCGCGGTGGACGTGATGCGCGGCGAAGAAACCCAACTGCTCGGTGCCCTGCATCTGCTGGGCGCGCTCGACGCCGACGGCTGGTTCGTGCTGCCGGGCACCCACAGCAAGTGGGTGCGGCTGCGCCATGGGCGCGTGGCCTCCCTGCGCACCCACCTCAGCGGTGAACTCCATGGCCTGCTGACCCGGCATGGCACGCTGGGCGCGCTGCTGCACGAACTGCCGCACGAGGAGGTCACACCCGGATCGCCGGGCTTTGATGCGGGTGTGGCTGCCGCCGGGCAGGGCAGCCTCGCGCATGGCCTGTTCGGTGGCCGCGCCCGTGTGGTCACCGGCATGATGCCGCGCGAGCATCTGGGCGCCTACCTCAGCGGCATCCTGCTGGGCAGCGAGTGGCACGACACACTGCACCGGGCCGGTGGTGCCCTGGACGGGCCGGTGCGCATCATCGGCAGCCCGGGCCTGGCCGAGCTGCACGCACACTGCGCACGGGCATTCGGTGTGCCGGTGCAGGTGCTGGACGTGCAGGCGGTGCAACGGGCCGCCTGGGCGGCGCTGGGGGCGCGCGCATGAGCACGGCGATCGAGCTGGTGGCCATCCTGCGAGGGCTGCAGCCCGAGCGTGCACAGGCGGTCGGCGAAGCCCTGTGCGAGGCTGGCTTCGATGCCATCGAGGTGCCGCTGAACCGGCCGAATGCCTTGCGCAGCATCGAGGTGCTGGCGCAGGCGGTGGGGGGCAGCGTGCAGGTGGGGGCCGGCACCGTGATGTCGGTGAGCGATGTCGATGCGGTGGTGTCGGCCGGCGGACGCCTGATCGTGTCGCCGCATTGTGATGTGCAGGTGATCCAGCGGGCCTGCTCGGCGGGCCTCACCGTGGCACCCGGGGTGTTCACCGCCACCGAGGCCTTCACGGCGCTGCGATCCGGTGCGCATGCGCTAAAGCTCTTTCCGGCCGAGGCGCTGGGGCCTGCGGGTCTGGCGGCCCTGGCCACGGTGCTGCCCGCGGGCACCCGCCTGTGGCCGGTGGGTGGGGTGACGCCCGAACGCCTGGCGGTGTGGGTACGCGCCGGGGCCACGGGCTTTGGACTGGGCGGGGCGCTGTTCCGCCCCGAGTGGGGCCTTGATCAGGTGATGCAGCAGGCCCGGGCCTTCCGGTCGGCCCGCGAGGCCCTGGCCTCGCAGGCGACGTGAAGGCCGCGCTCGACCGCAACGCGATCAGAAGTTGTGACGCAGACCGATGTCGAAGCCGGTCTTGTTGTCGCTCAGCTCGCTGTCGTTGCCGATGTCCACATAGACCGTGGTGCGCTTGGACAGCGGGTGGAAGTAACCCACGCTGAACTTGGAAGACAGGTCGGTGTCGGCCGACTTGTTCTCGCGCTTGGACCAGGCCGCACGCAGCTCGCCGGTGCCGATCCGCGCGCTTGCGCCGATCAGGTAGGACCGGTGTTCCACGCCGGCAGCGTTTTCGCCGGAGCCGAAGCCGGCCATCACCTTGGCCACGCCGAAGTCATAGCCGCCCGACAGCACATACCAGGTGGACTTTGTCTTGGCGAACTTGTCATAGCCAAAACCCAGGCTCAGCGGACCGGCCGCGTAGGTGGCGGCAAAGCCGTAGGTCTGCTTGGTGTCGGTCTCGGTGTTTTCTTCGAGCTCGAGCTGGGCTTCGAGCTTGAAGCCGCTCATGCTGGGCGAGGCGTAGGTGATGGCGTTGTTCTTGCGGCTGGGCGCAAAGCCACGGATGTTGGACTCGTGGGCCGCGATGGTGTCGCCACCCCAGGGGTCGAGCTTGTTGGCGACGTTGCGGGCGGGGGTGTAGTCGCGGCCCAGCACCACGGTGCCAAAACCTCCCTGCAGGCCGACGACCGAGCGGCCGTCCCAGAAGGTGCCAGCGGCCACGCCGGTGTCGGCGCTGAAGCGGTGCTCGATGTTGAAGATCGCCTTCAGACCGCCGCCCAGGTCCTCGGCCCCGCGAAAGCCCAGGCGGCTGCCCGAACCCTGGCGCAGTTCGGTGACGTCGGAGCCCAGGTTGCGGGCCAGGCCGAGGTCGACCCGGCCATACAGGGTGACGTTGTTCGACTGGGCCATCGTCGGCAGCGACGCAAAAGCGCACAGCAGCGCGAGGGAAAGCTTGGTGGTGTTCATGGGTACTCAATATATGCAGGTTGACAACAGCGCAACGCGTCCGGACCAACGGGCCGGGGAGGCGAGCGCTGCGGATTGTTTCGACGCGTGAGGTCAGCCCTGCGACAAACCCACGGCATCTTAGGGCAAGCCGTCTGTCATCGCCATGCCATTGAACTGTGCCCCGCCGGGCAGCGCCTGGGGTGGCGTGCCTGTCAAGCCGCAGGCAGGGCGAACGGGTGCGGGCGGGACCTGAACGTCGCCTTGCAGGCTGTGGCGCACAAGGCACACGGGTGCGCTGCGCGCACGCCCCGGGGGTGGGTCGGATGTGTGTGTGAACGATCGCCGGTGCGCAGCCACGCTTCGGCAAAGCGTCAAGCGCGTGTCACACACTGCGGTCAAGGTGCGGGCTTCGTTCACACCGCATCCGAGTTGTCCGATGGAACCGTGGCGCATTCCCAGCAAGACCCCCAAGGCCAGGCAGGTGCTGCAAGGGCGTGACTTCCCCGGCACGCGCGCCCAGCGTGCGCTGCTCATCATGGCCGACGGACGCAAGACCCTGCAGGACCTGTCGGGCGCGATCCGTTCACTGGGCCTGTCGCCGGCCGATCTGCAGGCCCTGGCCGCGGAGGGCTGGGTGACCTGGCAAGGCGAGATCGCGCCGGGCACCACGATGACCCCGGCGGTGGACATCGAGGTGCCGGTCGCGTCAGCCGTGCCTGCCGGACCGGCCCGCACGCTGGCCGCGGCCAAGCTCTTTGCGCTCGACCTGATCGGGCGCATGCTGGGCACACGCGACGAGGCCCTGCGCCGCGCCGCGCGCGAGGTGGCCGATGCCGAGGCCTTGCTGGCCTGGCTCGACCAGTGCATGGTCCAGTTGCGCAGCGAACACGGCGACGAACCGGCCGAACTGTTCCACCTCAGGGTGCGGGCGGTGCTGCCGCCCGAGGCGCTGCAGCGCTGGGTGCGCTGAGCCCCGGCAGCACGCGGTCACGAGGCCGCGTTCACGGCAGGAACTCCAGGCGGGTTGCCATCAGCACCTGGCCCCGGGCCTCGCCCTTGACGCGGACCTTCCTGCCATCGGCCAGCTCGTCCACACGCCCTCCGGAAACCGCTGCGCGGGTGGCATCGACCGGCACGCCGCTGACGCGGAAATCGTTCACGCCCTTGAACTTCTTGATCGGGCCGCTGACCGTGAACACCATGGGTTCGCCGGGTTCGCTCACCGTCACGGCCCGGGCGTGCAGCACGCCCGCCTTGAGCGAACCGACCACTGCAACACGCAGGCCGTTGCCGGTCACGCGGGATCGCTTCTCGGCCTCACGTGCATCGACCGGCAGGTCCTCGAGCACAAACTGCGGGCCGCTGACCCACTGGCTGACCACACCTTCCGCATACACCCAGGGCACATCGCCCGACAGCAGGCGGTCGTCGATCACCCGCTCGACCATCCACACCGCGCCAGGCGCCGGCGGTGCCGCGGCCGATACACGCACCACCCGCCCGGCGGCCAGATTCGCCTGCACGGCGATGCGGGCCTGCGAGAAGTCCACGGGCTGGCCGCCCACCGTCATCGTCCGGGCTTGCAGGTCGAGCTGGCTGACGGCACCCTTGAGCTCTAGACCCTGCGGGCCTGCGCCGGCACCGCCCCCGGCCGGTGGATCGAGTCGCTCGATCCGGGTGGCCACCACGCTGCGGGCGTTATCCCCCAGCGCGCCATGGACCTCGACAAAGTCGCCCGGCTGGACCTCGCCCGGCCGTCCGACACCTGCAAGCAGCGTCTCGTCGGCATACCCGACCTCACTGCCCAGCACCGTGATCCGCCGTGATGCGGGGTCGATGGCCGAGACCAGACCGCGCGCCGCGGGTGTCAGCCGGATCGTCTGCGCCGTCCCGCTGCGGCCGCCGTCCGGCGTGCTGCCATCCACCTCGACCCAGGTGCCCAGCGCCAGTCGATCGTCCGATGCCGGTTGTCCGAAGGCATCGACCAGCTGTGCCGTCGCCCGCTCGTAGGCCACGCCGCCCACGCTCAAGGCGGTGTCGCTCAAGGCCGTGACCTGGCCGCTGCTGTAGATGCGCGACCCGCCGGTGCCGCCCTCGCCGACACCGCCGCCACACGACACCACCAGCAGGGCGCTCCAGGCGCAGGCCAGCCACAGCAGCCATTGCCGGGGACGAGCCCAGCCCGGGAAGCGAAGATCGAGCACGAAGGGTCTCCTGATGGTTGACGTGGCCTGACGCGGGTCAGCGTGTCGAGGGGGGGCGCCCTAGGCGGCGTGGGGGTGCGGCATCGGGGTCAGGG
The DNA here is from genome assembly GCA_965650765.1 of uncultured Burkholderiales bacterium. Lineage (GTDB taxonomy): Bacteria > Pseudomonadota > Gammaproteobacteria > Burkholderiales > Burkholderiaceae_C > Caldimonas. The sequence continues at coordinate 12,040 of CBFGPV010000008.1, forward strand.
GCATCGTCGCCGGGCGGACGGCCGGCGTCCGGTGTGCGGCGCTTGCGGGCTGGCGAGCGCACCGGCGGCGCGGGACGCTGCTCCGGCGCGATGTAGCTGTACAGGCCGATGCGCATGCGCCACTGGTTGTCGGGCGCATCGGCGTCCAGGTCGACCAGCGCCTGCAACTTGCTGCGCAGCGCCACGCACACGGTTTCCCACACCTCGCGTGCGAGGTCGGCCCCGTGCTGGGCGCCCGCCTGCGTCAGGCCGTCGGCGTACAGGGCGCGCTCGAAAAATGGGGGCGGGTCGGACAGCAGGTTGACCAGCACCGCCGAGAGGTGGTCACCGACGTTGTGGCCGGCGATCTGCATGAGCTCGCGCTGCTCCTTCGAGGGCGTGAAGAAGCGCTGCCGCAGCACGACGTGGTCACCGTCTTCCTCGACCGCACCAACGCGGACCAGCTCGTCGAGCAGGGCACGCGCATGGGTGTCCTTGGACACCGCGGCCGCCAGGCTCGCAAAGCTCGGCTCGCCCGGCGGGGCGGTGCGTGGCAGGCGCAGCGGGCTGCCGCGCGCATCCAGGTAGGCCGGGTCGGTGGCCCAGCGCAGCCGGGCCTGGCTGGCGGCCGAGGCCTTGCGCGGCACCTCCAGCGGTGCCTGCTCGAGCAGGCGCGCGACCTCACGCCGCCGGATGCCGGTGGCCACGCTCAGCGTGCTGACGGTGGGCAGCTTGCCCCGGGCCGCACTGGCGCGTGCGCTGGCCTGCACAAAGGCCGACTTGAACAGCTCCTCCGCCTGCGCATAGCGCAGCTGACGCGACAGCAACAGTCCGGCCAGCGGCTCGAGGATGGCCATCGCGGCCTCCAGGGTGGCCTGCTCCAGGGGCGAGGGGTCGGGTTCTGGTGCGGACATATCAAAAGTGCAATGTGCACATTCTAGTGGGTGCGAGCCGGGGCTTCATCGTGTGAGTCCCGCAGCGGGCTGGCGGCTGTGATCACGAATGGGCGGCGCCGCCATCGGTCGGTGCCGATCACGGCTTGCGCGCTCGGCGAGGGCGTGTGGCAGGAGCGGTCGCGCTCGGCGGCGTCCCCGGGGCGGGCATGACGGTGTGGCCGCCGCGGGCCTCGCGCATCATGCCGCTTTCGCTGGTGATCACACCCACCACGCGGGCGAGCGCACGGCTGACGCTGATGTAGGCATGGCCGATGCGGCTGTCGAAGTACAGCGAATCGCCCTTGTCCAGGCGCACGGTGCGGCCGTTGTCGAAGTGGACCTCCAGCGTGCCGCTGATCACGTAGACGAACTCCTCGCCAGGATGGCGGGCGAAGTCGGCCGGCCCCGTCACCTCGCGTGCGTGCACGACACCGGTCACCGGAATCATCTGCTTGCCGACGGCCGAGGTGGCCAGGAACTCGTAGTCGAACGACTGGCCCTGGTACACCACCCCCTGCCCGGCGCGTGTGACCACCGGCTCCGAAAACGGCACGGCGGCAACCTCCGGCTCGGCGAACAAGGTCCCCAGATCGATCTGCAGTGCCCGGGCCAGGGCCGAGAAGTTCTCGTAGCCCAGGGCCAGCAGGCCGCGTTCTGCGCGCGAGATCGTCGTGATCGACACCCCCGAGGCATCGGCCAGGTGCTGCAGCGTCCATCCCAGGGCCTTGCGCGCATCGCGAATGCGCTTGCCGAATGTCATGCGGTCGAGCGGTCGGCCGTCGGGCGCGCCGGCCGGGGGGGAGGGCTTGTTCATGCGGCGCTGCGTGGTGGGTGGCTGGATTGTGCCAGCGGGTCCGGCCGGGCAGGGCGCTGGCAAACTGCGCAGCCTGGAACCCGCCACAAACGAGGACAAACCACCAATGAGTGCAGACACCAAGGAAGACCCGACGTTCTTCGACCGGGCGGACAGCTTCATACGACTGGCCAATGATCATTGCGCAAAGGTCAGCCGCGGCAAGGTCAGTGCGTCACTCCTGTATGGGTCCGCGCGTTTCCAGGCCTGGAACGCCGCCTGCTGGGCGGACGACGGCGACGACATGAAGGCAAAGCGCGCGGAGACGGTGGCGTACTTCGTGGAGCAGTACAAGAAGATGCTTGAAGAGCGCCCCCAGGGCCGGGCTGCGCCCAGCCCGCCCCCCACGGGGGTCAAGGAAACTTGGGGCGGCCCGGCGTTTCCTTGTGAGAACCTCGACGACTACATCGAGCATTACGCACAGTACATGCAGGCAGACGGCGAGGGCTGAGGCTTCGGTCGAGGTGACTTGCCATGACCTGGCACCTGAGCGGCGGTGTCATCCTGAATGGCTGGGGTGCACCAGAAATTTGCGTATACGCAAAATCTGTGAATAATCAGGTGCATCGGCTCTCGCCCATCCCCACCCCCCCAACGCCCCCACCCCATGTCCACGACCTCTCCCGCATCGCCCGCCACCGCCACCCAGGCCGCCGACTTCATCGTGGTGGGCGCGGGCATCGCCGGCGCTTCGGTGGCTTACTGGCTCGCGCCGTTCGGCACGGTGGTCGTGCTGGAGCGGGAGTCTCAGCCCGGCTACCACTCGACGGGTCGTTCGGCGGCGCTCTACATGGCCAGCTATGGGGCGGCGCAGGTGCGGGCCTTGACACTGGCGAGCCGGGCCTTCCTTGATGCACCGCCCGACGGGTTCAGCGAGCATGCGCTGCTCACACCGCGTGGCGCGATGATGGTGGCCGACTTCGGGCAGGAGGAGGCCATTGAATCGCACTGGCAGGTGCTGCAGGGGTGCTCGCCGGGCGCGCGGCGGCTGAACACGGCCGAGGCGCTGGCTCTGGTGCCGGTGCTGCGGCCCGAGCGTGTGGCCTGTGCCCTGATCGAGCCGGACGCGGCCGACATGGATGTGCATGCGATCCATCAGGGCTTCTTGCGCGGCGTGCGTCGCCATGGGGGGCAGGTGCGTGTGGAGGCCGAGGTGCGTGGTCTCACCCGGGTGGGAGCGGACTGGGAGGTCGACACCACCGCCGGGCGTTGGCGTGCACCGGTGGTGGTGAATGCCGCTGGAGCGTGGGCCGAGGAACTGGGGCGCATGGCGTCGGCCGCACCCACCGGGCTGGAGCCGTGCCGGCGCTCGGCCTTCATGTTCAAGCCGGAGCCGGGTCTCGACTTTGATCACTGGCCCATGGCCTACGGTGCCAGCGAGGACTGGTATTTCAAGCCCGACGCCGGGCAGTTGCTGGGTTCACCGGCCAACGCCGACCCGGTGCTGCCGCACGATGTTCAGCCCGAGGAGCTGGACATCGCCCTGGCGATCCATCGCATCGAGGAGGTGACCACGCTGAGCATCCGCCGGCCCACCCGGACCTGGGCGGGTCTGCGCTCTTTCGTGTCCGACGGGGGCCTGCTGGGCGGCTTTGACCTGCAGGCGCCGGGGTTCTTCTGGGTGGCCGCGCAAGGCGGCTACGGCATCCAGACGTCACCTGCGATGGGTGAGGCCTGCGCGGCACTGGTGCGCGGCCTCCCGCTGCCGCAGCGCATTGCCGACTTCGGGCTGACGGCCGAGATGCTGTCGCCGCAGCGCCTGCAGCGGCAGTTTTCATCAGGATTCGCGAGCGGTTGATCCCTCGCGACGCGGGTTCAACGAACTGCCACCTCACGACACTAGGGGCGGCTCTCGCGAGGCACCCGGCGCTGCATCACGCGCCGGCTGGTGACCTGCACCACCAGCGAGGCCACCACGCTCACCGCAAAGGCCACCGCGGGATGCCACTGCGGCAGCGTCCAGGCCAGCACGAAGCAGAAGGCGATGAACGAGTACAGGCCGGTGGCCATGCCGCGCAGCAGGGTGGCGGCAAACACCGCACCCTGGGAGCGGTGCGAGAACACCGCGAGCACGATGCCCAGGATGGGGAAGACCGCGAGCAGGCCGCTCCATCCGGCGCCGAACGCGGCGGCGCCCCAGGTCACGGCCAGCGTGAGCAAGGCACCGGCCAGCATGCGGCAAGCCAGCTCGGTCCACAGGGCCGCACGGGTGGGCCGCTGTGGCGCGGCTGGGGGAGCACCATGCAGGGCCGGGAACAGCCGGGGGGCGACGACCAGGGTGGTGAGCGCAATCGCGAGTCCCATCGCCAGCGGTGGCAGTGCAGACGCCTGCAGCCACCACAGCAGCGTGGCCGCGCCGGTCCAGCCGGCCATGGCCAGCACCAGTGCCGCCCACCAGGGCAGGCGCAGGGCGGCGTGGGCGTACACCAGGCTGAAGCTCACCGAGGCGAACACGGCCGACAGCGCCGCCGCGGCGGCCGTGGCCGCAAACGACGCACCCTGTTCGATTGTGAGGAAGGCGAGGATCGGGCCGGTCACGACCGGCAGGCCGGCGAGCCAGCCGGCCACGGCCGCGCCCCAGCGGCGCCCGGCCAGGGTGATGGCCAGCAAGAAGGCCGGGACGAGCAACAGCTTGAGCGTCAGCATGGGGCGTGCCTGGGGCTCAGGCCAGGGGCCGTTCGAGCAGGGCCCCGCTGAACTCATCATGCAGGGCCATCACCTCACGCACCATCGGGTGCACCGATGCCGGGCCGACGCTGTCGACAAAGCGGCAAGCCGAGTAGCCCGCGGCAATGCGTTCATAGTCAGCCACCCAGGCCTGCCGCAGCGGCAGCAGCTCGGGCGCCACCGGCCACACGCCCGGCCGGGGCCGCAGGTGGCCGCTCATGCCCATGCGCCACGGTTTGCCGCTCAGGCGTGCGCGAAAACAGCGCTGGTTGCGGCACATCTGTGCATACAGCGGGTCCACCCGCAGCGCACTGAAGAAGGCGTCCACCGCAGCTTCGTCCGGTGCAAAGGTGCGATGCGTGACCAGCACGCGCAGGCCGGCGGGTGTGCGGTACAGGCGCAGGCCCCAGTCCGGGTGGCGCTGCGCGAAGTTGCCGATACGCGCCCGCGCCAGGCCCTCGGGCCCGCCCTTGACGCGCCGCCAGACGGTGCGCACGAACCACCCGATCAGCATCAGCCATGCAAAGTTGACCACCGCCGTACCCAACCCAGCCAGCCAGGAGCCGGTCAGCCAGGCCACGACGGCACCCACGGCAAGCGCCACCACCAGCGCTGCCAGGTGCAAGCGGCCCGAGGGGTTGTCGGTGAAGTCCACGTCGGCAAACAGCACGTCGGGTGTGTTGAGGCAGCGGGCACCGTAGGCGTTGCGTGTGATCACGGTGCTGCCGTAGCGGTCGACGATCTCCTCGCGGATCGGCACGCCGTCGGCTCCGTTGTAGGGCACCTTGCGGTCACGGGGTGGCAGTGCCTCGCCGGCCAGCATGCGCTGCAGCGCGTCCTGTGAGCGGGCATCGGCATGGGCCTGGGCATCGGCCTGGCTGGTGTCGGACCATCCGAAGCGACGCACCGTCAGGCGCCGCTCGCGGCTGCGGTGCTGCTGCCGGCTTTCGGCCCAGTACTGGGGAACGATCATGCGGTCGACTCGAGTGGAGGAACGGGCGATTTCACCACGGCGCCGGCGCGCGCAGCGCACAAGCTCAGGCCTGCGGGCGCTGGGGCAGGGTGTCGGTGATCGTGAACCAGGGTGCCCGGTCGTCCACGTAGCAGTGCTGGGTCGGCGCGGGCAGCGGCAGGCCGTCGAGCAGGCCCGACGGCAGGCCCAGGATGCCGCGGTTGCGGTCGTCCTCGGTGAACACGTGGGACCCGCAGGTCGTGCAGAAGTGGCGCAGCACGCGTGTCGTGACCTGGAATCGTGTCAGCGCCTCAGGGGTGGTGACGTGCACGGCAGCCCTCCGGTAGCAGGCCCAGGTGGTGAATGCGGCGCCACTGAGCCGGCGGCACTGACTGCAGTGGCAGTTGACCACCAAGGATGGCGCACCGGCCAATGTGAACCGCACGGCGCCGCAGTAGCAGCTCCCGCCATGGGAGGGTGTGTCGGGAGAGGGTGTGGATGCCATCGTCGGTTCGGTGGGTGGGCGCCGCTGGGTGTGACCGCGCGATTTCACCACGGCCACTGAGCATGCTCAATCGCGGCGACGCCGGGCGGTTCATGCTGGCTGCGGCAGCCCGGGCGGCGCAGTGTGATCCGATCACCTGCGGGCGGGGCACTTCATCGTTCCACCACCTGACGGAGACACGCATGCATCGCACATCAACACACCACGCGAGCCGGTTCGCCCTGGCCATCGCCGCCACCCTGGTGCTGGCCCAGGGCGCCAGCGCGCAGGCCCGCGTCGACCTCGGCAAGCGGGAGTTCGACAACAGTTGCGCCAGTTGCCACGGCGCCATGGCCAAGGGGGATGGGCCCATGGTCAAGTACCTGGTGGCCCAGCCGACCGACCTCACCACGCTCGCCCGACGCAACGGCGGGGTGTTCCCCGTACAACGTGTGACCGACACCATCGATGGTCGGGGTTCGGTCGAGATCGGTGCTCACGGCTCGCGCGAGATGCCGGTGTGGGGCACGGTGTACCGCTCGCAGGCCATCCAGCCCGGGGAAGGTGAGCTGAGCCCGGACTGGTATGCCCGCAACCGCATTGCCGCGCTGGTGGACTACCTGGCGCGCGTGCAGCAGAAGTAGCGTGCCAGGCCGGCCGGGGTGACGTCCGAACTCACTCGGCGCTGCACATCACCTCGGCAAACATCTCGCCGGTGAGCGACACCGCTTGGGCGAAGCCGGCCACGAAGCGCACCGAGCGCACCTCGACCACGAACAGCGAGAAGTCGGAAAAACCGAACAGCTCTTCGCTGTCCGGAAAGCGGGCCAGGTACAGGGCACGGGCCGTGTCGTACAGGGCATCGTCGGGCATGCAGGGCCGGGCCTGTCCGCGCAGCGCGGCTCGCGGCAGCGCAAGCGGCGTGGCGCTGTCATCGGGCGCCGCCATCATGAGCAGGCTCACGGCCGGGTGGGCCAGCATGTCCTGCGTGTGGGTGGCCAGCCGGCTGACATGGATCACCACGCCGGCACCGCCGGGCAGCAGGGCGTAGGGCACCATCGACACGGCCGGATCGCCGCGGTGCAGGGTGCCCAGTGCGGCCACCTGCTGGCGGTGCAGCAGGGTGCGCAGGGCCTCGGCGAGTGCGGTGTCCATCACCTTCTCAGGTCCCCGCGCAGGGCACGACCTGGGCCGAAGGCAGGCGGCTCAGCGGCGCAAACCCCAGGGCTGCGGCTGCGTCGGCGTTGCGGGCCGGCACCTCGAAGATGCCGATGCGGCCGTCGGCGGCGCCGCACATTGCGATGCGCATGCGCCCGTCGGTTCCGCAGGACGAGCTGATCACCTCGACGCCCGCCGCCTGCAACTGCTGCGCCAGCGCGGCCACCGATGTGCCGCCGCCGCTGCACTGCACGGAACCCTGGGACTTGAACATCCGCACCGGTGGCTCAGACGGCTGGCCGGGTGCGGCCGTGCAGGCGCTCAGGCCGAAGGCGGCCAGCACGATCATCCCGTGGAGAACGCGTGTGGTCATGGCAGGCTCCGTCACCAGCGCGGCAGCAGGCGCTCGCCGGGCAGCATGTCGTAGGGCGACGCCCAGCCGGGCAGGGCCTGCATCCGGTCGATCCAGGCCAGCAGGTGAGGAAACTGCCCGGCGATGTCGTAGCCGCTTTCCTCGACCGGATAGAACATGTAGCCGCACAGCGAGAAGTCGGCGATGGTGGGCTGATCGCCGGCCATGTAGGGCTGCGTGGCCAGGTGCTTGTCGACCACCGCGAAGGCGCCGTCGATGCGGCCCTTCAGCCAGGCCATCACGGCCGGGTCGGGTGCCTTGGGGCCGAAGGACTTCATGAAGCGGTAGCTCGCGAAGTAGCTGGTGAACTTGTGGTTGTCGAACAGGATCCAGCGCTGGATCTCGTAGCGCTCGTCTTCACTGCGACCATTGAACGCACCATGGCGGTCGGCCAGGTAACTCAGGATCAGGCCCGACTGGGTGAGGCGCCGCGTGCCGTCCTCGAGCACGGGCGCTTCGCCCATGTCGTTGAACTGCGCGCGCCAGTCGTCCCTGCGGGTGACGCCATTCATGAAGTCGACGAACACCGGCTCCCACGGGACATCGAGTGCGCGCAGCAGGAACGCGACCTTGAACGAGTTGCCGGACTGGCTGAAGCTATGCAGGCGGTACACGGGAGGACTCCTGAAGGTTCGAGAGGATGGAGGTGATGAGGGTCGGCCCAAGCGGTGTCATACCCGCTGCAGCGCCTGATGGGGTGGGGGTGGCAGCACCACCCGGATGCTGTCGTGCGGCTGCACCGTCCCGGCGACGAGCACCACAGCCATCACGCCGGCCTTGCGCACCAGGCTGCCGTCGGGTGCGCGCGCGAGCACGGCGGACATCAGGCCGGGCAAGAAGCGGTCGAGCTGTTCGCAGGGGTTGCGCAGGCCGGTGACGCGCACCACCGCCGTGGGCCCGATGTGCAACTCGGCATCTTGCGGCAGGGCCAGCAGGTCCAGCCCGCGGGTCGTGATGTTCTCGCCGATCGCACCGGCCGCCAGCGCAAAACCGCGGGGTGCCAGCTCATCGAAAAGTTCGGCGTGGATCAGGTGCACCTGGCGCAGGTTGGGCTGAGACGGGTCGCGTGCCACCCGTGAGCGGTGCTTGACGGTTGCGCCGCAGTGCGCATCGCCTTCGACACCCAGGCCGCTGAGCAGGCGGATGCTGGTTGCGGCCCGCTTGCTGAAGCCGTGTTCGGGGTTGAGGTGCACGGCCGCCACGTGCCCCGGTGTCGCACTCATCGGGCGGCTCCTGCCGCCGCCTCGCGCTGCAGCCGGCGTTGCGCCGCGCGCAGCAGGGCCCGCGAATACAGCCGGTGAAAACCCAGCAGCGCATGAAAGCCCCAGCCCATGCGGGAGCGGCCGGTACGTCGATCGACCCGGGCCACGACAGCCGAACCGAAGTACAGCCGGGTCGAATTGCCATGCTCACCCGGCGTGACCATCAGCCACGAACGGGTGCGTCCCTGGAAGTCGCACAGCAGCAATTGGTCCGTGCCGCGCGCCTCGACCGTCCAGGCGGCGAACGCCTCGCCTCGCCCGGCTGCCAGCTCGCGTACCTGGGCATCGTCCGAGGGGCGCTTCACCAGCCACGACAGGATCCACCTTTCCACCCTGAACAGGGCCGTGCTGTAGAAGGCCTGCACAAATGCGGCGTGCGGCACGCGCTGCTCGACGACGGTGCTGTAGCAGTCGGTGTAGCTGCCCTCGCGCTGGTAGCGGGCGAGCAGTGCCGCGGCAGGCAGAGGGCAGGGTTCGATGGTGGCCGACATGGGTTTCACAGGTGGGCAGTGAATTCGGGTGCATCACCCCAGCGGTCGTGCAGACCATCGACATGGGTGACGGGAATGCGGGCCAGATCGGCTTCGCTCAGCCCTTCGAGGCAGCCGATGTTCACGCCGAACATCTTGCCGATGGGGGTGTCGTTGCCGATGCCGAAGGTGCGCACGCCGCAATGCCGGCAGAAGAAGTGCTGGTTGCGCCGCGTGTTGAACAGGTATTCAGTGAGGTCCTGCTCGCCGGCCAGCAGACGGAACCCCGATTCGCGGGCCACCGCCGGCCAGAACCGCGTGCGGCGACAGATCGAGCAGTTGCAGCGGTAGCTGCTGGCTTCGAGGTCCAGCTCGGCTTCGAACCTGACGGCTCCACAGTGGCAGCTGCCACGATAGGTCTGTTCCATCCCGTGATCTCCAGCGCAACGCGGGCATTGTGCATCACGCTGCGCGCTGCGCCGTGCTGCGACACGCTGGTAGAGTGCAGGGGCGCACGGCCTTGCGCGCCGTGCCAGCCAGCCCTGCCATGACCGCCCACCACCGCGAGCCCGATCACTGGATCGTGCGCATGAACTACCAGAACCGTTCCGGTTCGTTCGTGCTGGTGTTTGCCGCCGTGGGGTCCCATCTGGTGGACCGGGGCGACGGGTTGTGGGCCTGGGCCCTGCTGGTGCTGCAGTTTCTGGTGTATCCCCATCTGGTCTACTGGCGCGCACGCCGCGCTGCGAGGCCGCGCCAGGCCGAGCTGAACAACCTGCTGATCGACTCCCTGCTGTTTGGCGTGTGGAGTGCCGCGCTGGCGTTTCCGCTGTGGATCAGCTATGCGTTGTTCATCAGCACGTCGATCAACCTCACGGTGTTCCGCGGCCTGCGAGGCCTGGGTCAGGCGATGCTGGCCATCGGGGCGGGGGTGGTGCTCGGTGGCCTCTTTTTCGGATGGGCGTTTGCACCGGCCACCGGCTGGCCCGCCACGATCCTGAGCATCCTGTGCCTGTCGATGTACCTCGTGATCGTGGCCCAGGGGGCATGGCGGCGGGCGATCAAGCTGCATGAAGCACGCGACCAGCTCCGGCGTGGCGAACAGGCCCTGCAGGCGGCCAACCAGACACTCACCCAGCGGATCGACGAGGTCCACGCGCTGCAGGCGCAGCTCCAGGAGCTGGCCCACCGCGATCCGCTCACCGGCCTGTACAACCGCCGCTACTTCGAAGTCGTGATCGATCGTGAGCTGGCGCGGTGCCGGCGCGAGGGCGAGCCGCTGGCGCTGATGATGATCGACATCGACCACTTCAAGCAGATCAACGACACCCACGGCCACCCGGCCGGCGACGAGGTGCTCACGCGCCTGGGCAGCCTGCTGGCCAGCCGCTCGAGGGTGTCCGACGTGGCCTGCCGGTTTGGCGGAGAAGAGTTCGTGCTGGTGCAGCCGGGCATGTCGGCCGAGTGTGCGCTGGCCCGGGCCGAAGACTGCCGCCGCGACTTTGCCCAGCAGGCTTTCCGGTTCGGCGGCGCCAGGCTCCAGGCCACGCTGTCGGTGGGCATTGCGCTGTTTCCGGCACACGGCGAAACACCGGCCGAGCTGCTGCACCAGGCCGACCGGGCGCTGTATCTCGCCAAGAGCCAGGGGCGCGACCGGGTGGTGCTGGTGGCCGACGGTGCGCCGGGCCACTCCGCCGTGGCCGTCGAGGCCTGAGCCCGTCAGGCCCGAGCTTGTCAGGCGCCGCGACGTGCGGGCTCGCTCACGTGCAGGAACTTGGTGAACAGGTCGCGCGGCGGCGCCACCGAGATCGACTTCATCACCTGCCCCACATTGCCGCGATGGTAGGCGCCATGCAGCATCACATGCATCAGGATCTCCTCGCGTGACATGCGGCCGGCGTCGCCATCGGTGAAGGTGAAGTCCAGCACCTGCTGCGCATCGGTGGCGCTGAGCGTGTCCACGTATTCCAGATACCAGGCGTCGGTGGCGGCGGTGGCGGCCCGCAGTTCGTCCAGAGACGGCGTGTGCGGCGTGTTGGTGGCCGCATGCGGGTTCGGCTGACCGCCCAGGTGCGCGCGGAAGATGCAGTCGACCACATGAATGTGATTGAGCGTGCGCAGGCAAGTGTGCAGCGCGGTGCCGTGTTCGTCCGGCAGCGCAGCCAGTGCCGCGAACAGCTCGGCATTGGCCCAGGCCTTGTAGGCAAAGAGGGGGGTGAGGGTCGGGTGGGGCATGGTGTGTCTCGGGCGTGCGGATGATGTGGCCGGGGCCGATGCCGCATCGTACAAGGCTCGCGAGTCGCAGGCCGGCGGGTGCACCTTCGCGATCCTGGCTCGATGCCATACTCGGCGCCTTTCAATTGCCGGCAGCTGCAGGCGTCCTGCCCGCGACAGCCTGCCGGGTGAACTGAGGGTTCGACCTTGCGCATGCTGATTCGGCTGACACTTTGCTTCGCGCTCGTGATGTGCGCGGGCGCGTTTCACGCGGCCCCGGCCATGCCGGCCAAGGAGCGTCGCGAACTGCTGGAGGCGATCCGCCCCGAGGCCGTGCGCCAGGCGGGCGGTCAGGCCGTGCGATTCAGGATCGACCGGCTCAATCGCGACGGTGACTGGGCCATGATCATCGGCTCCGTCGAGGGCGAGGCAGGGCGGCCGATCGACTGGCACCGTGCCGGCGATTGCGAGCCCACGCTCGACAAGATGCTGTGGGTGGTCGCCAGGAAGGAGGCGACTGGCTGGCGTGCCGTGCACCTGACCATCTGCTCGCCCGAGCCGCCCTACTGGTACCTGGAAGAGTATGGTGGTTTTGTCTGGCCTTGTGGCGTCTATGCCGGGCTGCATGCGGGGGATGGACAGGATCTCGCGTCCCAGTGCCGAGTGGCGCAGGCGGCACGCGGCAGCAAGGGGCGTTGAAGTCCCAGAGGGTGCCCAGCGAAAGGGGTTGATGCACAGGCCGCATGCAAACGGCTGTCAGCCCGCGCGCAGCTTCAGCAGGCGGTTGCGATGCAGCTTTGCCCAGATCGCGCCATCCTCGCCAACTGGTCCGCGGCCAGCGCGTGGAGTGCAGCGTGTTGGATGAAGCAGAAGCGGGTGACCGTCGGCAGCCCAAGGGCCGTGGCGCCTTCGGCCGTGAGGCGAAGTGTCACGTCCGTGTCGTTCACGGTGAGAGCCAGCACCTGCCCACTGCATGCCAGATCCTGATCGTTGCGTTCCAGGTACAGCGCGTCCGCGTCGGCAGCGCCTGTCGCGACCTTGCCACACGCGATATGCAGCACGTCCAGTGGCTCCGCGGGGGAGACAAAACCCAGGGTCAGCCACAGCAGGCCATCGTCGTCGCCGCTGAAGACTTCAGCGACTTCAAATGTGGCTTCGGCTGGCGGCCTGGATTCGGGTGAGTGCATTCCAGTTGAGTGCATCTCAGTGTCCTGAGGGCATCAGCGTAGCCTGGGATCCACAGGACTCCAGACACCGGGAGCAAAGACCGTCACGGCACGGTCATCTTCGGTTGCATCCAGAAATCCGGTCAGCGTCATGCCCAGCTTGAACAGGACGGTCATGCCTACGTCCTCTTGCGGGGATCCGTCAAGCAGGCACAGCGCTCGAAGTACGGTTGGGCCTTGCTTGGCAAAGATGTGAATACCGTTTACCTCGGCATGCTGCTGCTCAGCTCCAAAGCCTACTTCGAGAATCGTTCCGTTCTCATGTTCCGAGGTAATTGTCAGGCCCTCAACTGCCCAGTGATCCAGGACACGCGAGCTGAAGCGACTCGTGCGGGAGTTGCTTGGCCGACCAAGGAGCACATGAATGTCGTGACGTGACGTTCCCAGGAGAATGGGTCCCACGCCGACATAGGGCGTGATGGAAAAGCTGGGAAACATTCTCGGCATCCCTCGATGTGGTCAATTCGGCCCGAGCCGCTGCGCGCGGGACTTGCGGCACTTGTAGCATGTTGTGGTCGAGTCTTGTCGGACACGCCGACCGGATGAATCGGTGCGTTGCATGTCGCGCTCCAGCGCCAGGTTCAGGATCAAACGCTCCATCACCGCGTTGTCCCAGCGGTTGCCCTGGCGGCGCTTGCCGCTCTGGCGCCGACCGACCCGGGCTGCACATGTGCAAGGGGTTGCGCACGGCGGACGCATCGGACACCATGTGAGGCCGGAGCCAGCTCAGGTTCCCTCTGACCCATAGAGCCAGACCATGCCCATCGTCAAGATCGACGCTTGTCGTCAACGCCCCGCACAGGAAATCACCGCGATCATCGACGCGGTCCATCAGGCCCAGCTGCTTGCCTTCAAGCTGCCCGAAGACGACAAGCAGATCCGTTATGCGGAGCATCCGGCGCACTGCTTTCCGGTGCCACCAGGCAAGACGCCCAACTACATGATGATCGAGTTCAGCATCTTCCCTGGCCGCTCGCTCGATGCGAAGCGCAGGCTGTATGCCGAACTGGCCGAGCGCCTGGGCAAGCTGGGGATCCAGGCCAGCGACATGGTGATCGTCCTGCATGAGCCTTCGCTCGACAACTGGGGTGTCCGTGGCCGGCCGGCCAGCGAGGTCGACCTGGGCTTCAACCTCAATGTCTGAGGGGGCGCCTTCATACATCGCCCGCCGTACGACATGAACATGGAGCCCACCCGATGAGCGGACCTGCCCGCGCCGGTGCTGTCATCTATGCCCGATACCTGGTGCCGCTGACGGCCTTCTACCGCGACTTGCTCGACGCCAGGCAGGTCCACGCCGATGCCGAGTACGCCGTGCTGCAGTCGGCCGACATCCAGATCGTCGTGCATGCGATCCCGGCGCACATCGCCGATTTGGTGCAGATCTCCACGCCCCCCGAGATCCGCGAGCAGACGGCCATCAAGCTGTTCTTCACGGTGCCGGACATCACGGCGGCGAACGAGGTGATCGCGCGCCATGGCGGCATCGTTCAGACGCAGAGCTGGCGCGGCACGGGCTTCGTGGCCTTCAATGGCGTCGACCCGGAAGGCAACGTGTTTCAGTTGCGGGTGTTCGATGGCGAGTGAACGCCGGCGGTGGCCCGGAATGTGGGCGACCGACGGGCGCTTGCAGCCCTCAGGACTCGAGCGCCCGGAACACCATCAGGCCCAGCGGCGGCACGACGGCGATCAGCAGGCTCACCACGGCGGCGCCCGCCGCGGGTGACTGGCTGCGGGCCGCAACCCCACCGTGGATCAGCAGCGCCACGGCTGATGCGGCCGCGACCGGCATGGCCAGCAGGCCCATGAAGGAGCCGCCGCCCTGGGCCGCCATGAACACACCGACATAGGCCAGCACCTGGATCAGCAGCGGCAGCACCAGCACGACAAGGACACGCATGACCGGGGCCTTTCAGGACGAGGTCAGTGAATCCAGCCCGACCATGGCAGCGTGCTGGAGCAGCATGATGGTCTTGCCATCCTGGATGCTGCCGGTGCGGATCATCGCGAGTGCGTCGTCGAACGGCAGTTCGACCACTTCGATGTCCTCCCCTTCGCCGGCCTGACCGCCCCCTTGCGAGACACGATCGGCAGGTTCGTACTCTGCGGCGAAAAAATGGAGCTTCTCGGTCACCGAGCCGGGGCTCATGTAGGCCTCGAACAGCTTGTGCACCTGGCGGATGCGGTAGCCGGTTTCCTCCTCGGCTTCGCGGCGGATGCAGTCGTCCGGGGCATCGCCGTCGAGCAGCCCGGCGCAGGCCTCCAGCAGCATGCCGTCGGCACAGCCGTTGACGTAGGCCGGCAGGCGGAACTGCCGCGTGAGCACGACGGTTCGCCGCCCGGCATTGAACAACAGCAGCGCCGCGCCATTGCCGCGGTCATAGGCCTCGCGCTGCTGCGTCTGCCAGGTGCCGTCGCGCCGCAGGTAGTCGAAGCTGAACTTGCGCAGTACGTACCAGTTGTCTGACAGCACCTGCACGTCGGTGATGCGCACGCGGGGATGGGGTGCGGCCTGCGGCCAGGGGGCGGAAGTCATGAGCGGGTTCCGGGGTCCATGGTGAAAGGGGTCAAACACCGTGCGGTCTGGCGCAGGCGTGGGTGAAGCGGCTCGGCCGGCTCAGCGTTGCGAGTTGCCGTCGAGCACGATCACCACACCCATGGCGCCGACCGACACCAGCTTGTCGTTGCTGGTGGTGTACGAGGCCACACCCAGCGAGTGGTAGTTGGCCACGAAGGCCGCCAGATCGCCAAGGCGCAGCAGCGCGGCGAGCTGGCTGCGTTCGGCCACGCTGTCCTTGATGCGCGCGCGATGCTGTTCGGGCGACGGATTGAGCAGAGCGGCAGCGGCGACAAGGACGGCCAGTGCCAGCGCAAGATGGATGGCGCGCAGCTTCATGGATGGGGGCAGTCTGGTGGAGCGGGCGGAGCGAGTGATCCGGCGAGTTCGCTCCATTCTGCCGTGTTGCCGTGCCCGCGGGTACTGACAGCGACCCGCAGCCGGTGCCAGAATCGCGGACATCGAGCCAACGCCAGGGAGGCGAGTTGGATCAGGAGACCGGCCAGGCAGACACGCTCGACCACGAGCGCCAGCGCATGGGCGTGTGTGCGCCGGGCTCGCGCGTCGCGCGTGCGGGTGCGCCCGGGGTGTCCGGCAAGCGTGTTGCGGCCCTCCGGCCGCAGCCGACGGCCGAGCGCCCGCCCGAGGGTGAACCCCGGCAGGCGGCACCCTTGCCCGCGAATCTCACCGTGGCTGAATGGTTTGCCGCGGTTGATGCCGAAGACGCGACCGACGATGACCCACCCGGTGCCGATGCCGAACCCGGTGTCGCTGGATCGGGCGGGGCACCGCCGTCACCGCCTTCGCCACAGACGTCGGCGCCCACCGACCCTCCCCGCAGCGGCGAGGCGCCGGACGTCGGCATGCCGGCCGCAGGTATCGGGTTGTGCCTGTCCGGTGGGGGCATCCGCAGTGCCACGTTCGGACTGGGCGTGCTGCAGGCGCTGGCCGAGCGCAACTGCCTGTCGCACGTGCATTTCCTGTCGACCGTGTCGGGCGGTGGGTACATCGGTGGCTGGCTGTCGGCCTGGATACGGCGTGTGGGTCTGGCCACGGTCGAGCGTGAGTTGGGCCGCCATGCGGCCGGGCAGACTCAGCGTCATGGGGTCGAACCGCAGGAGGTGACCTGGCTGCGTCGCTACAGCAACTATCTGGCACCACGCTTCTCGGGCTTCAGCCTGGACCTGCTGGTGCTGCTGCTGGGCTGGGCCCGCAATGCCTTCCTCAACCTGAGCATGGTGGCCTGTGCCCTGGCGGTGGCGCTGATCCTGCCGCGGCTGCTGGTGGGTGCGTTGCCTGCGCTGAGCCATGGCGTGCCCAGCCTGCTGGTGTGGGTGCTGGGTGCCACCGCGGTGACGCTGTTTTTCGTCTACTTCGCCGTGGCGCTCAACGTGCAGGACAGGCACAAGCGCCGCAGGCTTTTCGGATTGATGCTGTACATCGTGCGTCGGCAGTGGCATGCGCTGACGCTGAGCCAGCGCAAGCAGAGCGTTGAGCAGGCGCATCGCATGCTCGAGGTCTCGGCCGGCCTGGCAACAGCCTGTGCCTGGCTGGGGGCTACCGCGCTGGGGCTGTGGGCCGTGCTGGCGCAGGACCCGTCGCAGGCGCTGCAGTCTGTCGCTGCGCTGGTCTTTCCACTCACCCTGATCGGTGCGGTCGTCGGTTTCGCGACCTACGGACTGGGGCTGAACCGGGGGCCGCGTTGGCGCCATGTCGGGTACGTGCTGGCCTTTGGTGCCGGCCTGGTGGTGTGTGCGGGTGTGCTGTATGCGGCCCGGGCCGGCCTGCAGGTGACGGAGGTCCGCGCGGCCAGCTCGTCGGCCCAGGCGTTTGGTGAACATGCCCGTGTGCTGGCTTTCGGGCCGCTGGCCGGAGCGCTGGCGCTGACGCTCGGGGGGTTCGTGTTTGTCGGCCTCACCGGCGCACACTACCGCGAACGCAGTCGCGAGGCGTGGAGTCAGTTGCTTGCCTGGGCGCTCAGCGGCCTGACGCTGTGGCTGGCCTGGACGATGGCGGCGCTTTATGTCCCCATCCTGTTCGATGCGATCTCGGTGTGGTCGGCCGGTGCGTTTGAATGGTCTGCCGTGCTGGGCACGCTGGCATCGGCGGTGCTCGCCTGGTTGCTGTCGTCCGCGCCGGCGCAGGGTTCGGGCCGGATCGCGCGGCTGCTGGGTGCGTCGGCGGCCTGGCTGGCCTGGGTGGCCGCGGCCGGGATCCTGGCGCTTGCGGCCTGGGGCGTGCATGTCGCGCTGCGCACGGCGCTCGCAAACGAAGGCCTGCACAGGGGCCCAGCGGCGACGTCGCTGGCCGGACCCGCAGCGCTGCCCTCGGCGGCGGCGCCCTTGCGCATCGAGGTACAGCAGACCGAGCAGCGCCTGAGCGCGCACATCGACCTGCCGCGCGAGGCAGCCCTGTCGCTGGCGCGTGTGGCGGATCGGGTGCATGGCGAACAGGCGGCTGCGCTGGCCGGGCGCGACCTGCTGTGGGGGGTGTCACCGCTGGTACCCGCGGGCATGCTGCTGGCGATGGCCTTCCTGCTGCTGGCCTGGCGGGTGGACGTCAACGTGTTTTCGCTCAACGCCATCTACCGGGTGCGGCTGGTCCGCTGCTACCTGGGTGCCAGCAATGCCAGGCGGCAGCCGAGCCGTTTCACCGGGATCGACGAGAACGACGACCTGCCCCTGGCTCAGTCCGAGTCGGCCATGCAGCGCCCCTTGCATCTGGTGAACGCGGCGATGAACCTCACGATCGGCCAGGACCTGGGCCTGCTATCGCAGAAGAGCACGAACTTCGTGCTCTCGCCGATGTACTGTGGCTACCAGACGACGCCGCGTTCAACCTCGGACCGGCGGGCCCTGCGTCGCCTGGGCGTGCGCCGTCACTATCTGCCCACGGCCACGCTGGCGCGGCAAGACCCGGATCTGACCATCGGCGCGGCCATCGCCACCTCAGGCGCGGCGCTCAGTCCGAACATGGGGCGGTATTCGTCGCGCAGCCTCGCGTTTGTGCTCACCGTGCTGAACGTGCGCCTGGGCCGGTGGATGACCAACCCCCGGCTTGCTGCGAGCGCTGCATCGCCAGCCTTCGGTGCGAGCTACCTGGCGGCTGAACTGCTGGGCTGGGCGAACGACCAGCGTCGCTACGTCTACCTGTCCGACGGGGGTCATTTCGAGAACCTGGGGCTGTATGAACTGGTGCGCCGGCGTTGCCGCTTGATCGTGTGTGTCGATGCAGCCGCCGACCCTGCGCGTGGCTTCAGCGACCTGGCCAATGCGATCCGTCAGGTTCGTCTGGACTTCGGTGCGGAGGTGCAGATCGACCTGGCCGATCTGGCCACCGATGGGGGTGGGGCCAGCCTCAGCCCGTTTGCGATCGGCACCGTGCGCTACGCGTCGGCGGGTGCAGCGGACACGACCGGGGTGCTGATCTACCTGAAGCCATCGATCGTGGCCGGGCTGTCGGCCGACGTGCTGGCCTATCACCGAGAGCACCCCGACTTCCCTCACCAGGGCACCGGCAATCAGTTCTTCAGCGAGGCCCAGTTCGAAAGCTACCGCGCGCTCGGCTGCCAGTTGATGCGCATGTGCCTGGACACCCGCACGGCCTGGCCGGTGCCCTGATTTCAGATCACATCATCTTCGGGCGCGATCAAGACCCGGCGGTAGCGGGCCATCACGGCCGGGTCGACCACACCGAGCCAGCGAGCCACGTCGGCCTCCGACCTGCCGCGCCGCAACTGGCGCAGTGCAAAGGTGTGGCGCAGGCGAAACGACCCCCCGCGTGGATCGTCGAGGCCTGCGGCCTCCAGCACCAGGCGTGCGGCCTGGTACTGGGCAACCTTGCCCCACGGTTTGCCTGAGCGTGTGGACGGGAACAGCACTTCGCCGCCGATCTGCTGTTCGCTGCGCACATGCAGCCAGTGCTTGAGCACCTGGCCGGCCCATTCAGCGATCGGGGCCTCGCGCGCGGGTGCGTTGCCATTGGCTGGCACCTGGACCTTCCAGGGCACGTCCTGCACACGTCCACCACGGGTGATGAGCGCGTCGCTGCCGAGGGCGCGTACGTCGCCGGGGCTGAGTCCGGCGCCGAGTTGAAGGCTCACGGCGGCCCGGTTGCGAAGTTCCTGCCAGGTGTGCAACGGGCTGCGCTGCCCGGGACGCGGCCGCGCCTCGGACAGATGGCTGACCAGTCGCCGGGCTTCAGCGGCCGTCAGGTACTCGGGCAGGGGGTCGGACTGCGCGGCATTGGCATAGCGCCATTGGGGCTGCCGTGCCATCAGTTCCATCGCGGCGTTGTTGCCAGGCAGGCCGAGCCGGCGTGCCCGGTGAGCCTGCACCCGGTCCACCAGGTGCAGGAGCCGCCAGACGTAGCGGGGCGACAGTGCGTCATCTGACGAGCGCAGTCCGGTGCGCGAGTCGATGAAGGCCTGCAGGTCGTCGGCGCACAACTGATCCAGCGCGATCGGCGGGGTCTGCGACACGCACCATTTGGCCAGGACGTCCCACAGGTGCAGGTAGGTGGCCTGTGACGAGGTCTGCGTCAGCGGACCTTGCTGGTGGGCCCAGGTCGCCCACGCGTCGAACGAGGCCAGCCAGACCTGCAGTGGGGAAGTGGGCTCGTCGAAGAGGTCGAGGGTCTGGGCCATCAAAAATGAACCAACGGCAGGGACGTTTTGCTCAAGATTCTATGTGCATGCTTGTGGATGTGGCGCTGCTGTGACGGGTGTTGTGTTGTATGATCGGATGCCGTTGGTTCATTTTTAGCGGCGCACCGACCGCCTGGCGCTGCCATGCCGTCTGCATCGGTGGGAGGCCTCGGCGGGTTCATCCAGATGCGACCTCGCCCGGCCCCTTGCGGCACCGGGCCCGTAGAAGGCGCACGCGCAGGCGACATGCGCCTCACACCGGGGTCCCAGGCGCACCTGAGGCCCTGCCGTGTCACACGCGTCGTGGCCGGACGTGCCGCCTGAGGTCGCCCGCTTCAGGTGCGGCGGGCCAGCAGCCGCTGCAGCCGGTCGATTTCGTCGATCAGGTCGAGCGCCAGGGCCACCCCGGCTTCATTGACATGCAGGTCATTGAGCAGACGCATGCCGATCCTGGCCCGACGCAGCGCCAGGCTGTCGAAGGCCCAGTTGGCCGGCTCGTCGCCCTGTGGCGCGATCACGCCTTCATGAACGAGCAGCACCAGCAGGTCAGGATGTGCGCCGCTGGCCTGCGACAGCTCGGTCAGCGACAACAGCACGTCATGCCCGACCACCGAGGCAGTCACCGCGGGCTGGGGAGGGGAGGTGTCGGTCATGGCGGTCACCCTGGGTAATGCGCGCGTGGGTGGAATCGGGTGGCGCTTGCCAGTTGCCGGTAGGCCTCCTGGGCCTGGGGCGTATCGGCTGGCGGCAGCACCAGGGTTGCCACGGCGTACAGGTCTCCGGGCGGGTCGCCTGGCAGGCCGCGACCACGCAGCCTCATCCTGCGGCCAGATGGGGTGCCGGCGGGCACCTTCAGCGCCACCGGCCCTTCAGGTGTGGGCACCTGCACGGTGGCACCCAGGGCGGCTTCCCAGGGCGCCAGCGGCACGTCAAGATGGACGTCGCGGCCCTCCACATGAAAGTGCGGATGCTGGCGGAACACGACCTCGAGATACAGGTCGCCCGGCGGCGCCCGGCCGATGCCTGCACCGCCCTGGCCGCTCAAACGCAGGTGCTGTCCGGCCTGGATGCCCCGCGGAATGTCCACCTGCACCTCGCGCTCCTGCATGCGCAACAGCCCGTGTTCGTCCGCCACCGGCATGCGCAGCGTCACCGCGCGTCTTGCGCCCCGGTAGCTGTCCTCCAGGTCGATCACGATGCGCGCGTGGTGGTCTTCTCCGCGACGGTTGTGTGCACCCTGTCGCCCGCCACGGGCGCCCAGCATGCCACGGAACAGGGCCTCGAAGAAGGCGCTGTGCTCGCCAAGGTCTGCTCCGTCGAAGCCGCGCCCCTCGAACTCATAACCGGCCTGCCAGTCCGGCGGCGGCGAGAACGTCTGGCCCGCCCGCCACTCAGAGCCCAGGGCATCGTAGGCTGCCCGCCGTTCAGGGTCCTTCAGCACCTCGTACGCCTCGCGCACTTCCTTGAACTGGCGCTCGGCGTCCTCGGCCTTGCTGACGTCGGGGTGGTACTTGCGCGCGAGCTTGCGGTACGCACGCTTGATGTCTTCAGCGCTGGCCGCCCGGTCCACTCCGAGCGTCGCGTAGTAGTCCTTGAAGTCCATCGTCTGCCTTTCGAACCAGGCTCCAGCATCGCGCAGCCCGGGGGCATCCGGACTGACCTTGATCAAGCCGCGTGACACACCGCACGACCGTGTCCCGACGGCGCCGAGTGGCATACAGTGGTCCCTCAGCACCGTCTGCCTTCGAGCCCGCCGCATGACCCCTGCCACAGCGCCCCTGCCCGACACGACCCTCGTGCGTGCCTTGCACGCCCGGCTGCAGGCCGATGCTGGGCGCGAAGTACGCTGCATCGAAACCCACATCTCCTGGGTCCTGCTCGACGGCGAACATGCCTGGAAGCTCAAGAAGCCGGTGCGCATGGGTTTTCTGGACTTCACGACCGTCGAGGCGCGTGCCCATTTCTGCGAGGAGGAGCTGCGGCTCAATCGGCGGCTTGCGCCCTCCCTGTACCTGCGGGTGGTGGCGGTGCGCGGCACGCCACAGTCACCGCGCCTCGACGGCGACGGCCCGGTGATCGATCACCTGGTGCAGATGCGTCAGTTCCCGCCTGGCAGTCTGCTGAGCGAACGCCTGGCCGCCGGCACGCTGCTGCCCGACCACGTGGAGCGGCTGGCGCATCGTCTCGCGGCCTTCCATGAGTCAGCACCGATGGCCGATCCCCGCGGCGAACCCCGCGGGGATTCAGGCGGCGATCACGGCTCCGACCTGCCGATCGAGGCAGCAGCGCCCCCTGATGCGGCGCTGCTGGCCCTGGACCGCCTGGCAGCGCTCGTCGACAACCCCGATGCACAGGCCTCGTGCCGCACGCTGCGCGCCTGGCTGCAGCAGCAGGCCACACGGCTGGCCCCGGTGCAGGCCGAACGCCGACGCCGCGGCCGGGTGCGCGAGTGCCATGGCGACCTCCACCTGGACAACGTCGTGATGCTGGGCGAAGAGCCCACCCCGTTCGACTGCATCGAGTTCGATGCCGCGTTGCGCTGGATCGACGTCGCCGGTGACCTGGCCTTCGTGGCCATGGACCTGATGGCACACGGCCGGCGCGACCTCGCCTGGCGCGCGCTGAACACCTGGTTCGACGACACGGGGGACCACGATGCCCTGCGGGTGCTGCGACATCAACTCGTGTACCGCGCGATCGTGCGAGCCCTGGTACAGCAGCTCAGGCCGCCCGGTGCCGGCGGCGGCAACGCGGCCCCGGACTACCTGGGTTGCGCCACGGCGCTCGCAGATGCGGCACAGGCGGGCCTCTTGATCACCCACGGCCTGTCGGGGTCGGGCAAGAGCCATGTCGCCCGCGCCGTGGCCGAACAGGCGGGTGCGGTACGCCTGCGCTCGGATGTTGAACGCAAGCGACTGCATGGGCTTGCACCGCTGGAGCGTTCGGCCGGTCGCGTACCCGACCTTTACTCCCACGCGGCCACCCAACGCACCTTCGACCATCTGCTGCAGCTGGCCCGGTGTGCCATGGCGGCCGGCTGGCCGGTCGTGGTCGATGCCGCCTTCCTGCGCCATGAAGAGCGCGATGCCTTCGCCCGCACCGCGCGCCTGCAAGGCGTGCCGTTTGCCATCCTGCATTGCGATGCGCCAGAGGCGGTGTTGCGCCAGCGCGTGCAGGCGCGCGCCCTGCGCGGTGACGACGCATCGGAGGCCGACCTCACCGTGCTGGCGCGGCAGATGCAGTTCGCGCAACCGCTGTCGCAGACCGAGCGTGCGTGCACCCTGTCGGTTGACACCACCGGCCCACTCGACGCGGCCGACCTGGTCCGACGCTGGCTGGGCTGAATCGGCCCAGGTCAACGCGGCGGGTTCACGACGCTCACCCGCGAGCCGTCACGCACCCGGTCACCCGGGTAGACGACCACCGCTTCGCCTTCGGCCAGCCCGCCATGCACCCAGGCGTGCGTGGCGTTTCGCGCCGTCACACCCACTTCGCGCCGCTCGACCTCGCCTGCGCGGTGCACGAAGGCAAACCACGCCGCACCGTCGCGGAACAAGGCACTCATCGGCGCCACCAGGGCGTCAGGCTGCGCCAGGGTGACGATGTTCACCTCGACCTGGTAGCCATCACCCAAGCCCTGCCGTTCGTGCGGTGGCGACACGAAGTCGATGATCACGTTGACGCGTTGTTCCTCGATGCCCAGCGCCGACACCTTCGTGAAGGCCGAAGGCTCCACACGCCGCACCGTGCCGGCCAGCGGCGCGCCCTGGCCCCCGTCGATGCGAACCTTGGCGCCTGCCGGTACCCGCACCGCATCGCTGGACAACAGGTCGACCACCACCTCCAGGTCGCTCGAGTCGGCCACCTCGACCAGGCCGGTGCCTGCCGCCACCGTGCCTTCGCTCTGGTGCAACACCTTCAGCACGCGTCCTGTGACCGGCGAGATCAGCGGCAGGGCTGCCGTGCCACCCGTCGTGGTGCTGCCGGCCTGCGCAAGGCGCGGTTCGTCGCGAGCGCGCATCAGGGCGGCTCGAGCCTGGGCGAGGGTGTGGCCCGCGGCGTCCTCGGCACTGCGCGCCACGGCCAGCCCCTGCGTCTGCACCTGCAGCGCCAGTTCAGCCTGATCCCGTGCCGCAGCAGACAAGAACCCGTCACCCGCCAGCCGCTTCTGGCGCTCGAAGTCGGCACGCGCCTGTTGCTGCGAGGCTTCGGCCCGCGCCACTTCCGCGCGCGCCTGGGCCAGCGCCGCCTGTGCGGAACCCACCCGCTCGTTGAGTTCACGCACGGTGCGTGCGTCCAGCAACGAGGGCGAGGAAGGGTGCAGCATCGCGACCGGCTCGCCGGCCGTGACGGCATCGCCGGGACGCAGGTCGATGCGCGCCAGCCGCCCTGCAAGCGGTGACGAAACCAGGTAGCGCTCGCGCACCCGTGTGCGACCGGTCTCGTCGATCGTCTGTTCGAAAGCCTGCTTGCGTACCGTGGCCAGTTCCACCGGCACGGCATGCGGGCGCAACGCCCATGCCAGGCCACCAACCACCACCGCCGCCACGACGGCGCCCATCACCCACTGCCTGCGTTTCATCATTCCCTCGTCTTCAGGACACCCACCAGGTCGAGCCGGTCGATCTGGCGCCGCACGATCAGGGCACTGAACACCCCTGCTGCCAGCACCACCAGGCTGGCATAGGCGTAGGTCGACGGCCGGATGATCATCGGGATGGCAAAGGTCTCGCTGTGGATCAGCCCCACGATCAGTGCCGACAGGCCGTGGCCGAACCACCAGCCCAGCGGCAGGGCCACCAGCATCTCCAGCGCCAGCTCGCCCAGCAACAGGGCCGACACCTCGCCCCGCGTGAAACCCAGCACCCGCAGGCTGGCCAGCTCCCAGGCGCGTTCAGCCAATGCAATGCGTGCATGGTTGTAGACCACCCCCACGGCGATCGTGCCGGCCAGCACCGTCAGCACCATCGTGAACACCAGGATGTTGCGGGCCGAGGTCTCGCGGAAGTTGCGGATGATCGGCGCCAGCTCCATCGCGTGCGCCAGCCGGGGCGTGCGCTTGACCTCCTGCAGGAAGGCGTCGCGTTCGCTCATGTCGAGCTGAAGTCGGGCGCCCGAGATCAATTCACCTTCGCCGAGCAGACGATTCAACGCGTCCAGGCGCATGTAGCCCTGCAGCCCCATCGCTTCGCCGACCAGCTCGACCACCGGCACCTCACGCACCAGACGGCGCCCCTGCAGGAACTCCACACGCACCAGGTCACCCCGGGCCAGGCCCAGCCTTGCGGCAAGCCGTTCATTCAGCACCAGGCCTTCGGGCGGCAGGTCCACCGGGCGCAGAGCCGGGTCGCGCAGCACGCGCAGCTGGCTGTCATCGCTCAGCCCGGTCACGTTGGTTCGGTAGTCCAGATGTCCATGGTGCAGGCGCACCACCGCGGTACGGTCGCCCTCGGCACGGATCACACCGGGCAGGCGCTGCAGCGCATGCAGTGCGGAACGCGGTACCGCCTCGCCCATGACGACGCTCACGTCCTGCCGTTCGCGCATGCGCAGTTCCACCTCGAGCAGATGTTCGATCGCATCGCCCCACCAGGTGCCCGACACCAGGATGGCCGTGGCCGCGGCGATGCCCACCGAAGTGAAGATCGCCCGTGCAGGCCGACGCTCCATGTCGCGCAGGATCATGCGCACAGCCGGTGACTGCAGCCGCGTGAAACCCAGCCGCTCCAGCAGGGTGGCCCGGTAGACGGGCGGTGCGGCCGGGCGCATCGCGTCGGCCGGCGCCAGCCGCACGATGCGCACGATGGCCTGCAAGGCAGCGGCCGTGCCCGCGGTCAGCGCCGCACCCGAGCCGGCCAGCACGATCCAGACGGAAAGCCGGTAATCGAAGGTCGGGAAGTGGAAGAAGCGCGCGTAAAGCTCGCTCAGCATGCGCCCGAGCCAGGCGCCCGACACCACTCCGATCACCAGACCGATCGCCACGATCAGCAGCACGTACTTGAGGTAGTGCCCTGCGATGGCGAGATTCGGACACCCCAGGGCCTTGAGCGCCGCGATCTGCGAGCGCTGCGTGCCGATCTGGCGCATCAGCACGACGTTCAGCAGAAACACCGCCACGCCGAGGAACACGCTGGGCAGCACCAGCCCGAACACCCGCATCTCGTCGATCTCCTGCGACAACGCGCGATGCGAGACCTGCTCGGCCCGGCCATGGGCGCCAGTGCCGCCATACGGCGCGAGCAGGCGGTCGAGCCGGTCGATGGCAGCCTGCGCGTTGGCACCGGGCACCAGCCGCAGCGTCACGCGGTTGAACGCACCTTCCATGTTGAAGGCGCCGGCCAGGCGTGGCCGTCCGATCCAGAACACTCCGAAGCTCTTTTCGTCACCGGCACCGGGGCTGGCCGCGAAGACGTACTCCGGCGACAGCACCGTGCCGACAATCTGCAGGAGTTCGCGCTTTCCGTTGAGCAGCACGGCCACCGAATCGCCCGGCCCCAGGTTGCGCGCACGGGCAAAGCTGTCGCTCACCAGCACCTGGTTGGATGCGGGCTGGTCGATCCAGCGCCCCCGGATCAGCGCCAACCGGTTCATGCGCAGCTCGCCACGCTCGGGCAGTGCCACCATCCGGGCCGTCAGCGGTTCGGGCACGCCGGGCAGGTCGAGCATCACGTCATGGGTCAGACCCGCCTGCGCGTCAGCCACACCGGGCAGGTCGATCAGCCGGGCCTCCAGGCTGTTGGGCACCCGCCGCGCCGCGGCAAAGACCTCGGCAAAACGGGCCACGTCGTAGTAGGCCGCCTGCATCGAGCGCAACGAGTCATAGGTCGAAAGCGCGGCGCAGAAGGCCGCCACCCCACTGGCCACCACCAGCGCGATCGTCACGACCTGACCCTTGGCCCGCCACATGTCGCGCCACAGCTTGAGGTCCAGCATGCTCACCAGGCGATCTCCCCGGGGTCGACCTTGTGGGCGTTCACCTCCACGCTGGCGATGCGGCCGTCGGCCATGCGCATCACCCGGTCGGCCATGCCGGCAATCGGCGCGTTGTGCGTGATCACCGCCGCCGTGGTGCCCAGCTCGCGGTTGATGCGCGCGATCGCCTGCAGCACCACCCGCCCGGTGCTGTGATCGAGTGCACCGGTGGGCTCGTCACACAGCAGCACGTCGGGTCGCTTGGCAATCGCGCGGGCGATGGCCACGCGCTGCTGTTCGCCGCCCGAAAGCTGGGCCGGGTAGTGGTCCAGCCTTTCCTCGAGGTCGACCATGGCCAGCGCCTCTTCGGGGCGCATCGGGTGCTGTGCCATCTCCGTCACGAGTGCCACGTTCTCGCGTGCGGTGAGTGACGGGATCAGGTTGTAGAACTGAAACACGAAGCCCACATGCTCGCGCCGATAACGTGTGAGTTCGGACTCGGAGGCATGGCTCAGGTCGTGGTCTCGCCACAGGGCCGTGCCGGAGGTGGGTGTGTCCAGCCCACCCAGGATGTTCAGCAATGTGGACTTGCCACTGCCCGACGGCCCGAGCAGCACGATGAATTCGCCGGCCCGGATATCCAGGTCGACACCGCGCAAGGCATGCACCTCGATCTCGCCCATGCGATAGACCTTGCACAGGCCGCGCGCCATGAACACCACCTCGCCAGGTGGTCGCGGCGCCGGGGGTTCTGTTTCGGGAGCTCCCATGTGCTGCATGGTGCGTCCTGCCGCAGGGGCAGTGTTGAGGCAGATCAAGCGTCAGCTTCGCCGTTGACTCAGGTCAATGCCGCACTGCAGTGGCTGGCCGACGATGACACCATGACCGCTGTATCCCGCCGCGCCCGTTCAGGCCCACGCCGAAGGCCTCGCCCGGGTCTCGTGATGTTGTCGCTGATGGCTGCAGCCCTGCTGAACGCCGGCTGCAGCGGCCTGCTGCCGCGCGGCACGGCCGATGTCGTCTCGACCTTCCACAGTTTCGAGGCCGCACGCGAGGCCATCGAGCGTATCGAGCCGTACCACACGCGCGAGGCCGATCTGCCGGCGATGGGTTTCGACCCACAGGGCCTGGGCAATGTGCGGCTCATTCCCTACCCCGAGTTGATCGCCCGGCTGACCCCCAACCCCGGTGTACCGCTGGAGGCGGTCGACCCCGGCATCCGCGACTGCATCCTGGCGCGCCAGGCCTGCCGCGCCTACGAGTTCACGATGGAACGGCAGACGCGCGTGCGCGAGGGCCCGTTCCTGCTGGACTTCCTGAATTTTCGGCGCACCACGGTGATCACCGGCTGGCGCTTCGAGGGCCTGATCGTGGTGAGCCATGGGGTGGTGCTGTTTCGCAACCACGGCGGTGCACCGGCCATCGAGCGGGTGGACCGCCAGGTCAACCCGCTGGGCCCGCTGCAGCCCGCCGGCGAGGCGGCCGGCGCCTTGCTGACGCGCTGAGGCCGGCGCTGCGCCGACCATGTCTCAGTGCGACATCAGCACCGGCAGGGTCATGTGGGCCAGCACCGTGCGAGTCACGCCACCGAGCACGAACTCGCGCAGCCGGGAATGCCCGTAGCCGCCCATCACGAGCAGGTCGGCACTCACGTCGGCCGCGCGTGACAGCAGCGCGTTGCCCGGATCGATGCCGGTGACCTCGATGCTCGCCCGCACGGTCACGCCGTGACGCGCCAGCCAGCGCACGCACTCGTCGAATGCCAGGCGCTGCTCGGCGCCTTCAGCCGAAGAGCCACAGAAGTGCACCAGATGAATCTGCTCCGCGCGCTGCAGGACGGGCAGGGCATCGCTCATGGCGCGAGCCGATTCGCGCCCGGGATGCCACGCCGCCAGCACGACCCGCCCGACCGACTCGGTACTGCCCGTGTACGGCACCACCAGCACCGGCCGCCCGGCATGCAGCAGCACCTGCTGAGGAAAGTCGCGCGCCACGGCACCCTTCACGTCAGGGTCGCTCTGGCCGATCACCACGAGGTCCGCGCTGCGGGCCTGCACCACCGTGGCATTCAAGGCTTCGGCCCGTGGCGTCCGAACTTCGTATGACGGCAGTTGAAGGCGCCTTGCCTGCTGCTCGAAGTGTTCGGCAATCTCCTGGGCGCGCTTTTCGAGGTATTCGAGCGAGAGCTGGATGTAGTTGGCCGAACCACCCAGCGCCGGGCCGACCTGACCGGGCATGTCGAGCAGGCCGGTGGGCGACAGCCCCACCAGATGCGCTTCATGCAGCCGCGCCCAGGCAGCCGCGAGCGCCACCCGCACCGGGCAGCGCGCTTGTTCATCCAGATGTACGAGGAGGGTCTTGTAGCTCATGGCGAGGCTCGTCGGTGAGGGGGGTCTGCCGGTTCAGCCCAGGCCGATCGGGGCCGGGACGATGTTGACGATGCGGCTGAACAGCGCACGGTATTCATCTTCGGGCGCATGGCCGGTGAGCGGATCGCAGTTGGCACCGAAGGCTTCGTCCAGCCGATCCCAGTCGTCGGCACGTAGCACCTGCTCGGCCAGCGGCAGGACTTCCTGCTCCTCCACCGTCATGTGGGCCAGGTAGAAGTCGACATAGCGCTGCGCCGCCAGCTCGAAGGCTGCGCGGCGCGGCTCGCCCATCATCTCGAACGCCAGCAGCGCATGCTCCAGGTCACGGATCGCCCGCTCGCCACGTGCGTGGTCGGCATCGAGCTGGTCCAGCAGGCTGCGCGCCAGCGGTGTGCGCGCCCGCAGCGCCGGGAACAGCAGTTCCGACTCCTTGCGGTGATGGCGCTTCTCGGGGAACTCGTCGACATAGAAGATCATGGCGCGCAGTACCGCAAAGTCCGGCAGCGTGCCCTCGAGCCGATGCCGGTTCAGCAGCAGCAGCACCGAGCGCAGCATCGCTGCCAGCGCTGCGTGTTCGTCGCGGATCACGCTCAGGGTGAGATGGTTCATGCGGGCCTCAGCTCGGGTGATGCAGTTCGTGGTCTCGCTGGCAGCTGATGCAGCGTGTGGCAGAGGGTTCGGCGGCAAGCCGCTGCGGCGAGATCGCCGCACCACATTCGACGCACTCGGCGAAATGGCCGCTGTCCAGGCGCTGCAGGGCCAGCTCGATGTCGCGCAACTCGCGCAGGTCGCGCTCCACGCCGGCCTGGATCACCTCCTGGCCGGCACGACGCTCGGCCAGGTCAGCCCGCCCGGTGGCCGTGGCGGGGTCGAGCGCATGTTCACCCTCGCGCACTTCCTCGCGCAGGGCCTGCTGCCGCTGCAGCAGCCTGGTACGAAGTTGATCGATCGACAGTGGATCCATGGCATGCAACCTGCGTGATTCGGGTGATCGGCGGCCCGGCGGCCGTGCGCGTTGAACCATTCTTGGGCGTCCGCAGCGCCGGGACATTGAGATGCATCAATGCGGCTTGTCGTCCCGGCGCCCCCGGCGGCCTTGACCAAGGTCAACGCTGCTGCACGGCACGGCGGTCATAGTGCTGCGGCACACTCGATTCCCCCTGAACCTGGACACACACCCATGAGCATCCGCAACCTCGAGCGACTGTTCAAACCGGCCAGCGTGGCCGTGGTCGGCGCGTCGGACCGCGAGGGCAGCGTGGGTTCGCTGGTCATGCGCAACCTGCGCGACGGCGGGTTTGCCGGGCCGATCTGGCCGGTCAACCCGGCCCGTGCCATGGTGGCCGGGCTGCCCGCCTGGCCGGACATCGCCACCTTGCCGGCCACCCCCGACCTGGCGGTCATCTGCACCCCTGCACGCACGGTGCCCGCGATCATCGAGCAACTGGGGCAAAAGGGCACCCGCGCAGCCGTGGTGCTCAGCGCCGGGTTGCGCGAGACCCTGGACGGCGGCAGCGGCACGATCGAGCAGGCCATGCTCGACGCGGCCCGGCCGCACCTGCTGCGCATCCTCGGCCCCAACTGCGTGGGCCTGCTCGTGCCCGGCTCGCGGCTGAACGCAAGTTTTGCCCACGCCAGTGCGGCACCCGGTCCGCTGGCCTTCGTGTCGCAGTCGGGCGCATTGACCACCGCCTTGCTCGACTGGGCCAATGCGCGATCCATCGGCTTCTCGCACTTCATCTCGCTGGGTGAGGGCGCCGACGTCGACGTGGCCGACCTGCTCGACTACCTGGGCAGCGACCCCGGCACGCGGGCCATCCTGCTGTACCTGGAGTCGATCCGAGGTGCGCGCAAGTTCATGTCGGCCGCACGCGCCGCCGCCCGCAACAAGCCGGTGCTGGTCGTCAAGGCCGGACGCGCCCCGGAGGGTGCCAAGGCGGCCAGCTCGCATACCGGCGCGCTGGCCGGAGCCGACGGGGTGTTCGACGCAGCGATCCGCCGCGCCGGCATGTTGCGGGTGAACACGCTGGACGAACTCTTCGACGCTGCCGAAACCCTGGCCCGTGTGCGCAGCCTGCGCGGTGAACGGCTGGCCATCGTCACCAACGGCGGCGGTGCCGGGGTGCTGGCCGCCGATGCTCTGGCCCTGGCCGGCGGCGTGCTGGCTGACCTGTCCGCCGACACCCTGGCGACGCTGGACCGTCACCTGCCCGCCACCTGGTCGCACGGCAACCCGGTCGACCTGATCGGCGATGCGCCGGTGGAGCGCTACACGGCCGCACTCGACGTGCTGCTGCACGACCGGCAGGTCGATGCGGTGCTGTTCATGCATGCGCCCACCGCCGTGGTGCCGAGTGCCGACATCGCCCGCGCCTGCCTGCCGCACATGCGCTCGGTGCCGGCCCGGCCGGTGCTGACCAGCTGGCTGGGCGGCACGGCCGTGCAGGAGGCCCGCACCCTGTGCGCCGAGGCCGGCGTGCCGACCTACGACACACCCGAACGTGCCGTGGCGGCCTTCATGCAGCTCGTGAACTACCGGCGCAACCAGGACAACCTGCTCGAATCGCCCGGTTCACTCGCCACGTCCACCGCCCCCGACCTCGATGCGGCACGTGATGTCATTGCCGCTGTGTTGTCCGACGGCCGGGAGTGGCTGGACGAGCCCGAGTCCAAGCGCCTGCTGGCCGCCTACGGCCTGCCGGTGGCCGACACGCGGGTGGTGCGCGACGTCGACGACGCCCTGCACGCGGCCCAGGCCATCGGCTACCCGGTGGTGCTGAAGATCCTGTCGCCGCAGATCTCGCACAAGTCCGACGTGGGCGGTGTCGCCCTGGACCTGCAGGACCCGGACGCCTTGCGCACCGCCGCCGAGCAGATGCTGGCGCGGGTGCATCGCCTGCGTCCCGACGCCACGGTCAGCGGCTTCACCGTGCAGTCCATGGTGGAGCGCCCCCGGGCCCACGAGCTGATCGTCGGCCTGTCGACCGACCCGATCTTCGGCCCCACCGTGCTGTTCGGCCAGGGCGGCACAGCGGTCGAGGTCATGGGCGATCGGGCCCTGGCCCTGCCGCCGCTCAACAAGGCACTGGCACGCCGACTGGTGGCCGGCACACGCGTGTCCCGCCTGCTGGCCGGCTACCGTGACCGGCCGGCCGCCGACGAAGACGCGATCTGCGACTGCATCCTGAAGGTGTCGCAGATGGCGTGCGACCTGCCGCAGGTGCAGGAGCTCGACATCAACCCGCTGCTGGCCGATGCGCATGGCGTGATCGCGCTGGACGCGCGTGTGCGGGTGCGTGCCTCCTCGGGGCGCCCCGGCGCACACCTCGCGATCCGCCCCTACCCGAGCGAGCTGGAAACCCGGCTGAGCCTGTTGGGCCGCGACGTGCTGCTGCGCCCCATTCGCCCCGAGGACGAACCGCTGCTGCGTGAGTTCTATGCCCGTGCCGAACCCGAAGACATGCGACTGCGCTTTTTCATGAGTCGCCGGGAAGTGCCACACAGCGAACTGGCCCGCTACAGCCAGATCGACTACGACCGCGACATGACCCTGGTGGCCCTGCCCGCTGACGGCGGTGCGCCGCAATTGCTCGGTGAGGTGAGGGCGGTCTGCGACCCCGACAACCGGGTTGCCGAGTTCGCGATCCAGATCGGGCGCGACTGGCAGGGACGCGGCCTGGGCCTGGCCCTGATGCAAAGGCTGATCGACTACCTGCGCGAACGCGGCACGGGCGCGCTCGTTGGCGAGTGCCTGCCCGAGAACCGGGGCATGCAGCGCCTGGCCCAGCGCCTGGGCTTCACGGTGAGTCTGCCGGCGCAGAGCGGGGAGCACTGCGAGCTTCGCCTGCAGTTGGGGGCGCGGGGCTGAGCCACCATGGCATGAGCGACGAGGCAAGCCGTGCAGCCGGTCTGCGCGGCCGGCGTGTGCGGGCGATCGGGGGCGCTGTACCTGCGTTGGGTGATGCCGGCGCTGGCAGGATTTTCGTCGGTGTCGCGTGGGCACCGGGTTGGGATGCGAGGCCGCGAGCCCTCTCCCCCGCCCTCTCCCGCAAGCGGGAGAGGGAGTGAATGTCCCAGTGCGTGGCCGGCGTTGCCCCCTCTCCCGCAAGCGGGAGAGGGAGTGAATGCCCCAGTGCGTGGCCGGAGTTGCCCCCTCTCCCGCAAGCGGGAGAGGGAGTGAATGCCCCAGTGCGTGGCCGGAGTTGCCCCCTCTCCCGCGGGCGGGAGAGGGTCGGGGAGAGGGCGCGCGGCTCCACCCTGAGCCGGCCGCCTCACCGCGCCTGCGCTGCCCCCCCAAGCCGCAGACCACTCCCCCCTGGCTCACTTCGCCGCCTGTGGCAGGCGCACCAGCAGCACCGGAATCGTGGCTTCGCGGATCACCCCCTCGGCCGCGCTGCCCAGCACCATGTGGCTGAACCCCCGCCGACCATGCGTGCCCATCACCACCAGGTCGCAATTGGCCTTGGTGGCCTGCGCGACGATGGCCGTCGGCACGCGTTCGTTGACCAGCTCCACCAGCATCGACTCCGACACCACCCCTTGCGCACGCGCCGCCTCGGCCGCACGCCCGAGCAGTTCGTCGCCGTAGCGACGCAGGTTCTGGCGCATCTGCTCGAAGCTGTGGGTGGCCGACATCTCCACCATCAGCGGGAAGGTGTCGATGATGTGCAGCAGGCACAGGGTGGACTTCTCGTCACGCGCCAGGCCGATGGCTTCCTGCAGGCCGCGTTCGGCGGTGTCGCTGCCATCGAGGGGGACGAGGATGCGCTTGTACATGTTGAAGCTCCGTCAAAGAGAGGGCGCCACGTCGGCGTCGTCTGATTGTTGGTGCATGCCCGGCCGCAGTGCTTGACACAACGCAAGTCCGTGGACCGCGCCGCATCGGGCCCGCGGGCAGCTCACTGCACCGACAGCTTGCGGCTTTCGGTGGTGGCCTTTTTCGGCAGCTTGAGCTCGAGCACGCCGTCCTGGTACTTCGCGACGGCCTGGGACTGGTCGACGTCGCTGGCCAGCGTGAAGGCCCGGCTCACGTAGCCGTAGTAGCGTTCGCTGCGCAGCACGCGCCCCTCCTTGCGGTCCTCGGACTCCTTCTTGACCTCGGCGCTGATCGACACCTGCGGCCCGTCGATGCGCACGTCGATGTCCTCCTTGCGCACACCGGGAATCTCGGCCTTGACGACATAGCCCGCGGCATCCTCGGTCACATCGATGCGGATCTGCGGCGCGTTCGGCGCCGCGTCCCAGCGCATCGGCCGCAGAAAGCCGCGGAAGACGTCGTCCAGAGCCTCGTTCTGAAGCAGGTCGGGAAGTCGGATGTTGCTCATGATCACACTCCTGTCGCTGGAAAATGGCTGAGACCGTGGGGCATGCCCGCCCCACGATGCGTGACGTGCTTCACGCCACATTCTTCAGTTTTCTCCAGTGAGCGCAGCAGGAGTTGTGCTTCGTCAAGTCGGGTGCACAAGCCCGGGCGAAACCGACCGGTACAGACCGCCGGCACTACGAGGCGGTCGGCCTGGGCGCGGCCTGGGTCGACCAGTTCGTGCGCTGAGCGTCGCCGGACGCCCCGCCTGACAGCACCGAAGCGATCGGCTCGGGCCGGCCGAACAGGTAACCCTGGTAGTGCATGCAGCCGGCGCGCAGCAAGGCCTCACGCTGCGCCTCGGTCTCGACCCCCTCGGCGATCACCTGGATGTCCAGGCTGCGGCCCAGCGTGACGATCGCCGCCACGATGCTTGCGTCCTGCGGGTCGGTGAGGATGTCGCGCACGAAGGTCCTGTCGATCTTCACCTGGTCCAGCGGCAGGCGCTTGAGCAGACCGAGCGATGAATAGCCGGTGCCGAAGTCGTCCAGCGACAGGCTCACGCCCAGGTCGCGCAGCGCCTGCATCTTGGCCACCACGGCATCGACGTCGTCGAGCAGCTGGCTTTCGGTGAGCTCCAGCTTGAGCCGGTGCGATGGCGCTCCGGTGGCCTGCAGCACGGCCTGCACCTGCTGGGCAAAGTCGGTCTGGCGGAACTGCCGTGCACTCACATTGACGGCCACGCTCAGGTGCCGGTTGGTGTCGCTCACGCTCCAGGCCGTGAGCTGCTCACAGGCAGCCTGCAGGATCCAGTGCCCTAGCGGCAGGATCAGGCCTGAGGACTCGGCCACCGGGATGAAGGCCATCGGCGGCACCAGGCCACGCTCGGGGTGCTGCCAGCGCACCAGCGCCTCCATGCCTTCGCGCCGCCCCTGGGCATCGACCTGGGGCTGGTAGTGCAGGCAGAACTCGCCCCGTTCGAGCGCGCGACGCAGGTCCGACTCCATCGCGATGCGCTGCGTCACCTGCGCCTGCATCTCGACATCGAAGAAGCGCACCGTGTTGCGGCCGTCGGCCTTGGCGCGGTACATGGCCAGGTCGGCCTGCTTGAACAGGTCTTCATGGTTGCACAAGGCGTCGCCGAACATGGCCACGCCGATGCTGACGGTGGTCTGGTAACGGCTCGCACCAAGCTGATACGGCTCGGCCAGCCGCAGCAGGATCTTCTCTGCCACGATGCGGGCCTGCTGCGCCGCCTGCGCCCGGTCTGCATTCAGGCCGGACAGCATCACGACGAATTCGTCGCCGCCCTGGCGGGCCAGCGTGTCCTGCGCGCGCAGGCAGGTGCCCAGGCGCTGGGCGATCTCGCGCAGCAGCAGGTCGCCGGTGTCGTGGCCCAGCGTGTCGTTCAGGTCCTTGAAGTTGTCGACGTCGATGAACAGCAGCGCACCGCCCTGGTGGTCGCGCTCGCGGGCAGCCAGTGCGTGCTGCAGGCGCTCCATCAGCAGGCGGCGGTTCGGCAGGCCGGTCAGCGCGTCGTAGAAGGCCAGGCGATGGATCGCCATTTCCGCCTGCTTGTGGCGGGTGATGTCGGTGGAGATGCCGCACAGCGCGTGAATGCTGCCATCAGGCTGGCGCAACGGCAGTTTCACCGACAGATAGGTCTGAGGATCGCCGCCGTTGACGCTGCGGTTGGTTTCCTCGATCTCGACACGTTCGCCCTGGTCCAGCACCCGCAGGTCGTTGACCCGCAGCTTGGTGGACGTGGCCTCGTCGAAGAAGTCTTCATCGGTGCGGCCGATCACGGCGTCCAGGGGTTTGCCGAAGAGCTCGCAGACCTTGCGGTTGGCGTACTGGTAGCGGCGCTGCAGGTCCTTGATGTAGATGTACGCGTCCACACTGTTCAGGATGGTGGCCAGGCGGTCCTCGCTCTCGCGCAGGTGGCGGGTCTTGATCGCCACCTCGCGCCGCAGCATCGCCCCCGTGCCGACGGCCACCAGCAGCAGCGTGCCCAGCCCGCCCAGGCCCCACCACACCATCACCGGAATCTCGGCGGGTTCCTGCACGGTCATCCAGCGCCGCAGCACGGTGAAGTAGCGCGAGGCCGGATCAGCCTGCCAGAGCTGAAGGTGGCGGTCGATCGCGGCCAGCAGCGCGGCGTTGCGGCCCCGGGCGGTGGCATAGAACAGCTGCGAAGGCTGAAAGATCACCGGTGTGGCCTGCAGCTTGTAGCTGCCGGCCTGCAGGTCGCCGAAGAAGCGATTGGCCGCCACGGCATCGGCGCGCCCTTCGGCCACTGCGCCAAACCCCTCGGCAAACGAGCGCACGCTCACCAGGTCGGCCTTCAGCGCAAACCCTTCCAGCGCATGGGTGAGGTATTCCTGCTGCACCGAGCCGTCGACCACCGCGATGCGCTTGCCGGCCAGGTCGAGCATCGAGCCGATGCGCACGTCCGCATGCCGGTAGAGCTGGGACCAGCTCAGCAGCGCCGGCACCTTGTGAAAGTCGTACTGCTGCGCGCGCTGTTCGGTCCAGGCCACGTCGGGCATCAGGTCGATCTGGCCGGCCTGCAGCATCGACAGGCAGGCCTGCCATTCACAGGGCACGGCGCGCAGGCTCCAGCCCTCCTGTTCGGCAATCGCCACCAGCAGTTCGCCCAGGATGCCCGAGGGCTGGCCGGCGTCGTTCATGAAGATCTTGGGCGAGTTCTGGTACACGCCCACCCGCACCTCGGTGCCCCGTGCCTCGCTGGCGCGACCCTCGGTGCCCTGGGCGGCAACCGGTGCCGAACCCCCGAGGGTCAGCCACAGCGCGGCGATCAGGCAGATCAGTGCTCGCATGCTCACCCCGCGTGCGCCGCGGACACCAGCACGTCGGCGCTGCCTTCGGCCAGCACATGGGCCGTCACGCTTCCCAGCAGCAGATCTTCGGCGGCCGAGCGGCCGTGCTTGCCCAGCACGATCAGGTCACAGTCGAGCATCTGCTCCTGCTCGACCAGGCGCATGGACGGATCGCCCTCGACGACACAGGCCTCCCAGTCCGTGGGCGCCAGCCCCCCCGCATCGGCCAGCGCATGCAGGCCCCGGACCGCGGCAGCCCGCGCCTGCATGCGGTAGGCGTCCAGCGTGCCCGCATCGACCCCGGCAAAGCGCAGCTTGTCTTCATAAGGCACCTGCACCACATGCGCAAGCACCAGCCGGGCCGCAGGGGCCACCCGGCGGGCGAGCTCCAACGACTGGCTCGACCAGTCGGAAAAGTCGGCCGCCAGCAGCACGCGGCGGTAGTCGACCTGGGGCAGGTTCCTCACCACCAGCACCGGCCGGCGCGCGCGCCGCAGCAATTGATCGGTGGTCGTGCCGAGCATCAGGCGGCGAATGAACCCCTCGCCGCGTGCACCGACCACGATCAACGCCGCCTCGCTCTCGTCGGCCACCCGCAGGATCTCGGCCACGGGCGTGCCGCTGGTGACCTGCCCGGTGGCGGTATGCGGGTGCGTCACGTCGCACATCAGCTCGCCCAGGCGGCGCTGCGCATCGTCGTGCACCCGTTGCGCCACCGGTGCACTGACGCCGAACCACTGGCGCAATTCCTGCATGGCCGATCCGGCCAGCACGTGCAGCAAGGTCAGCGGGCTGTCGGTCTGGCGGGCCAGCCGGGCGGCCCGCTCGACGGCATGGCGAGCGCCGGCCGACAGATCGGTTGCCGCGAGGATGGTGCCCCACTGACTCATGCGCGTCTCCCTGTGGCGGGCATGGCGCCGAGGGTGGCGCAGCCGTGTCCCTCACCTTAGCACCGCGCAGGGCTGGACGACAACTGCCAGCTGCCCGGGGGGCGCAAGCTGCGCGAGGCGAACGACCGGACCCGCGGCCACGATTCAACCGCTACCATGCAGCTTGCGATCCTCAAAACCACCATGGAACACAACGTCTCCCTCATCACGACCCTTGCGGCCGGTTTCGGGCTGGCGCTGCTGCTTGGTTTCCTGGCCGAACGCATCAAGGTGCCCGCGCTGGTGGGCTATCTGCTGGCCGGGGTGGTGCTCGGGCCCTCGACCCCGGGCTTCGTGGCCGACGTGGCCATCGCCTCGCAACTGGCCGAAATCGGCGTGATGCTGCTGATGTTCGGCGTGGGCCTGCATTTTTCGCTCGACGACTTGCTGGCCGTGCGGCGCATAGCGCTGCCGGGGGCGGTGGTGCAGATGGGCATTGCCACGATCC
This sequence comes from uncultured Burkholderiales bacterium, assembly GCA_965650765.1. Classification (GTDB taxonomy): domain Bacteria; phylum Pseudomonadota; class Gammaproteobacteria; order Burkholderiales; family Burkholderiaceae_C; genus Caldimonas. Next base: position 50,654 of record CBFGPV010000008.1, read on the forward strand.
TGGGCATGGGCCTGGCCTGGCTGTGGGGCTGGTCGGGCGGGGCAGGGCTGGTGTTCGGCCTGTCGCTGTCCTGCGCCAGCACGGTGGTGCTCCTCAAGGCGCTGGAAGCCCGCAGAGTGCTGGACACGATGAACGGCCGCATTGCCGTGGGCTGGCTGGTGGTGGAAGACCTGGCCACCGTGATCATGCTGGTGCTGCTGCCGCCGCTGGCCGGCATGCTGGGCGGCAGCAACGCACCGTCCGACAACGGTGACCCGCTGTGGCGCACCATCGCCCAGACCCTGCTGCAGGTTGTGGCCTTCGTGGCCGTGATGCTCGTGGCCGGGCGCCGGGTGCTGCCGTGGCTGCTGTGGCAGGTGTCGCGCACCGGCTCGCGCGAGCTGTTCACCCTGTCGGTGGTGGCGATGGCCATCAGCATCGCCTACGGCGCGGCCGTGCTGTTTGGTGTCTCGTTTGCGCTGGGGGCCTTTTTTGCCGGCATGGTGATGCGCGAGTCCGAATTCAGCCACCGTGCCGCCGAAGAATCCCTGCCGCTGCGCGATGCCTTTGCCGTGCTGTTTTTCGTCTCGGTGGGCATGCTGTTCGACCCCAAGGTGCTGGCCGAGGAGCCGCTGCGCGTGCTGGGCGTGGTGGCCATCATCGTCGTGGGCAAGTCGATCGCGGCGGCGGGCCTGGTGCTGGCCTTCCGCTACCCGCTCAACACGGCCCTCACGGTGGCCGCCAGTCTGGGCCAGATCGGCGAGTTCTCGTTCATCCTGGCCGGCATGGGCATGTCGCTGGGCCTGCTGCCGCAGCAGGGCATGAGCCTCGTGCTGGCCGGCGCGCTGATCTCGATTGCGCTCAATCCGCTGCTGTTCACTGCGATCACACCGTTCAGTCGCTGGGTGCTCGAGCGCTCGGAGTTCGCCCGCCGGCTCGAAAGCCGCGACGACCCCTATGCCGAGCTGCCCATGAGCACCGAGCGCAAGTACCTCGCCGGGCAGGTGGTGCTGGTGGGCTACGGCCGCGTCGGCCGCATGATTGCCCGGGCGCTGCGCCAGAAGGACATCCCGTATGTGGTGGCCGAGCAGAACCGGGAACTCGTCGAAGACCTGCGCAGCAAGGGCACGCCCGCAGTATCGGGTGACGCCGCCGACCCGGCCGTGCTGATCCAGGCCCACATCGCCGACGCGGCCATGCTGGTCATCGCCACCGGCACCACCCTGGGCGTACGCCAGATGGTCGAGACAGCCCGCACCCTCAACCCGGACATCGAGATCGTGGTGCGCACCCACAGCGAGGAAGAAACCGACCTGCTGCGCAATGAACACGTGGGCACGGTGTTCTTCGGCGAGGAAGAACTCGCCCGCGGCATGTCGATGTATGTGCTGAACCGATTTGACCGGGCGCCTGCGGGGGGCTGAGGCACGGTACGTGCCGCACTGGGGCCGCCGGGGCCGTCAGTGCTGCCCCCGCTCCTTGCCCGGCTGCCCAGGCTGCACGATGTGACTCAGCGGCGGCGGCACGTCGTCATGGCCGGCCGTGCCGGTGCGCCTGCGGAACAGCTCCGTGCGCGCAAGCAGGATGGTCGTGACCGGCACGGTGATCGACAGGAAGATGATGATCAGCCAGGCGTGCAGGGCCAGCGACTGCTCCAGCGCCGAGAAGTAGATCACCGTGGCCAGCGTGACGCACCAGGCCGAGAAGCTGAAGGCCAGTGCGGGAGGGTGCATGCGCTGGAAGAAGGTCTTGAAGCGCACCACACCGATCGCCGCCGACAGCGTGAACAGGCCGCTGAGCACCAGCAGCGCGGCCACGCTCAGTTCCACCCACAGCGGGAGTTCACCGTTCATTCGATCACCTCGCCGCGCAGCAGGAACTTGGCCATGGCGGCCGAACTGACAAAACCGAACACGGCGATCAGCAAGGCGGCCTCGAAGTACATCGAGCTGCGGTAGCGGATGGCCAGCACCATGAGCACGAGCATCGCGATCGTGCACACCAGGTCCATCGCCAGCACGCGGTCCTGGGCCGAGGGGCCGCGCACCAGGCGCACCAGGCTCAGCGCCATGGCCAGCACGTAGCAGGCCAGCGCAAACACGATCGCACCAAACAGCAGCGGGCTCATTCGAAGATCTCCATCAGCGGGCGCTCGTAGCGCGACTTGATCAGCGCGATCTCGGCCGGGGCGTCGTCCAGGTCGAACATGTGCACCAGCAGGGCGCTGCGGTCCAGCGCCAGTTCGGACCAGATCGTTCCGGGGATCACGCACATGATGGCCGCCAGCACCGCCAGGCCGTTGGGGTCACGCAGGTCCAGCGGCACGGTGACGAAGCCGCCCGTGGGCACCCGGTCTGCCGGTGCGATGGTGCCGCGCAGCACCCGCCAGTTCCACACGATCACGTCCGCCCCGACCTGCAGGAACAGGCGCAGCGCCACCAGCGGCCGGCGCATGCGCACCGGGGTGGGTCGCAGCGACTGCGTCAGCAGCGGCACGATCAGGCCCAGCACGGCCGCCATGATCCACTGCCCGGCCGACAGCGAGCCGTTCAGCAGCAACCACAAGGCCATCAGCGCCAGCGACAGCACCGGCGCGGGAAACAGTCGTTTCATCGGGGCAGCTCCTGCGGCGGTGGCACCGACAGCCGGTCGGCATTGGTCGGCGTGGGCAAGGGGCGCGCCGTCAGCACCGCGTTGATGTAGGCCTGCGGCTCGTGCAGGGAACGGGCAGTTGCGCTGGCATAGCGCATCAGCGCCTCGGCACGCACCGACAGCAGCACACAGGCCAGCACCAGCAGCGCGATCGGCAGGTACTCGACGACCTTGAGCACCGGCGCGGCCCGGTCGACCGGCGCCCAGAAGAAGCGGATGCCCACCCGCGACATCGCCACCAGCGCCAGCAGCCCGGAGACGATGACCAGGCCCAGCAGCGTCCAGCTCACCGGCTCGATCACGGCCCCAGGCGCGCCCAGCAGCGCCGACAGCATCGCGAACTTGCCGATGAAGCCCGACAGCGGCGGCAGCCCGGCGATCAGCACCGCGCAGCCGATGAAGGCCAGGCCCAGCAGCGCCATCGACGCCGGGATGGCGCGGCCCACCAGCACCTCCTCGTCGTCGTCGAGGTTGGCATCGCTGGCGAGTTCCTGGTCGGCCAGCGCGAAGCTCAGGTGGTCTTCTTCGTCTTCGGGCGCACGCTGCGCTTCCGGGTCGGGGTGGCGTGAGCGATCCATCAGTTCGGCCAGCAGGAAAAACGCCGCCACCGCAAAGGTCGAGCCCGGCAGGTAGTACAGCGCACCGGCGGTGAGTTCAGGCCGCGCCAGCCCCACCGCGGCCATCAGCGTGCCCGACGAGACGATCACCGCGTAGCCTGCCAGCCGTGCCGGCCGCTGCGCGCCCAGCATGCCCAGTGCACCGACCGCCAGCGTGGCCATGCCGCCCCACACCAGCCAGCCCTGGCCGAAGGCCGCCGACTCGCCCGCCGCCGGCGAGAACAGCAGGGTCGACAGGCGCAGCAGCACATACACGCCCACCTTGGTCAGCAGCGCAAACACCGCCGCCGACGGTGCACTGGCACTGGCATACGCCGGCACGAGCCAGAAGTTCAGCGGCCACATCGCGGCCTTGGCGATGAAGGCCACCGCCAGGATGGCGCAGCCCGCATGCAGCAGCGGCCGGTCCGGCCCCGCCACGTCCGGGATGCGCGCGGCCAGGTCGGCCATGTTCAGCGTGCCGGTCACGCCATAGATCATCGACGCACCCACCAGGAACAGCGACGACGCCGCCAGGTTGATCGCGATGTAGTGCAGCCCGGCCTTCACCCGCGCCGGCCCTGAGCCATGCAGCAGCAGCGCATACGAGGCCGCGAGCATGACCTCGAAAAAGACGAACAGGTTGAACAGGTCGCCGGTGAGGAAGGCGCCGTTCAGGCCCATGATCTGGATCTGGAACAAGGCATGGAAGCGCGCCCCGGCCTTGTGCCAGCGCGCCACCGAAAACAACAGGGCCATCAGCGACACGAGCGCCGCCACGACCAGCATCAGCGCCGACAGCCGGTCGAGCACCAGCACGATGCCATAGGGCGCCTCCCAGTTCGACGGCAGGTACACGCCATGAGCACTGGCGCCTGGCGAGCCCTTGGCCCACTGGAGCAGCACCAGCGCCACGCCCAGATTGGCCAGCGCAGCCAGCAGGCCCAGCACGGCCTTGCTGCGGTGGCGCCGCTCGTTGAGCAGCAGCATCACGCAAGCCGTCACCAGCGGCAGCAGGATGGGCACCATCATCAGGTGCGGCATCGCGGCCTGCGCCAGGGCGTTCAGCCAGCCCGTCATGCCTCGTCCTCCTGGCCGTCGACATGGTCATTGCCGCTGAAGCCGCGCTGCGCCAGCAGCACGACGAGGAACAGCGCGGTCATGGCAAAGCCGATCACGATGGCGGTGAGCACCAGCGCCTGCGGCATCGGGTCGGTGTAGTGCACAAAGGTGGTGGGCACACCGGGCACCAGCACCGGCTCGCTGTCGACTGCCAGGCGCCCGGTGCTGAAGATGAACAGGTTGACGCCATAACTGAGCAGGCACAGCCCGATGATCACCTGGTAGGTTCGCGGGCGCAGCATCAGCCAGACGCCGCAGGTGGTGAGCACGCCGATGGCGGCGGCCATGACGAGTTCCATCAGACGGCTCCTTGGTTCGAGGTGGGCGCAGGGGCTGCGTCACCGGCCCGCGCGGGGCGGCGATGGCCACGCACCGACTGGTGCCCCAGCGCCGTGAGGATCAGCAGGGTCGCGCCCACGACCAGCGTGAACACGCCGATGTCGTAGAACAGGGCGCTGGCCACATGCACCTCACCCAGCACGGGCAGGTTCAGGTGCGCGGTGTGGGTGGTGAGGAAGGGGTAGCCGAACACCAGCGCGCCCAGGCCGGTGACGGTGGCGATCAGCAGGCCTACCGCGATCCAGCGCTGCGGCCGCAGCGACATGTGGGCCTCGACCCACTGCGTGCCGGACACGATGTACTGCAGGATGAAGGCGGTCGACAGCACCAGCCCCGCCACGAAACCGCCGCCGGGCTCGTTGTGGCCGCGCATGAAGAGGTAGACCGCGATCACCGCCGCCACCGGCAGCAGCAGGCGCGCCAGCACGGCCGGCACCAGCAGGTAGCCGCGCGCCGTGTCGGTGGCCGTGACGGCGTTCACCAGGTCGGTGGCCAGGTCGGCCGGAATGGCCTGCTGCTGCGGCGGCAGCACCGTGCTCTCCGGCGCCGGCCGGAAGCGGCGCAGCAGCGCATACACCGTGAGCGCCACCACGCCCAGCACGGTGATCTCGCCCAGGGTGTCGAAGCCGCGGAAGTCCACCAGCATCACGTTGACCACGTTGGTGCCGCCCCCTTCGGGCACCGCACGCTCCAGGAAAAACGGCGAGATGCTCTGCGGGAAGTCGCGGGTCATCAGCGCATGGGCCAGCACCGCCATGCCGATGCCGGCCACCAAGGCCAGGGCCATGTCGCGCAGGCGGCGGGTGCGTGTGCGCATGCGAACGCGCAGCGGCAGCAACCGGTCGCGCGCCTCGAGCCGCTTGGGCAGCCAGCGCAGGCCCAGCAGGATCAGCACGGTCGTGACCGCCTCGACCGACAGCTGGGTCAGCGCCAGGTCCGGGGCCGAGAACCAGGCAAAGGTGACCACCGTGACCAGCCCGGCCACGCTCATCAGGGCCAGGGCGGTCAGCCGGTGGTACTTGGCCTGCCAGGCCGAGGCAATGGCCGCGCCGGCGCCCACCGTCCACAGGAGCGCAAACATCGGCGAGAACGGCAGCGGTTCACGGCTGCCGGCGTCGAGCACCGAGCGTTCGGTGCTCAGCCACAGCGGCGCGGTGGCCGCCACCACCGTGACCAGCACGAGCAGCAGCATCTGCGTCTGCAGCCGGCGCGTGCCCAGCAGGCGTGTGCCCAGGCGTCCGGCGGCGGTCAGCCGGGCCAGCACCCGCTGGAAGATGCGCTTGCCGCTGACCACCCCGAGCAGCGGCGTGTGCTCGATGCGCCCGGCATGCATCGGGCCGCGCAGCACCCAGTACAGCGCGATGCCGCCACCCAGCGCCACCAGGCTCATGTAGAGCGGCACATTGAAGCCATGCCACACGGCCAGGTCGAAGTCGGGCAGGGCACCGCCCACCACCGGTGCGGCGGCCGTGCCCAGGATGTGCTGGATCGACCACTGCGGCAACACCCCCACCACCAGGCAGGCCAGCACCAGCAGCTCGATGGGCACACGCATCCAGTGCGGCGGTTCATGCGGCAGGCGGGGCAGGCCGTGGCAGGTGTCCGGGCCGAAAAACACGTCGGCCGTGAACCGCAGCGAGTAGGCCACGCTGAACATGCCGGCCACCACTGCAGCGGCCGGCAGCACCAGCTTGAACCACGGTGCGGCATTCACGAACACCGCCTCGGTGAAGAACATCTCCTTCGAGATGAAGCCGTTGAGCAGCGGCACCCCGGCCATCGCGGCACTGGCCACCATCGCCAGCGTGGCGGTGATCGGCATGTAGCGCAGCACCCCGCTCAGGCGGCGGATGTCGCGTGTGCCGGTCTCGTGGTCGATGATGCCCACCGCCATGAACAGCGAGGCCTTGAACGTGGCGTGGTTGATGATGTGGAACACCGCCGCCACCGCCGCCAGCGGGCTGTTCATGCCCAGCAGGGTGGTGATCAGGCCCAGGTGGGAGATGGTCGAGTAGGCCAGCAGGGCCTTCAGGTCGGTCTGGAAGATGGCCGCAAACCCACCCACCAGCAGCGTGGCCAGGCCCGAGCAGGTGACCAGCCAGAACCATTCGTCGCTGCCGGCCAGCACCGGCCACAGCCGGGCCATCAGGAACACGCCCGCCTTCACCATCGTGGCCGAATGCAGGTAGGCCGACACCGGCGTCGGTGCGGCCATCGCGTGCGGCAGCCAGAAGTGGAACGGGAACTGCGCGCTTTTGGTCAGCGCGCCCAGCAGCACCAGCACCAGCACGACGACGTACAGCGGGTGCGCACGCACCAGCTCACCCGAGCGCAGCACCACGTCCAGGTCGTGGCTGCCGACGATGTGGCCCAGGATCAGCACGCCGGCCAGCAGGCACAGCCCGCCGGCACCGGTGACGGTCAGCGCCATGCGCGCACCTCGCCGGGCATCGCGCCGGTGGTGCCAGTAGCCGATCAGCAGGAAGGAGAACAGGCTGGTCAGCTCCCAGAACAGCACGAGCTGCAGCAGGTTGCCCGACAGCACCACCCCGCTCATCGCGCCCATGAAGGCGAGCAGGAAGGAAAAGAAGCGCGGCACCGGGTCGGACGACGACATGTAGTAGCGCGCATACAGCACCACCAGCGCGCCGATGCCCAGCACGAGCATCGAGAACATCCAGGCGAACCCGTCCATGCGCAGCACGAGGTTCAGCCCGAGCGAGGGCAGCCAGAGGTACTCCTCGCGCAGCACGACACCGGCCGAGACCTGCGGGAAGAACAAGGCCACCTGCACCGCGCAATACAGCGCGATCACGCCGGCCAGGGTGGACTCGGCATTGCGCGCGTTGGACGGCAGGATGGCGGCGATCAGGCTTCCGGCAAAGGGAAGCACGACCAGCATCAACAGTGATGACAGCATGGGCAATCGATGGAATTTGTTCGATTGTCCGGGACGATTGAGTTTCGCTAAGGTTTCCGACCCAAATTCAGGGTTTCATCGTGCGGCTCGGGGGTCGCGAACGAGCAAGGTGTCGCAAGGCAGCCAGTCGAGCAGACGGGCGGCCGTGCTGCCCAGCAGCACGTTCAGCAGCCCGGTGCGGCCGTGGGAGCCGGCGACGACCAGGTCCACATGGTTGGCCCGCACATGCCGCGTGACGGCCGCCTCGACCGCGCCGCCTTCGACCACCGCATGGATGCGGCCCGGCACCCCCGGCGGCAGGTTGCAGCCGGCCAGGAAGGGCAGCAGCTCATCGTCACGCAGTTGCTGGTTGCGGGATGCGGCCTGCACCTCGTCCTCTGGCTGCAGGCCTGGCGTGCTGCGGGCATGGAACAGCGTGAATCGGGCTGCGTCGACGTAGCGCACCGCGGCTTCGAGCGCATCGCGCGAGGTGTCGGACAGGTCGGTGGCCACCAGCACGTTGCGATAGGGCGCACGCGGACGGTTGCGCACCACCAGCAAGGGGGCGGCCAGCCGCCGGGCCAGCTGCTCGACGGTGGACCCCACCAGGAAGCGGCCGAAGGCCTCGTCGTGGGCCATGCCGGTCACCACCAGGGCACTGCCTTCTTCAGCGGCCACGCGGCAGATGCTGTCCACCGCGTCGCCGCGCACCACCCTCAGCTCGGCCGTGATGCCGGCCGCGTCCACATCGGCGCGCAATTGTTCGCGGGCGTGCTGCAGCACGAGGCCCTCGTCCTGGCCGCCGGCCCAGGCCAGAGCCAGGTCGGGCGCCTGGGGCGCGTCGGCCACGTTGAGCACGGTCAGGGGGCCTTGCCAGCGCGCGGCGATCAGTGCCGCACGGTCGAGCGCCCGGTCGCAGCGGGCGCTGAGGTCGCTGGCCAGCAGCACCCGGCGCGGCGCCGGGCGCATCCAGATCGGGTCGGTGTCAGGCATCGTGGCTCCAGTGGCGCCCACCTGGGTGGTCGGCGCAACGGTCAAAGGAGCCTCCATGATGCCGGCTGCCGGGGCGGTCGGCCACCCCGGCAGCGTGGCGGGCGTGGCTGCCCGCGGCCTTACTGGCAGGCGAAGCTCGACGCCTGGTCGAGGCTGCCGGTGCCCTTGTAGCGGGCCACCTTCGGGTAGGCGCACAGCGGGCGGCTGCGATCAGGTGCCCAGTTCGACGGCACCTCGGCATTGACCCCGCCGGCATTGCCAGGGCCCCGGGCGGTGGCCAGCACCATGTCGGGGGCGCGGCCCTGCTCGACCCAGTTCACCAGCGCTTCGAGCATGTCGAACTGATCGGTTGCCGGCCCGCCGGAGCAGTGGCCCATGCCCGGCACACGGAAGAAGCGCGCAAACTCGTCAGCCTTGCCGCGGTTGGCCGTCTGCAGGCCCTGGTACCAGGTTTCGCTGTCGTCGACCGAGAAGATCGCATCGGCCACGCCGTGGTAGACCATCATCTTGCCGCCACGGTCGCGCAGCCGCGACAGGTCCGTCGGGTTGGGCGGGGTCATGAAGGCCATGGCCGACTCGGTGTAGGTGGCGTTGGTGGCCTGCACCAGCCCGAGCAGCGAGTCCAGGTTGGCACCGAGCGAAAACGCCGGGCCGTTGAACGTGGCCGGGTCGGCGGGCGGCACCTGGAAGATCAGGCCGACCGCGCCGGAGTCGAGCACCAGCGGCGCCGTGAACTCCCAGAACGGAATCCCGCCCGAGGCGATGCCGGGGTCGTACGGGAAGGTCGAATAGATCCGGGCCCCGGTGCTGGTGGTCGGGCCGCTGAAGATCTTGCCGATCGCCACTTTCTGCGCGTCGCTCAGGCAGCTGCCGTCGCGTTCGCCGCTGCAACTGGGCACGTCGCGCGCCAGATTGAAGGCCGAGCGGCAGGCCGCGACGTCCTGGACCAGACCGTCGGTCGCGCCGTCCAGCGCGTCGCACCGGCTCAGCACGGCGTTGGCCACCAGGGTGCGTTCGGCCGGCGTGAAGCCGGTGGCAATGTCCGCCGGGTTGCTCGCCACACTCGCGTACAACTGGCCACCGGCAATGTTGGCAATGGCTGCCTTGGGCAGGTTGTAGCCCGGTGCACCGGCCAGGATGCCGTCGTACTGCTCGGCATAGCGAGCGGCCGCAACCATCGCATGGCGCCCGCCATTGGAGCAGCCGGCAAAGTACGAACGGTCCGGCGCCTTGCCGTAGGCGGTCTGGATCACGCTGCGCGCCATCGGCGTGAGCTTGCCCACCGCCTGGTAGCCGTAGTCCAGCCGCGCCTGCGGATCGACACCGAAGGTCGGACCCACCGCGGCCGTGTGGCCGGCATCCGAGCTCAGCACGGCAAACCCCTTGTGCAGCGCATGGGTCAGCGGCCCGCCGCCCGTGGACCCGGTGGCCGGCACCACGTTGCCGTCGATCCCGCCATTGCCCTGATGCAGGAAGCGCCCGTTCCAGTTGCGGGGCAGGCGCATCTCGAAACCGATCGCATACGTGTTGCCGTCCACCGGGCTCACACGTTCATGCATGCGGCCCGTCACCTGGCAATGCTCGGCCACGGGCTGACCGCCCACGGTCAAGGTGCCGGCCGCCACGGTGGTGGCCGCGGTGATCACGGTGTTGGGCAGGCTGGCCAGACGGGTCGTCAGGTCGGCGCAGGCGCCGTTCAGCGATGCCGGCGTGGCGGCGGACAGCCTCGGCAGGCCGTCGTCGGATCCGCCGCAGGCGGCAACGCTGGCAGCCGCCAGCGCCGGAAGGGCCAGCCGAAGCCGGCGGGGCAGGGTGAAGCTCATGTCGGTCTCCTGGGTTGTACTGATGCCGCGCTGGCTCCAGACGCGCAAAGTGCAGCACCTATTGATTAATGTACTGAACTGTTTTTCATCAAGACCTGGGGTTTACCTTCAGTTTCTCGATCGAAGTTCGTTCAGTACATTCATCACTTTCGTCACAACCCGGTGTCAGGTCCGCCGGTGCGGCGCCCTGGCGCCGGCCCGCCCGGCGCGCGGCTGCGTGCACAATCCGGCGCATGTCGACCAAACGCCCGCCACGCCCCGCCCGCCCCGACATCACGCCCGCCGGGCGGCTCGAGGAGGCCAAGCTGCACCACGTGCTCGGTTACCAGATTGCCCAGGCCGCGATCGTCTCCAACAGCCTGTTCCGACGGCATGTGGGTGAACCCTTCGAGCTGCGGCCGGTGGAGTACACCCTGCTCACGCTGATCGTCGAGAACCCGGGCGGTTCACTGGCACGCCTGGCGCGCGCCCTGGCGGTGACGGCCCCGAACATCACCATGTGGATCGACAAGCTCGAGGAGCGCGGCCTGGTGCAGCGCGAAAAGAGCGAAACCGACCGCCGCTCGCAGATGCTGCGGGCCACGCCCCGCGGCGAGGAAATCGCCGCGCAGGCCACCCACCGCATCGTGGAGGCCGAGCGCGAGGCGCTGGCTCACCTGAGTCCGGCCGAGCGGGCCATGCTCATCGAGCTGCTGCACAAGGTGGCATGTGCTCGTCCGGGAGAGAACGACCGCTCGGCATGAGGCGGCTGGGGGCATGGCGTGCCAGCCGGTAGGCCAGCCGGCGCGCCGCGCGGCCGGTCAGGTCGTTTGCCTGCAGCCAGGCGGCGTCGAGCGGGTCGCACAGACGGCTGCCGTGGTCGGCCGACGAGGCTGCGGCGGTGTGCGCCACCAGGCGCAGAGGCTTGCGTTCGGGCTGGGACATGGTCGATGCGCGTGCAGGGCGTTCGCGATGAATTGAAGGTGGCCCCAATCTAGGAGAGCCGCCGCCACCGCGAAACCCGCTTCGCCGCCAAGCGGTGTTGCAGATTCTGCAAATCAGGACAACACTGCGCCGATGAACCTGCAACTGGATGATGTGGCCCTGTTCGAGCGGGTGGCGCTGCTGGGCTCGCTGTCGGCCGCAGCGCGTGAGCGCAACGTGGCCGTGAGCCAGGTCACCCGCACGCTGGCGCGGCTCGAAGCCACCTGCGGCGTGCGGCTGATGCACCGCAGCACCCACGGCCTGAGCCTGACCGACGAAGGCGACAGTTTTCTCGCCCAGGCCCGTCGCCTGCTCGAAATCCAGGCCGAGCTCCACGCCGACCTGACCGGCCGGCTCGACGGTCCCAGCGGCTGGGTGCGCCTGAGCGTCAGCTCGGTGCTGGCGCAGGCGGTCATCGCGCCCGCACTGAGCGGCCTGCAGGCACGCCACCCCGGGGTGCAACTCGACATCTGTGCTGACGACCGCATCATCGACATGGCGCGCGAAGGCATCGACGTGGCCTTTCGCACTGGGGAGCCCCAGCATGACACGCTGGTGGCTCGGCGCGTGGGCCTGCTCACGCGCGGGCTGTACGCCTCGCCCGACTATCTGCGCCGCCATGGCACTCCCGCGACGCCCGACGATCTGGCGACACACCGACTCGTCACCAACAGCCTGAACCCGGCGCTCAACAGCTGGGCCTACCGAGAGGGGGACGCTGAAGCGAGCTTCGAGGCGCGCGGGCACACCCGTGTCAACGACACCGCAGCCCTGGTGGCCGTGGTGCAGTGCGGCGCCGGCATCGGACGCATCGTCGATCTGGTGGCGCGCCCGCTGGTGGCCAGCGGTGCGCTGGTCGAGGTGCTGCCGGGAGCGTTTGCCTCGCAGCCCGTGCCGATCTTTGCGGTGATGCTGCGCGAGCGGCACCGGCTGCCCAAGGTGCGGGCGTGCGTCGACTATTGGGCCGAGTGGATGGCCGGGCGCTGAACGGTCGC